>CAZEOP010000062.1:0-16115 GCA_964513715.1 uncultured Gordonia sp.
CTCCAACGAATTCCTGGCGCAGCTGTGCGACCGCGCACTCTGGGTGGACCACGGGCAGATCCGGATGGACGGCGGCATCGAAGAGGTGGTCCAGGCCTACCAGGGCGACGACGCCGCCGCGCAGGTCCGCAAGGTGCTCGCCGAACAGGGCGAGGGCGCATGAGCACCGGCGAGCGGGTCGTCGGGGTCGTCGTCACCCATCGGCGACGGGAACTGCTCGCGCAGTCGCTGCAGGTGCTGGCCGCCCAGGACCGCCCGCTGGACCACCTGATCGTGATCGACAACGCGGCCGAGCCCGAGGTCGGCGAACTGGTGGCAGCCCAATCCATCCCGACCACCTACCTGCCCTCGCAGCACAACCTCGGCGGAGCCGGCGGCTTCGCCCTCGGCATGCTGCACGCCCTGGCGCTGGGCGCCGACTGGATCTGGTGTGCCGACGACGACGGCCGGCCCGAGGGCCCGCAGGTGCTCTCGACCCTGCTGGCGTGCGCGCGGCGGCACGGGCTCGCCGAGGTCTCGCCGGTGGTGGTGAACATCGACGAGCCCGACGCCCTGGCCTTCCCGCTGCGCCGCGGCCTGGTCTGGCGGCGGCGCCGCAGTGAACTCTTCGAGCCGAACGAGTCCCGGTCCGACGATCTGCTGCCCGGAATCGCCTCGCTGATGAACGGCGCGCTCTTCGCCGCGTCGACGCTCGACAAGGTGGGCGTGCCCGACCTGCGACTGTTCGTGCGGGGCGACGAGGTGGAGATGCATCGCCGGCTGGTGCGCTCGGGTGTCGCCTTCGGCACCTGCCTCACGACGGCGTACCTGCACCCGGACGGCAGCGACGAATTCCGGCCGATCCTCGGCGGCCGAATGCACACGCAGTACCCCGACAACGCCACCAAGCGCTTCTTCACCTACCGCAACCGCGGCTACCTGATGAGCCAGCCGGGCATGCGTAAACTGCTGCCGCAGGAGTACGCGCGCTTCGGCTGGTACTTCCTGGTGCAGCAGCGCGATCCGGCCGGCTTCCGGGAGTGGCTGCGACTGCGCCGGCTGGGGCGGCAAGAACGCTTCGGTACCGACCAAGATTGACCTATGGCCCCGGGCCGGTGATCGGCCCCGCGCCGCTGCCGATCGGCGTCTAATGCGTGCATGGACGCACTCATCTTCCTCGGTCTGTTCCTGACCGTCGCCCTGCTGTTCTGGAAGGACGATTCACGGCCCGCGCTCATCGTCTGGTGGATCACCCTGGTGACGACGATCTTCCTGCTGGCCCACCACATCACCTCCGGTCTCGGGCTGGGGCTGTCGTGGTGAGCGCGGTGGAGTCCGGCGAGCCGGTCGACGGCGGGGCACTCACCGGCCGGGCGCTCGCCGGCCGGCTGCAGTACTGGCTGGCCGTGATCTTCGTGGCCGGCTGGACCGTGGTGATCTGCGCCGGACTGTTCGTGCAGTTTGCCCAGTGGGAGTATCCGTGCCCGCTGTGCATGATCCAGCGGATGTTCATGGCGCTGGCCGCGCTCGGCGGCGCGTACATCGTCCGGAAGGCGACGGCGGGCACCATTACCGTCCGCGACTACCAGGTGGGCTGGGGCCTGGCGATCATCGGCTGCCTGGTCGGCGGCTTCGCCTCGTGGCGGCACACCATGCTGCACATCCTGCCCGGCGACCCCGGCTACGGCGGCGCCGTCCTCGGCCTGCACATGTACGTCTGGGCGTGGATCCTCTTCGTCGCCGGCATCGGCGCGATCGCGCTGGTGACGTCGTTCGCACCGGTCACCTCGTCGACCGCGCCGCTGACTCCCGCGATGCGCAACCTCGGCTACGCGGCGGTGGGCTTCTTCGCGCTCATCATGCTGGTGAACCTGGTCGCGGTCTTCGCCGAGGCGGGCCTGCACTGGTACCTGCCCGACGACCCGGTCCGCTACCAGCTGTTCTACGACCTCGGGATCCTCAAGAGCTGAGCCCACCCGGACGGTCTCCGGCCGCAGCGAGTCACCGGCTACGGCAAGTTACCGGCACAGAGCGAGGGTCCGTGGACGCATAGTCCACGGACCCCTCTCCTGTGCCGGTAACTCTCGGTCAGCCGGCCATCGACAGCCCGCTCGAGGACGCGCCGCCGGTCTCCGACCCCGACGACGGCAACCCCGACGACTGCGACCCCGAGGACTGCGGACCGGACGACTGCGGGCTCGATCCGATCGACTCCGACGACGGCAGCTGCGGGGCGCTCGCGCCCGACTCCGCACCGCTCGCGCCGGCGCCGTCCAGCCCGGTGCCAGCGCCGCCCGGCACCGCGGGCGCCGACGAGCCGGGTGCGGGGAGCTCGGCTGCGGACGACTCCGGCGCGCTCTCCAGCCGCGATCCGGACTCACCGGGAGCCGGCGCCTGCTGGAGTGACGGTGCACCGGCTGCCGGCTGGTCGCCGGTGCCGGACGTCAGCCGCTCCGGCGCGGCGTGGTCGGCCGAGTCGGCACCGCCGGAGAACGAGGTCAGCGGCAACACTCCCGCCGATCCCGTCCCGGACTCGGCGGGTGCGGAGCCTCCGGAAGCCGAGCCGAGACTCAGGCCGGCGTCCGAGACCGTCGCGGCCGCATCACCGCCCAGCAGGGCGCCGGCGCCCTTGACATCGTCGATCAGCGTGACCGAGCCCCACCACTTCTTCAGGGTGGACAGCGGATCGAAGGGATTACTCAGGTCCACCGTGCCCAGACCGAAGGGATGGTCCCAGGTGACCAGCGAGATCTTCGGCAGCAGGCCCCGCTCCGCGTCGCCCTCGATCTTGCGCAACTGCGGCAGGGCCAGCAGGTTCGGGTACTTGGCACCGTTGACCTCCGTCTCGGTCCACGGTGCGATCACCAGGCGGTAGCCCAGCCAGTCGATGGAGATCGGCTCGCGCAGCCCGTAGTCACTGGTCAGGTAGGCGACCGTGGTGGTCTCGTAGACCGGGCGACCGGCCTCGTCGACCAGCGGTTCACCGGTCTTCGGATCCACCTTCTGCGCGCCGGTGCGCACCTCCTCGGTAAACCGGAAGAAGTCCTTGGCGAGCTTGAGGCGCTGATCCTCGCTGGTGATCGCGCCCATCAGACCGTCGAGGAAGTCGGCATCGTCGATCTGCTTGAGCAGGGCGTCGTTGCCCAGAACCAGGCTGGTGACGTCGGTGAACCCGAACTGACGCTGCCGCGCATCACCGGTCCCGGCCGGGCGCAGGTCCTGGTACGAGTCCAAGGTGCCCAAGAAGTTGCTGCACGCGCCGAAGCCGTCGGCCCGGGCCGAGGTGGACAGTCCGAAGCAGGAGACCTCCTTCAGCCCCGGCAGCACGAGGCCGTCGATCTGGTCGATCAGCCCGGCGCCGTCCTCGCCGGCCAGGTCCAGCGCACCCGAGCCCTTCAGCTGGGTCAGGTCCAGTTCGCGGCCGAAGAAGGTGAGCTTGAGCTGGTCGGTGTCCGCGTTCAGCGCGGTCGCGATGCCGCCGGCGGCGCTGGCCGTCGCCGAGGCGCCGTGGTCGGCAGCGGCCATGGCGATGCCCGGGATACCGAATTTCTCGTTCGCCGTGGCGAGCGCCGTGCCGCCGCGCATCGCGACGGCCACCTTGACGCCGTCGCCGACGACGGTGGCCGAGCCGCGCGGCTTGAGGTCGCTGATCGCCGGGAGGTCGACGGCCTGGTCGTAGCTGTCGAACTTCTCTCCGGAGAGGTACTCGACCATCTTGAGAGCATTCGCCCGGAGCGGACGGTTCTGGTCGTCGTTCTTGCGCACCAAGGTGCCGCTCACGCAAACGCCGAAGATCGGGTTGGCGGTGGAGCCGTCGTCCCTGACGCAGACGTCCTTGGCCGCGGCCAGCGGCTCCAGTGCCGCGTGGGCGCGGATCTGCTCGTAGCTGCTGTAGATGCCGATGGCGCCCGGATCGATGCGCACCCGCTTCTGGCCGGCAGCCTCGAGCAGCCCGGCGATGATGTCTTTGGTCGTGCTCGAGCCCAGGGCCAGGCCGCTGAGCAGCTCGATCATGTTCTTGGTGCCCAGGTTCAGCACGGGCACGTCCGACAGGTCGACGTCGTAGCCTTCCAGCAGCCCACCGATCTCCACCGAGTCCGGGAGCACCACCGCGACACCCGTGCCGCCGGTGCTCTGCGAGCAGTCCGCCACCGCGACGGGCGGATGCTCGGCATCGATCACCGGGGTGGAGCCATCCGGCGCGGTGCAGATCTCGACGAAGTCGCGCACCATCTCGTTGTCGAGAATCTCGGTGATGCCGCCGAGGTCGCCGAGCGCATCCAGCGGACCGGCGGCGGCACCGATCCCGGCACCCGCACCGAGGAGCCCGGCGGCGAGTACTCCGGTCGCCGCGAGCGCACCCGCCCGGCGCCCGTACCGGCCCGCGCGCTTCGCCGCCGCGCGCCGCGCCGCCCGATTGACCTGCTGTTCCACGTCGTCACCTCTTCTGCGAGCACCGCCACCCGGCCGTGCTGTCGGTTGTGCCCGGTCCGCAGCACTGCCGGACCGCATGTCCCGGCCCCGACCGGCACAACGGTCCACCGGTCATATGTCACCAAACTTGGGACTAGGGGCGCTGGCGCGACCATACCGAACGCCGGTGCCGATTACCCGGGCATCCGGCATCCGCACGCGGCGGAAAAGTGTCGCCCGAGGCGTCGCGCAAACACTAGAACGTGTTCTAGTGTGGTTCCATGCGTTTCACGTTCGCCGAGGCGATGACCGATCCGAGTTACTACGCCCCCCTGGCCCAGGCCGCCGAAGCCGCCGGCTTCTCGGGCATGACCATCCCCGACTCCATCGCCTACCCCGAGGTGTCCGACGCGAAATACCCGTACACCCCGGACGGCAACCGCGAATTCCTGGAGAACAAGGAGTTCATCGAGACCTTCATCCAGGCCACCTACCTCGGCGCCGTCACCAGCACCCTGCGCTTCCTGCCCTTCGTGCTGAAGCTGCCGATCCGGCCGCCGGCGCTGGTCGCCAAGCAGGCCGCCTCCGTGGCCCACCTGACCGGTAACCGGCTCGGCCTGGGCATCGGCACCAGCCCGTGGCCCGAGGACTACGACATGATGGGCGTCGACTTCGCCCGGCGCGGCAAGCGCATGGACGAGTGCATGGACATCATCCGCGGCCTCACCTCGGGCGACTACTTCGAGTTCCACGGCGAGTTCTACGACATCCCCAAGATCAAGATGTCGCCGGCGCCCACCGAGCCCATCCCGCTGCTGGTCGGCGGCCACGCCGACCTGGCGCTGCGCCGCGCCGTCCGCCGCGGCGACGGCTGGATGCACGGCGGCGGCCCGGGCGAGGAGCTCGACGAGCTGCTGGAGAAGATCGCCCGGATGCGCGTCGAGGAGGGCAAGGAGAACGATCCCTTCGAGATCCACGTCATCTCGATGGACGCCTACACCGTCGACGGCGTGAAGCGCCTGGAGGACAAGGGCATCACCGACGTGATCGTCGGCTTCCGGCTGCCCTACATCACCGGCAAGGACGAAGAGCCGCTGCAGAAGAAGATCGACAACCTGAACCGGTACGGCGACAGCATCATCGCCAAGGCCAACGCGAGCTGACACCGGGACCCCGGCCGGCCTCGCACCAGCGGGGCCGCCGGGGATCAGCGGATCTTGAAGATCACCGCGCGCTGCACCACGAAGTTGATGACCGTCGCCACGCCCTGCGCGATGACGAAAGCGATCGCGGAGTAGGCCCACGTCTCCGGCCAGACGTGCGACATCCACGAGAACAGGCCGACGTTGACGCCGAAGGTGACCAGGTACAGCAGCACCACCGCCGCGAAGCGCGCCCGGCTGGGTTCGGCGCGGAAGGTCCAGCGCCGGTTGATCAGATAGGCGACGGTCGTACCGAGGATGAAACCGCAGGCCTTGGCTACTCCCGGCGGAGTTCCCAGCCCGTGCAGCAGCAGCATGGTCAGCCCGTAGTCGAGTACCGCCGAGCCGGCGCCGGTCAGCACGAAGCGGACGATCTGCGTCTTCAGATCGACGTCGGTCGAGGCCTCTTCGTCGTCGAAGGGCAGCTCGATCGGCATCGGCGCGTGCCGCGTGGCGAAGTCCTCGTGATGCAGCGACTGCGACGGATAGTGGCGCGGATCGGGGTCGGTCACCCCGCCAGCCTAATCCGCACCGAACCGCGATTGTGCTTAGGCAAGCCTTGCCTATATGGTCCGGACATGAACACGATCACCCGCTGGGCCGTCGCCGTGTCGGCCGCCACCGCCGCTGCCGCCGCCACCCTCGCGACCGCCCCGGAGGCCGCCGCGGCCCCGCCCCGGATCAGCGTCGACGACCGGACCGTGCACGTCGGACAGACCGTCGAGTTCACGGCCACCGGGCTGAACCCGAACGCCGGCTACTACGTCATGCTCTGCCAGAACCAGCCGGCCTTCTACCCGGTCTGCGCCCGGCCCGGAAACATCGCGAACAGCTTCGTGCACCTGAGCAACCGGGACAGTCAGGCGACCCCGATCGCCGCGAACGGCCGCGCCACCGGCACGCTGCGCATCGCCCTGCACGACACCTCACTCTTCGGGCCGCTGCCCAACGGCACCCGGATCAACTGCGCCGCTTTCGGCGGCTGCTCGGTCGCGGTGGTCGAAGACCACCAGCACTCACGCAGCCCCGGCGGCATGTTCCCGTCCCGGGTGGCCACCGTGGGCGTCACCGTTCGCTGACCTCGCACCGCTGCCCGGGCCCGCCGCCGCCGGCGGGCCGGCTGCGTTAGCCCCGGAATCCATGAGACCCTCGCTGCGCCGCCTGCTCGTCACCGCACTCGCCGTCGTCGCCACGACGGTGCCGACCGCCCTGGTGGCACCGGCCTCGGCGCAGCCCGGCGGCACTCCGGCGCCGCGCTGGTCCGGGCTCGACGCCCGGCACTACTCCGGACCGATCGGAGCGCCCGGCACCCTGCTGGCCAAGACCCCGCTGGACCCGGCCGTCTCGCTGCCGGCCGCCGGCAGCGCCTACCGGATTCTGTACGCCACCACCGACGTCCACCAGAAGCCGGCGGTCAGCACCGGGGCGATCTTCCTCCCGCGCGCGGCCGCACCCGCCGGCGGCTACCCGGTGATCGCCTGGGCGCACGGCACCACCGGCCTCGGCGACGGCTGCGCCCCGTCGACGCTGCCGCGCTCCGAGCGCGACGTCGAGTATCTGGGCCACTGGCTGAAGCTGGGTTACGCCGTCGTCGCCACCGACTACGCCGGGCTCGGCACCCCGGGGCTGATGAGCTACCTGTCGGGCACGGTGGCGGCCCACTCGGTGGTCGACGCGGTGAAGGCCGCACACCAGAGCGGTCTGCCGCTGGCCCGCAAGTGGGCCATCGTCGGCCAGTCCCAGGGCGCGGGCGCCGCCCTGAACGCCGCCCGCCGCGCCACGCAGTACTCGCGCGGCAGCGACCTGGACTACCGCGGCGTGGTGGCCACCGGCACGCCCGCGAACATCGAGCTGATCGTCGCCCAGGCCGGCCCCGGCTTCCCGCCGGTCGCACTGCCCGCCGCGCTCAACGCCTACACGGCGTACATCCTGGCCGGCTTCAACGACGCCCGACCCGACCTGCACGTCACCTCGGCGATGACGCCGCGCGGACGCGCGGTACTGCGCAAGGCCGAGACCCTCTGCAACGGCGAGATGTCCGAGGCCGTGGCCGGCGAGAAGGCCAACGGCTGGTTCAGCCGCCCGCTCACCTCGATCCCGGGCATGCAGGCGGCGCTGGTCGATTACATGGCCACGCCGTACTCCGGCTACGACCGGCCGATCTTCCTCGGCCAGGGTCTGCTCGACACCGACGTCCCGGCGCCCTCGGCCGGTTCGCTGTATGCGCAGATGCTCGCCGCGGGCCAGCCGGTCGAGTTCCACCTGTACCCGGGTGAGGACCACTCGGGCACCGTGCTCGCCTCGATGCCGGACTCCACGCCCTTCCTGGCGCGGATCATGCGCTGACGTCTGCGAGGGAGGCTTCGACTCGCTCGTCGCTGCGCTCCTCGCGGCTCAGCCGGCGGAAAGCTAAGCCGGGCTCAGGGTTCGACGCTGTCGCCCGATTGGGCGGGCAGCGCCGCGGTGTCGACCAGCGAGGCCGGTGCGCCCGGGGCGGCGCCGTCGCCCGGCTTCACCACCAGCACCGGCTTGCGGCACTGCACCAGCAGATACTGCGAGGTACTGCCCAGCAGCAGCTTGCCCACCTGGGTGCGTCGCCGCATACCGATGACCAGCATCTCTGCCTCGTCCTCGTCCATTGCGGTCAGCAGTTCCTCGGCCGGGGTGGCGCCGATCGGCTGACGGATGGTGTAGCGCAGTCCGGAGGCCACCAGCCGATCCTCCACCTCCGCCATCTCCTGCGCGTCGGCGATCCGCTGGCCGCGCGCCTCGGAGATCGCACTGATCACCAACAGGTCGGTGCCCCGCAGGCGCGCCTCGACGATGCCCTGCTCCAGGCAGGCCTTGCCGAACGAGCCGGCCGTGTATCCCACGACGATCATCGTCGCCCCCGTCCTCCCGCACAGCGTGTCATCTGTTCGTCTGTCCCCCGTATTGGTTCGGTTCGACAGTATAGGTAATCCACAGGTACGGCCGAGTAGTCTCTTGGGCGATGAACACGAAGGACAATCGACCCGCTCCGTCCGCTCCCGGCGTCGGGGTGCTGCCGATCCAGACCCAGAAGCTGATGGGCTGGGGCCGCACCATGCCCATCGAGGGCCATGTGCTGTCGACCCCGTATCCCGAGGTCATCGCCGATGCCGTGGCCCGGGTGGCCGACGCGAACGCCGACAAGCCGTCGTACCTCAAGCGCGGCGTGATCGCCCGCGGCCTCGGCCGCTCGTACGGCGAGAACGCCCAGAACGCCGGCGGCCTGACCGTCGACATGACGCAGCTCACTCGGATCTACTCGATCGATGCCGACACGGCCATCGTCGATCTCGACGCCGGCGTCGACCTGGACACCCTGATGCGCCTCGCGCTGCCGCACGGCCTGTGGGTTCCGGTGCTGCCGGGCACCCGCCAGGTGACCGTCGGCGGCGCCATCGGCTGCGACATCCACGGCAAGAACCACCACAGCGCCGGCAGCTTCGGCAATCACGTCGCCGAACTCTCTCTGCTGACCGCCTCGGGCCAGGTGCTGACCCTGCGTCCCGAAGGCGCGCCGGACGATCCGGACGCCTCGATCTTCTGGGCGACGGTCGGCGGCATCGGCCTGACCGGCATCATCTTGCGCGCCAAGATCAAGATGACGCGCACCGAGACCGCCTACTTCATCGCCGACGGCACCGTGACCAAGAGCCTCGACGAGACCATCGCGCTGCACATGGACGGCTCGGAGGACAACTACACCTACTCCTCGGGCTGGTTCGACGCGATCAGCAAGCCGCCGAAGCTCGGCCGCGGTACCTTCTCCCGCGGCTCGCTGGCCACGCTCGATCAGCTGCCCGAGAAGCTGGCGAAGGATCCGCTGAAGTTCGACGCGCCCACGCTGGTCAACTTCCCCGACGTCTTCCCGAACGGGCTGGCCAACAAGTTCAACTTCTCGATGGTCGGCGAGGCCTACTACCGGATGGGCGGCAACTACACCGGGAAGATCCAGAACCTGACGCAGTTCTATCACCCGCTCGATCTGTTCGGGAACTGGAACCGGGCCTACGGCAGCAAGGGCTTCCTGCAGTACCAGTTCATCGTTCCGCCCGAGGCCGTCGAAGAGTTCAAGGGCATCATCTACGACATCCAGGCCTCCGGACACGTCAGCTTCCTCAACGTCTTCAAGCTGTTCGGCAAGGGCAACCAGGCGCCGCTCAGCTTCCCGATGGAGGGCTGGAACATCTGCGTCGACTTCCCGATCAAGCGGGGCCTGCACGAGTTCGTCTCCGAACTGGACCGCCGGGTGCTGTCGATCGGCGGCCGCCTGTACACCGCGAAGGACTCGCGCACCACGGCCGAGACCTTCCACGCGATGTACCCGCGCGTCGACGAGTGGCTCGAGGTGCGGCGCCGGGTGGATCCGAACCAGGTCTTCATGTCCGACATGGGCCGCCGCCTGGAACTCGTGTAGCAACCACCCACCACCGATCCCGACTAGCCCGCTGATCGAGCGCAGTCGAGATCTCACCCCAAGGGAGAACCCCATGTTCAACGCCGTCGGCGTTCCCTCGTCCGTCCTCGTCCTCGGGGGCAGCTCCGAGATCGGGCTGGCCATCACCGCCGAGTACCTCAAGCGCGGCCCCATGCGCGTCGTGCTCGCGACCGTCCCGAACGATCCGGCCGCACCTGCCGCCGTCGAGGCGATGACCGCGGCCGGCGCGATGAGCGTGCAGCAGATCGACTTCGACGCCCTCGACACCGATTCCCATCCGGGCGTCATCGACGCGGCCTTCGCCGGCGGCGACATCGACGTCGCCATCGTGGCCTTCGGCATCCAGGGCGACGACGAGCAGGCCTGGCAGGACCAGAAGCTCGCCGTGCTCGAGGCCGACATCAACTACACCGCCGCGGTCTCCGTCGGCGTGCTCCTCGGCGAAAAGATGCGCGCCCAGGGCCACGGCCAGATCATCGCCATGAGCTCGGTGGCCGGTGAGCGGGTCCGCCGCTCCAACTTCGTCTACGGCTCCACCAAGGCCGGGCTCGACGGCTTCTACCTGGGCCTGGGCGAGGCCGTCCGCGCCGAGGGCGTGCGCGTCCTCGTCGTGCGCCCCGGCCAGGTGCGCACCCGGCTGTCCGCGCACGTCGCCGAGGCGCCGCTGACGGTGAACAAGGAGGACGTCGCCCAGCGCGTCGTCGCCGCCGTGGAGAAGGGCAAGGAGATCATCTGGGTCCCGGGCCCGTTCCGGTTCATCATGATGGCCCTGCGCCACATCCCGCGCCCCATCTTCCGCAAGCTTCCCGTCTGATCGTGACCGGTACGACGGCCCCTTCCGCCACGGGGACGACGGCCCGCATCCGCGAGCTGGCCGAGCTGCTCGGCGCCGTGATCCTCGGCGCCGGTCTCGCCGTGGCCGGGCTCCGGGTGATCGACGCGGTGGCCTGGCCGGCGTACAATACGTCGAACGTGACGCGGGCGCTGACCACCCTCGGTCAGGCCCTGTGCGTGCTGCTCGCGGTGGTCGCCGTCGTGGCGCATCGCTACCGCGGCTGGCGAACGATCACCTCCTGGCTCGGCGCCCTCGCCTCGGCCGGCCTGGTGACGGTGAGCCTGGGCATGCCGCTGGGCGCCACCCGGCTGTACCTGCACGGCCTCACCTCCGATCAGCAGTTCCGCACCGAGTACCTGACCCGGCTCACCAGCAGTCCGCACCTGGCCGACATGACCTATGCGGAGCTGCCGCCCTACTATCCGGCCACCTGGTTCTGGTTCGGCGGGCGCTACGCGAACCTGTTCGGTCTGCCCGGCTGGGAGGCCTACAAACCGTGGGCCATCGTCTCGATGGCCGCGGCCGCCGCACTGGGTGTCGCCCTGTGGAACAAGCTGGTCGGGGTCACCGCCGGCACCGCGGTGGGCCTGGCGGTCACCGCCGTCACCCTGCGCTACGCCTCCCCCGAGCCGTACGCCGCCGTGCTGATCCTGGTCGGCGTGCCGATGCTGACCGTGCTCGCCTATGCGCTGCGCGGCCGCGGACGGCTGGCCGACGGCCCGGCCCCGCTGCGCGGCACCAGCTGGTTCGCGGTGCTCGCCGCCGGCCTGTTCATCGGCGTCAGCGCCACCGTCTACACGCTGTACACCGCCCTGTTCGCCGGGACCGCGATCCTGATCGCCCTGGTCTATCTGGTGCAGGCGTGGCTGGGGGCGCGCAACGCCGCCACTCCCGACGCGGTGGTCGCCGCCCGCCGGCGCAGCGCCGTGCTCGGCGTCCTGGTGCGCCTGGCCGCGGTCGGCGGCATCGCCGTGGCCGTCGCCCTCGTCTTCTGGCTGCCCTTCCTGCGGGCGCGCCTGGGCGCCAGCGTGTCCGGCAGCGGCGCCGCCGAACACTATCTGCCGGAGAACGGCGCCATCCTGCCGCTGCCGATGCTGTCGTTCAGCCTGATCGGCGTGCTGACGCTGATCGGCCTGGTCTGGGTGCTGCTGCGGATGCGCACGCGGACGCTCGCCTTCGCGATGGCCGCGGCACTCGTGGGCATCCTGGTGCTGACGCTGGCCTCACTGGCCCGCACCGCGGTCGGCAGCACCCTGCTGTCGTTCCGGCTGGAGGCGGTGACCGCCGGGATCCTCGCGGCGGCCGGCGTCTTCGGCGTGATCGAACTGTGCCGGGTGGCCGTCGAGCGGTTCGGCGACGTCCGCACCGCCCTCGGCGTGCTGGCCGCGGTGGCCGCGGTGGCCGTCGCCCAGCAGTTGCCGTCGGCGCTCTCGCAGGAGATCACCATCGCCTACACCGACACCGACGGCGCCGGGCAGCGCGCCGATCACCGTCCAGCGGGCGCCGAGAGCTACTACGCCGAGTTGCACCGGCTGATCGGTGAGCAGACCGGCCGGCCGGCGACGCAGAACATCGTGCTGACCGCCGACTACAGCTTCCTGTCGGTGTACCCGTACTGGGGTTTTCAGGGACTCACCTCGCACTACGCGAATCCGCTGGCCGAGTTCGAGCGCCGCGCGCAGACCATCGAGGCGTGGTCGCAGGCCACCACGGCGCAGGAGCTGGCCGATCAGCTGGCCGCCAGTCCGTGGCCGCGGCCCGACGTCTTCGTCTTCCGCTATTCGCCCGACGGCTACACGCTGCGGCTGGCCGCCGACGTGTACCCGAACGATCCGAACATCAAGCGCTACACCGTCACCTTCGATCCGGCCGTCTTCGACGATCCGGCGTATACGGTGACCCAGGTGGGCCCGTTCGTCCTGGTCGTGACGAACCCGGCCTGATCGGCCCAGGAGGTACGAGGCACAGTGGATCTGCGAATCGACACGCTGACCGGTAGCGGCGGCGCGCGCACCTATTTCGTGAGCACGTCGACGGTCAACTGGGTCATCCTGCGGTCCGACGAGGGCATCACGCTGATCGACGGCGGCTACCCCGGTCACGCCGGCGCGGTGGTCGAGTCGCTGCGCCGGATCGGCAGCCACCCCGAGGAGATCCGGGCCGCGCTGCTCACGCACGCGCATGTGGACCATCTGGGCGGGCTGGTGAAGCTGCGCGAGAAGTACACCTTCGACGTCTACGCCGACCCGCACGAGGTGGCGCACGCCCGGCGCGACTATCTGGAGCAGGCCGATGCCTTCAGTCTGGCCCCGATCGCCTGGCAGCCGCGGGTGCTGAGCTGGCTGAGCCAGATCATCCCGCTCGGCGCGCTGAGCCGCTCCGGTCTGGACGACGCCGCACCGTTCGGCGAGCTGAGCACCCTGCCCGGTGCGCCGGTGGCGATCCCGACCCCCGGCCACACCCGCGGGCACAGCGCCTTCCTGGTGGCCGACGGCGAGATCGTCGTCTCCGGCGATGCGCTGATCAGCGGCCACTCGATCACCTCGAAGACCGGTCCGCAATGCCTGGGCCCGATCTTCACTCACGACCCCGAGCAGAACGCGGAGTCGCTGGAGCACATCGCCGCCACCGACGCCGAACTCCTCCTCCCCGGCCACGGCGACCTCTGGGAGGGCTCGATGCGCGCCGCCGTCGACAAGGCCCTCTCCCGCCGCTGAGTAGCTAGCCAGAAGGTCCTTGAGCCGGGCGCCGTAGGAGCCCGTGTCCAAGCCCGGTCCCTGAGCCGGGCGACGAAGAAGGCCGTGTCGAAGGGCTCCCGGAATCTGTAGCGGATCCTGCCGAAAGCGTGGGCGAATCCGCGACAGATCCATACGCCGCCGATTCCTCTCAAAGAGGCTTACTTCCGAGTCTTCTCTCCCATGTCGCCCGTCGGGATCAGAAAGACGATCCCGGTGATGGCGAACCAGAACGCAACAAACACTCCTCCCTGCCACGCGACACCTTCGAGCACTGTCGCCGACAAAACCCCCGCCAAGAGCGCCACCACCAGAATCAGGCCGACTCGCACCACCAGTGGAGACGGACGACTGACGAACGGCACGGCAACCAAAGCAGCGAGAGCTGGCAATACCACGATGAAGTAGATCAGGAAATCCAACGGATCCACACTCCTCCGTTCTGCAATAAATCGCCGATCGGCCCGCGATCACAGCATTCAAGACTAACCATGCCGACTAGCCGTATCTCCAACCATGATCAAGGTAGCCGAAGTGTGCAATTGGCCAACCCACCAGCATTCCGACCGCAAAACTCGTCGGTGAAATCACCAACGCCCCCGCCAGCGTGAGCAACAAAGCCACTCTGCCGGCTTTCCTACCAGCCAGCGACCGCGGAGTCGCCCACCCTTTCGGGTCCGGTACCACCCAATCCGGGCCATCCACTGCCGGCAGCTTAGGCGCAAAGATCGCCGCAGCGGTCAACCACATGTACGGAACCGCCACCATAAGACACTGGAAAAGCATGTTCGATATGGGCAAGTAATCGGATATCAATTTACCCCCTGAAATCACCGGATCCAACGATCTACCTACAACCTCAGCCCCGGCTACTTTCTCACTCGGAGATACCCGACTACAACTCGAATCCCCGAATACTTCGAGCCTCCTGATCCATTGACTCCCGGTGTGACGCCACACGCCAGCCACGGGCCCTGAGCCGCCGAGGTGCCAGCCGCCTTCGACGGATTCGGGAGCCGCCGGTGTCGAGGCCCACGCCCCGTCGACACCCGCTCCTTCGTCGCCCGGCTCAGGGAGCGGCGGCTCGGCGAGTTCAGCCAGCAGCCCGACACTCTCCAAGGCACTGGTTTCCCGTGAGCCCGCAAGAGAGCAACCGCACATTTCCCCAGGTCGGCCATAAGTGAAATTACGGACCGTAATTTTCCTGAAACTCTCCTACCTGCGACGATGGCACTTTTTCCCGATCCGCCTTGCCATTTCTCCCACCTACCCCACCTACGGTCTTCCACGGTGCCACCCGGCACCACTCACGAACCCGAAGGGACGAGCTACATGGCAATCTTCCGGCACGAACAGACGAGGAGCACTCCATGAAAAGGAGATCCTCACCGAGCACGACCCGCATAGTCGGCTGGATCGGTGCCGCACTTGTGACGACGACGCTCATTGTCGGCGGCACGCCGGCAAGTGCCGAGACGCCGGCCGAACGGTGCAAGCGCGAAGCATCGGCATACAACGAGGCATGGAAGGCGACCTGGACCCAGGCCAATCCGGGTAAGTCCCGGAACGAGGCACCGCCCCCACCAGTTCCGCACACATGTCGCGGCGGAAACGACGATCCAGATAGCACAACGAAGAATCATCACAGCGATGCCTATCGCGTCTACACGGCAGCAGATGGATGCGGCGACGGGCGTCATCGAAACAACTACGGACTGGGGAAATGCTTCGATGACTACGACTACAACGTAACGGACATTTCTTTCGTAAGACGAGGCGATGGGCCTCAACCCATCATTGCGTGCGACTACGGCGTCAAAAATTGCGGCCCGGGAAAGAACCGAACCACACGATCCATCAAGAGCTGGGAGGCGAGTGGAAGCAGCCTCGGCGGTACCAGCCTTTCGGGCCCAGCCAAGAGCAGTATCGAATCGGGAGTAAACTCGGCGCTATCCGCGAAATATGGCCATAGCCTGGATGAATCCGTCACCTACGACAGCCGGATGAGATTAGACACAGGGAATCTTGAACCCGGCCAGACCGTTCTCGGCTATCCGCTGTACAACAGCTACGACGTGACAGTCGAGAAATACAACACTCAGACTCGACGGGTCGAGTCCACTGACAACTATGTAGTTATGGTACCCATCGACGGAATCGGCACTCGGACCATTAGAACCGAATAAATGACCACCAGAGACAGCTACTGCACCGCTCATCATCGTGGGCGTTGCACTGGTCAGCCGCCTCGTGTGACAGCGCTTCTACCAGTGAACAGTGACGGAGCATCCCCTTACCCGCCATCGAGCACCGCCGGGCCGTAGACCTCTCCGCAGCACCGCTTCCCGAAATCCGTAGCGGATCTTGCCGGAACCGCGGGCGAATCCGCTACGGATTCGTGGGCCGGCCGGCCCACGAAACGAGCCGGGGGCCGGCCGTGGTGGGCGGGCCCCCGCGCGGTGCGGAACGCTCGCCCAGCTCGGCGG
>CAZEOP010000063.1:0-16053 GCA_964513715.1 uncultured Gordonia sp.
GCTAGGAGCGCTGATTCTCCGGCTTGTTGGCGTAGACGTAGCGGTAGTAGTCGGAGTCGCGGAGATCGGCGGCGGCCGCCGGATCCACCACGATCGTGGCGTGCGGATGCCACTGCAGGATCGACGCCGGGCACGACGCCGACAGCGGCCCTTCGACGGCGGCGGCGATCGCGGCGGCCTTGCCCGCGCCGGTCGCGACGAGCGCGAGATGCCGTGCCTCGCAGATGGTGCCCAGGCCCTGGGTGATGACGTGCATCGGCACCTGCGCCAGATCGCCGTCGAAGAAGCGCGCATTGTCGGCGCGGGTCTTCTCGGTGAGGGTCTTGATGCGGGTGCGCGAGGTGAGCGACGACGACGGCTCGTTGAAGCCGATGTGTCCGTTGCTGCCGATGCCGAGGATCTGCACGTCCACCGGACCGATCCGGGCGATGAGGTCGTCGTATTCGAGCGCGGCGATCCGGCTGTCGGCGGCCATGCCGTCGGGCGAATGAACCTCGCCGATGTCGATCTTGTCGGTGAAGTTGTCCCGGATGAAGCGCGCGTACGACTCCGGGTGCGTGGGCGGCAGGCCGACGTACTCGTCGAGCAGCACCGCGTCGACCCCGGCGAAGGAGAGACCCTCGTCGTCGTGCCGCCGGATCAATTCGGTGTAGGTGGCCAACGGCGATGACCCGGTCGCCAGTCCGAGCAGGGTTCCGGCGCCGCCCTCGCGCACGGCGTGCTCGATGATGTCGGCCATCACCTGTTCCGGGTGATCGGTGATCACGACCTCCATGCGCTCTCTCGCTCCTTCGTCCGTGTTCGGTGGAATGTGCCGCAACGGTAACGCGCCGGTCCGGCGGGTCTCAGCCGATCCGGAAACGCTTGTGCCGCGAGGTGGCGCCGCCGGTCAGCTCCACCGTCGATTTGGCCACGCCGTAGTGTTTCGCCAGCAGCAGGGCCACCGCCTTGTTGGCCTTGCCCTCGGTGGCCGGCTCGCGGACGTAGACGGTCAGCGCGCCGTCGTCGCGGGTCTCCACGAGCGGGCCCTTGCGGCTGTTCGGCTTCACCGTCACCGTCACCTGCTGGGGAACCTCCATGGCCGTTCAGCCTAATGTCGCGGCGCGAGCCGGTGCCGACGTGCAGCAGCGGCCGGGTCGTGTCAACACCAGTCGCGCGAACGGGTACCGACCCGCAGGTCGAGCTTCGACAGCTTCTCGGCGACCACGGTCACCGCCCCCTCGGCGTTCTGCACCCGCCCGCGGATCACCAGCGCCGAGGCGGTGTGCGCCAGCGTGCGGTACCGCGACCACAGGCCCACCGAGCACACCACGTTCACCATGCCCGTCTCGTCCTCGAGGTTGATGAAGGTGACCCCGGAGGCCGTCGCCGGGCGCTGCCGGTGGGTCACCGCACCGGCGACGGTCACCCGCGAGCCGTCACGCACCGACAACAGCCGGCCGGCCGGGATCACCCCCATCGCCGCCAGCCGGGGACGCAGGAACTGCGTCGGATAGCTGTGCGGGGTGATGCCCGTCGAGACCGCGTCCGCCGCGGCCAGCTCCACGTCGGACATGCCCGGCAGGGTGGGCGCCGCGCGCGGCGAGACCACCGGGAGCTGCTCGACGCGCAGCCCGGCCACCGCTCCGGCCTCCCAGAGAGCCGCCCGCCGGTCCAGTCCCAGGGAGCCGAAGGCGCCCGCGGTGGCCAGCGACTCCAGTTGCGGCGCAGTCAGTTCCGCGCGCCGGGATAGATCGGCGAGGCTCTCGTACGGGCCGCGGGCCAGGCGCTCGTCGACGATGCGGCCGGCCGCCTCGTCGCCCAGACCGCGCACCGCGGCCAGGCCGATCCGCACGTCCAGGCCGGCGTTCTCCAGATCCGCGTGGCTCACCGAACGGTTCACGTCGGGGCGGTGCACGGTGACCCCGTGCCGCCGCGCATCGGCCACCAGCGACTGCGGCGAGTAGAAGCCCATCGGCTGGGCCCGCAGCAGCGCCGCGCAGAAGGCCGCCGGGTGATGCAGCTTGAACCAGGCCGAGTAGAAGACCAGCGAGGCGAAGGACTGCGAATGGCTCTCCGGGAAGCCGAAATTGGCGAAGGCGGCCATCTTCTCGAAGATCCGGTCGGCGGTGTCCCCGGTGATCCCGTTGACCCGTTCCATGCCCGCATAGAAACGGCTGCGCAGGCGCTCCATCTTCGCCGGGGAGCGCTTGGAGCCCATGGCGCGACGCAGCTGATCGGCCTCGGCGGGGCCGAAGCCGGCCACGTCCACCGCCAGCTGCATCAGCTGCTCCTGGAACAGCGGGATGCCCAGGGTCCGATCCAGCGCCCGATGCATGGACGGGTGCTCCACCTCCGGCTCCTCCAGCCCGTTGCGGCGCCGGATGTACGGGTGCACCGAGCCGCCCTGGATGGGGCCGGGCCGGATCAGCGCCACCTCCACCACGAGGTCGTAGAAGTTGCGCGGCTTCAGCCGCGGGAGGGTGGCCATCTGGGCGCGCGACTCCACCTGGAAGACGCCGACGGTGTCGGCGCGGCACAGCATGTCGTACACCGCCTCCTCGGTCAGGTCGATCCGCGCCAGATCCACCTCGATCCCCTTGTGCGCCCCGACCAGATCGATCGCGTAGTGCAGGGCCGACAGCATGCCCAGACCCAGCAGGTCGAACTTCACCAGGCCGATCGCGGCGCAGTCGTCCTTGTCCCACTGGAGCACGCTGCGGCCCTCCATGCGCGCCCACTCGGTGGGGCAGACGTCGGCGATCGGCCGGTCGCAGATCACCATGCCGCCCGAATGGATGCCCAGATGTCGGGGAAGGGAGGAGATCTCGGCGGCCATGGCGCGCACGTCGTCGGGCGCGGTGTCGGGCAGCCGGCTCCACGCATCCTGCTGGCCGGTGCCGTAGCCCAGCGCCCGCGCCATGTCGCGCACGGCCGACCGCCCGCGGTAGGTGATCACATTGGCCACCTGGGCGCTGTGCGCGCGGCCGTGCCGGGCGTAGACGTACTGGATCGCCTCCTCGCGGCGGTCGGATTCGATGTCGACGTCGATGTCCGGCGGGCCGTCGCGTTCGGGCGAGAGGAAGCGCTCGAACAGCAGACCCGATCCCACCGGGTTGACGTTGGTGATGCCCAGGGCGTAGCAGACCGCCGAGTTCGCGGCGCTCCCCCGGCCCTGGCAGAGGATGCGGTTGCGCTTGCAGAAGTCGACGATGTCGTGCACCACGAGGAAGTAGCCCGGGAAGGTCAGCGTTTCGATAATGGCCAGCTCGTGCTCGATCTGCCGGTAGGCATCCGGGCGCTGTGCCCGGGTGCCGTAGCGGGAACGGGCGCCCCGCTCGACCAACTCCCGCAGCCAGCTCGCCTCGGTGTGCCCGTCGGGCACGTCGAACGGCGGCAGTTTCGGGGCGATCAGATCGAGGGAGAAGGCGCAGTCGCCGGCCAGGGTCGCCGCGTTGTCGATGGCATCGAGGTGCGCAGGCATCAGCCGGGCCATCTCGTCGCCGCTGCGCAGGTGTGCCCCGCCCACACCCGGCAACCAGCCGGCGAGGGTGGCGATGTCGGTGCGGGCGCGCACCGCCGCCACCGCCAGCGCGAGCCGGCGCCGCGAGGGACCGGCGAAGTGCGCGCCGGTGGTGGCGACGACGGGCAGCCCGAACTCGCCCGCCAGCCCCGCGAGCACCGCGTTGCGCTCATCGTCGTCGCTGCAGCCCGAGGCGGTGAGCTCCACCGCGACCCCGTCGGCGGAGAAGCGTTCGACCAGCTCGCCCAACACCTGACGCGCCGCACCGACGCCGCCGCGGGCCAGCGCCCGCCGCACCGATCCCTTGCGGCAACCGGTGAGGATCAGCCAGTGACCGGCGGCCGCGGCGGTGATCGCGTCGGCGTCGTACCGCAGCAGCCCCTTCTGATTCCCGCGCGCAGTCGAGGAGCCGCCGGTCATGTGCGCGTCGGCGATCACCCGGGACAGCCGCCGGTAGCCCTCGGCATCGCGGGCCAGCACCAGCAGATGCTCGCCCGGCGGATCCACCGCACCCGCCCGGGCCACGCCGGGCTGCAGGGACAGCTCCGCACCGAAGACGGTCGGCAGCCCGTATTCGCGGGCCGCCTCGGCGAAGCGCACCACCCCGTAGAAGCCGTCGTGGTCGGTCAGCGCCAGCCCGGCCAGATCCAGCCGCCGGGCCTCGGTGACCATCTCCTCCGGCAGCGACGCCCCGTCCAGGAAGCTGTAGGCGCTGTGCGCGTGCAGTTCGGCGTAGCGGATCGTCGAGGCCAGCGGCTCCAGCTCCTCGGCCAGGTATGCCCCGCGCTTGCGCGACCAGGCCGGCGAGTCCCCGCCGTCGCCCGGATAGGCGTTGGACGCCCCTCCCGGGTGGTCGCCGGGCGCCGGGGGCCGGCCGGAGAGCACCCGCTCCATCTCCGACCAGTTCGGCGGCCCGTTGTTCCATCCCACCGAACCCATATTAGAACACCAGTTCGATAGTCGCCACCCGCGCCGGCCTGCGGAATCTGTAGCGATTTCGCTCGCGATTCCGGCAAGATGCGCGACAGATACTCGACCGCCCGGCCCGACCCGATCCGCGACGGATTCCGATCGGCGCACCTCCGGCCGCGGCTCCGGGCTGGGCTCCCCATAGTGCCCCCAATTGTGGGAACCTGTTTGACGTGACTCGATACTTCGTGACCGGAGGAAGCGGCTTCATCGGCCGCCGGGTCCTGGCACGCCTGCTGGCCGACGACGACGCGCAGGTGACCGTTCTGATCCGCCGCGGCTCGCTGCCCAAGCTGGCGGCGATCCTGGAGCAGGTACCCGGCGGCGACCGGGTGGTCACCGCCGTCGGCGACCTCGCCGAGGACGGCCTCGGTCTAGGCGCCGAGCAGTTCGCGGCGCTGAGCGACGTCGATCAGGTGATCCACCTCGGGGCGATCTACGATCTGACCGCCGGCGAGGACGAGCTGCACACCGTGAACGTCGTGGGCACCGCGCGGGTGGCCGCCTTCGCCGCGCAGGTCGGCGCGCTGCTGCACCACGTCTCCACGGCCGCGATCGCCGGCGACTACGCCGGCGAGTTCACCGAGGACCAGTTCGACGTCGGACAGGACTTCCCCACCGCGTATCAGCGCACCAAGTTCGACGCCGAGCGCACGGTGCGCGGGACGCCGGACCTACGCTGGCGCATCTACCGGCCGACCGGGGTGGTCGGCGACTCGGTGACCGGCGAGATGGACCGGATCGACGGCCCGTATCACTTCTTCGAGCGGCTGTCGGCGCTCGGCCAGCTGCCGTCGTTCGTCCCGATCCCGATCTGGAACACCGGCGAGGCCAACCTGGTGCCGGTCGACTACGTCGCCGACGCGATCGTGGCCCTCACCGGGTACCAGCCGGAGGAGAGCGGCCTGGTGGTGCACCTGGCCGACCCGCACCGGCGGACCGTCGCCGACCTGTTCAACGCGCTGGCCCCGGCCTTCGGCGCGCCCCGGGTGTTCTCGGCGCTGCCGACCGCACTCGCCCGGCCGATGCTGGCGGCCACCGGCACCACCCCGCTGCGCCACGGGCGCGACCTGGTCGTCGCCCAGCTCGGTATCCCGCCGGTGATGATCGACATGGTGGCCCAGCCCATGCGGGTGCGCTGCGAGCGTTCCGCGCAGTTGCTCGACGACCTCGGCGTGCCGCTGCCCGAACTGTCCGAGTACGCCCCGCGCCTGTGGGACTACTGGGCCGAGCACCTGGATCCGAGCCGGAACCGGCGCGACGATGCGCGCGGCCCGCTGGTCGGCAAGAAGATCGTCATCACCGGCGGCTCGTCCGGCATCGGCAAGGCCACCGCGCGCATGGCGATCACCCGCGGCGCGGACGTGATCCTGGTGTCCCGGGAGGCCGAGCGGCTGGCCGAGACCGCCGACGAGCTCAACGCCGAACTGCCCAAGCCGGGTCTGCCGCTGGGCACCGCGACCGCCTATCCCGCCGACATCACCGACGAGGCCGCCGTGCGCACGCTGGTCAAGTCGATCATCGCCGAGCACGAGTACATCGACATCCTGGTGAACAACGCCGGCCGGTCCATCCGCCGCGCCTCGGTCAACGCATTCGATCGTGCGCACGACTACCAGCGCCTGATGGCCGTCAACTACTTCGGCGCGGTCTACATGACGCTGTCGGTACTGCCGCACATGATCGAGCGCCAGGCCGGGCACATCGTGAACGTCTCGAGCGTCGAGGTGCAGAATCGGGCACCGCGGTTCGGGGCGTACGCCGCGTCGAAGGCGGCACTGGAGGCCTTCGCCGATGCGACCGGCGCCGAGACGCTGTCCGATCACGTCACCTTCACCAATGTGCGCCTGCCCATCACCCGCACCCAGATGATCGCGCCGACCCGCGCCTACGAGTCGCGCCGCGGCATCTGGGGCGTCGACAAGGCCGCGGCCCGCATCCTGGAGGCCATGATCGAGCGGCCCAAGCGGATCAACTCGATCGCCGGCAACCTCGCCGAGTTCGGCCACTGGGCCGCGCCGCGACTGACCAACCGGATCATGCATCAGGGCTACCTGGCCGTGGGCGAATCGGATGCCGCGCTGGGTGCCGCCACCGCCCCCTGATATCACCGTCCCCCAATACCGCCACCCCGTAGCGCCGCATCCCATGCCCACCGACTCCGCTGACACGCCGTACCTGCTGGTCGACGACGCGGTGCTGCGCCGCAACGTCGACCGGCTCGCCGACTGGGCGGCCGAGCACGGCCTGCAGGTGCGGCCGCACGCCAAGACCCACAAGTGCCTCGAGGTGGCCCACCGTCAGCTCGGCGCCGGGGCCGCGGGCCTGACCGTCGCCACGATCGGCGAGGCCGAGGTCTTCGCCGAGGCCGGCGTCGACGATCTGTTCATCGCCTATCCGCTGTGGCTGTCGGAGGCCAAGGCGCAGCGGCTGCGAACGCTGGCCCGGCGCTCACTCGACGAGCCGCGCCGGAGCCTCCTGCGCGTCGGGGTCGACTCGATCGCCGGGGCCCGGCAGCTGGCCGCCGGGCTCGACGGTGTGCCGGTGGACGTGTTGGTCGAGGTCGACTCCGGTATGCGCCGCACCGGGGTGGCACCCGAGGCAGCCGGCCAGGTGGCCGTCGCGGCCCGGGACGCCGGACTGACCGTGCTCGGGGTGTTCACCTTCCCCGGCCACGGTTACGGACCCGGCGCAGCCCGGCAGGAGGCGGCGCACCAGGAGGCGCAGGCCCTCGCCTCGGCGGCACAGTCGTTGCGCGACAACGGCATCGAGCCGGTCGTGGTGAGCGGCGGGTCCACGCCGACCGTCGAGTTCGCGGCGGCCGGGGTGCTGACCGAGATCCGGCCCGGGGTGTATCCCTTCAACGATGCCCAGCAGTGGGAGCTCGGCTCGTGCACCCCGGATCAGCTGGCGCTGGTCGCGATGGCCACGGTGGTGAGCGAGCAGTTGCCGACCGGTCCGAATGCTCCGACACGCCTGGTCCTCGACGCAGGTAGCAAGACCTTGGGCGCCGATCGGCCGGCCTGGACGACGGGCTTCGGTCGGCTACCCGACGTCCCGGACGCCCGGATCGTCTCGCTGTCCGAACATCACGCGGTGGTCGAGTTCCCGCCCGGCACGGAGGTTCCCGCGCTGGGCGAGACGGTGCGGGTGGCACCCAATCACGTCTGCTCCGCGGTGAATCTGGCCGACGAGTTGATCGCACAGACGGCGGGCGGCACCCGGGTCTGGCCGATCCTGGCCCGCGGAGCCAACCGCTGACCCGCCCCGTCCCCGCTCGGTATCCCGGCGGCTCCGCCCACGCATCCCTCCTCATTCGTAGACGCCTTCCACGCTCCACCGAGCCTGCCGGTAACAGAGCAGCAGGGCCGGGGACCGGCCGTCGTCGCCCGCGGTGAGCAGCACCTGGGCGCGCGCGGACACCCGGTCCCCGCCCGGGAGCTCACCCTCCAGACCGAACGGCCACGGACCGGCCCACCAGCCGATGCCGTACCAGCGACCGTCGGTCCGCGCCTGCACCGGTTCGGCACTGAAGGCACCGCGGGCGGTCACCGTCACCGGGTCGCCGGCGGCGTCGACCAGTTCGGCCTCCCCCGCCGTCAACAGCGCCGGCAGCGGGCGGGCCAGCGCATCCGGCCACGGGGCCTCGGCCCGGCCTCGCCCGGCGGGTTCGTCCCCGTAGGTCACCAGGGCCACCTTCTCCGCGGGACCGCGGCCGCCGGCGGCCACCGGCACCCGGACCGCATCGCCGCCGAGCAGAGCCTGCACCCGCACCAGGGCGCGGCGCGCGCGGTCGCCCAACCCGATCCGCTCGGCGGGCAGACCGGCACCGGTCAATGCATGCTGCAGGGCGCCGGGATCCACCAGTTCCACCGGCTCCAGGACGAGCCGCACCAGCGGTGAATCCGGACCGGCGGGCACGGCCGCGGTGCTCCGACCGGCAGCGGTGAGCCAACCCTCCAACTGCCAGCGGATGCGGTCGGCGGTGGCCTCCGGGGTCAGCGGTTCGGCGCAGCGCCAGGTACGCGTGTGCCGCTGTCCGCTCTCGGTGAATGCGTGCACCGTGAGCCGGGTGCAGGCCAGTGACGCCGACGACAGCCGGCGGTGCAGTTCCTCGGCGAGCCTGCGGCCCAGGAAGGCGGCCGCATCCACCCGGTCGACCGGCGGCTCGCAGGTGTGCTCCACGCTCAGCTCCGGCGGGATCGGGGCGCGCGCGGGACGCCGGCCCGGCTGCGCGCCCGCCAGCCGGTGGGCGATCGTCGCATCCGCGGGGAAACGAGAGGCCACATCGGCCGGGGCCAGTGCGGCGAAGCTTCCGAGCGTCCGGATCCCCAAGCGCCAGAGCAGATTCACCAGATCCTCGCGCTCCGGCGACGACAGGGCCGGTTCGATCAACAGATCGCTGATGGAGCGCTGGGACAGGAACCCGGCGTCGTCGCCGGGCGGGACGATCACACCGGTGCGAGCGGCCAGGACCGCGGTGTAAAGCTGATCGGCCAGACCCACCCGGGCCGTGGCACTCGTGGTCTCGACGGCCGCGATCACCGCCTCGGTCAGCTCCAGTTCACCGCCGAAGTAGCGTTCGGCGCGATCGGCGGCCACCGCCAGCAGCCCCGGACG
This sequence comes from uncultured Gordonia sp., assembly GCA_964513715.1. Taxonomy (GTDB): domain Bacteria; phylum Actinomycetota; class Actinomycetes; order Mycobacteriales; family Mycobacteriaceae; genus Gordonia. The sequence continues at coordinate 9,092 of CAZEOP010000063.1, forward strand.
CAGCACCTCGGTCATCGGCACCACGGCCGTCACCGCCGCGACGACCGGGTCGAACAACCGGCCGTCGCGATCCGGGTCCGCCTGCGCCAGCAGAATGTCCGGGCAGGCGGCCTGCACCTGCCGCTTGCGCATGCCGCGTCGCACGCCCGCGGCGCGGGCCGGACGCGAGCAGGCGGTCACTTTTCCGGCCGCGAGTACGGCGATCGGTTCGGCCGCCGGGTCCGTCTCGAACTGCCGGGCCGCGGCGACGGCCGGCCAGTCCGGGCACCACAGCGCCAGCACCCGACTCAATTGGCCACCGCCAGCCGACGCTCGGCCAGCCGCTCCAATTGCAGACAGCCGCCCTCACCCAGCGACGGAGCCACCAGTTCGCATCGCACCGCACGCGGCGGAATGCCGGTACCGACCACCCGGACGTCCACGAGCAGGCCTCCGATCCGGCCGTAGCCGTTGCGACGCAATGGAAGATGCCGGTAACCGGCGATCCGGGCATCGAAGCGGACGGCGGCACCGGGCCACATTCCGGGTTCGCCGACGGCCAGCAGCGTCGACGACTGCCGCCGGGCCCGCCCGGCCAGTACTCGGGCCCGCGACGGGACCACTCGGTCGGTGCCGACCAACACCAGGTCGATGCCGTCGAGCAGCACCCCGGCTACCTCCAGCCGGTCCACGCCGGGGTCGGGAACCACGGCGATGCGGCTCAGGTCGGCGCCCAGGTCGGCTGCCATCGCCAGATTCAACTGCGGCAGGCCCACCACCGCTGCGGTGGCACCGGAGGCGGTGACCGCGGCGAGCAGCGCAGCCGGCAGAGTCATGGCCCCGCTGACCGCACCGACGGTGCCGGACACCAGGCCGCCGCGCGGCAGCAGTTCGGCGATCGGCCCGGGCAGCGGGAGCACCGGCTTCCCCCCGGCACCCCCGCTCGGACCGGTCGCCGGTATCGCGCCGACGGTGCCGGACATCGCGGCGAGTTTTCGCCGCAACGCCTCCACCGTGCCCGGGCCGACTGCGCCCGGACCAACTCCGCCGGCCGAACCGTCGGCGGTCGCTGCCATACTTCGACCGGACATGCGCTTCCCCTCGCCTGGACCGACATGATGCTCATCGTCGCTCGCATTCCGGCCGGGAAGATGCCGTATTCGAACTTCTGTTCGAGAGATTACCGGCGGGGTCCGACAAACGTCAACGGGTAGATTCGGCAGTCATGAAGCAGCAGCAACGGCGCCTCTACGCGTTCGCGATCGGCCTGGTCGCCATCCTCACCATCGGCACCGTGCTCCTGCCCTGGGTGCAGCTCACCGAGCTGGGGATCCCCGTCGGCTGGAACGGCCTCGGCCGGACCGGCGACGCCGCCATGGCGCAGGAGAACGTGGGTCCGCACCCCTACGGCTGGTATGTGATCGCCGCGGCGGTGTTCGCCCTCGTCGCCGCGGGCCTGCTGCTGGGTTCGGCGCCGCTCGCCCGCAGGGGCGCCTGGGCGCTGTGGGCGGCCGTGGCCGGCGCGCTCGCCGCGACCGCGGTCCCGATCATCACGCTGGCCGACCCCGACTGGTTCCTCGGCGACTTCTTCGCCGAGATCGGCGCCCGCGACCTCGCCCAGCACATGGGTCGCGACTTTCTGAGCATCCCGGTCCTCGGCTTCGTCATCGGCACCCTGGTGCTGTTGGCTGTGCTCTGCGCCGGCACCGCGCTCACCATCCGGCCGATCACCACCCGGATCCGGATCAGCGTCGACCGTGGCGGCGCCGCCCAGACGGCGCCGGAGCAGACTCCGGAAGCCGAAACCCCGACGGAACCGGAGACGCCGACGGAACCAGAAACACCGGCAGATCCGGAGACGCCAGTGGAATCGGACACGGCCGCCGAGGCTAGCCGAGCTGCCGATTCACCGCCCAGCGCGTGAGGGCGTTGCGGTTGGACTGCTGGGTCTTGCGCAGCACGTTCGACGCGTGGGTCTCGACGGTCTTCACCGAGATGAACAGTTCCTCGGCGATCTCCCGGTAGGTGTAGCCGCGCGCCAGCAGGCGCAGCACCTCCAACTCGCGTTTGGTCAGCGAATCGAGTTCGGGGTCCAGCGCCGGCTCGGGCATCGGGGACCGGCCGGTGAACGAGTCGAGCACGAAGCCGGCCAGCCGCGGACTGAAGACCGCGTCGCCCTCGGCCACCCGGCGCACCGCATCGGCCAGTTCGGCGCCGCTGATGGTCTTGGTGACGTAGCCGCGAGCGCCGGCCCGAATGGTGGCGATCACGTCGTCGGCCGCGTCCGACACCGACAGCGCCAGGAACACCGGCGCCTCCGAGCCGATCGCATCGGCTACCCCGCGCAGCACCGACACGCCCCCGCCGCCGGGCATGTGCACGTCCAGCAGCACCACATCGGGCCGCAGGGCGACGATCTGCGCCACCGATTCGGCGACGGTCCCGGCGTCGCCGACCACCTCGATCCCGCTCTCGGAGGCGAGCTCGGCCCGCACCCCGGAGCGGAAGACCGCATGGTCGTCGACCAGATACACGCGATAGGTCATGATGCCTTTCTCGATCTCGACTGCGCTCGATCACCGGACGGGGCTCGATCACCGGACTCCCCCGCTGGTCGAGCCTCCCCCGCCGGTCGAACGGAGTCGAGACCACCCTCCGCCGCCCGCGCCGAACCCGAGCCCGCCCGCGGCAGCGTCAGCGTCACGTTGGTGCCCCGTCCCGGCGTCGACGACACCGTCGCACCGCCGCCGGCGCGCTCCATCCGGCCCAGGATCGACCCGGAGATGCCCTGCCGGTCGTCGTCGACCGCCTCCGGCTCAAAGCCGCAGCCCCGGTCCCGCACGAAGACCTCCACCGCCTCGTCGGAGACCTCGGCGTACACGTCCACCTGTTGCGCCCCGGAATGCTTGGCGGCGTTCACCATGGCCTCTCGGGTGGCGGCGATGAGCGCCGACGCCGACCGCGCCCAGTTCTCGTCGCGCAATTCGTCGGGGCTGATGTCGCCGACGGTCACCGCCTCGATCTCGGTGCCGTAGGTCTCCTCCACCTCGGCGGCCAGGGCTGCGATGGCCGCGGCGAGGGATTCGCGGCGCTGCGCGGGATCACCGAACAGCCAGGCGCGCAGCTCGCGCTCCTGGCGCCGCGCCAGCCGGGCGACGACATCGGGGTCGGCGGACTGCTTCTGGATCAGCGCGAGGGTCTGCAGCACCGAGTCGTGCAGGTGCGAGGCGATCTCTTCGCGCTCGGCGGTGCGGATACGAGCCGAGCGCTCGGCGTCGAGCGTGCGCAGCATCCGCATCCACAGCGGCACGGTCAGCACCAGCACGCCGATCAGCGTCGCGAAGACCGCCAGCACCGTGGTGTTGACGCCGGCGAAGACCGAGCCCCCGGCCACCACGAGCACCGCGAGACCGCCGATCACCAGCACCGCACCGATCAGCAGCCGCAGCCAGGTGGTCGCCGAGCCCACCCCGCCGCGGATCCCGGTCACGTCCACCTCGCGCCACACCAGCGCGGCGCCACCGAGGACGAAGATCACCGCGACCAGTTGCTGGGCGGGGGCGTTGGCGGCTACGGCGAAACTGATGCCGAGGGCCACCAGTCCGACCAGAATGAGGCCGTAGGCCTGGCGTCGTTCGGGAGCCGAGGGTCGCGCGGTGTCGTCGCCCAGCGGCGTGAAGAAGGCCAGGACGGCATAGGCCAGCGCCCCGGCTCCGGCCAGCGCGGTGAGGACGACGAAGACCACGCGCACCCGGAATACGTCGATGCCCAGGTGATCGGCGAGGCCGCCGGCGACGCCGTACAGCACCCTGCCGCCGTTGCGGCGGTAGAGCAGGGGCCGATCCGGCCGGGTGATCTCGGTGTCCATCACTGTCGATAGTGGCACGCGGCGAGCGCGGCGGGCAGTCCCGCGGCCGAGTTTCAGGGGCGATCTCAGGGTTGTTCCCGATGACCCGGGCCGCCGCGGACGACGACGATGGGGACATGAACTCCACGACACTCTCGGACCTGTGGGCGACGCGGCCGCGCCGCCGGCGCACCGGCCGCAAGGTCGCCGGCATCTGTGCCGGTTTCGGCGCCCGTTACAACGTCGACCCGACGCTCGTCCGCGTCGCCTTCGTGGTGGCCGCCATCTTCGGCGGCTCGGGAATCCTGTTGTACCTGGTGGCGATGTTCGTCCTGCCGTCCGGCCGGCGCGGCGCTGGCGAACTGCGTCGCGGGCCCGAGTCGCCGGCGGCCGCCGACTCGGGCATGAACTGGACCAAGATCGTGCTGTTGGCGGTCCTGGCCGTGGTCGTGGTGAGCAATCTGGGCGACGACCGGTGGTGGAGCAGCGGCGGGGTGCTCGGCACCGCACTGATGCTGATCGGCTGGTGGCTGCTCTACCAGCGCACCCCGATCGCTCCGGAGGGCACCGGCGCCGACTCCCTGCCCGCGTCCGACTCGTCCGCCGCGGCGGACGACCCGCTCACCGGAACCGCCGCACCGACCGGTATGCCGATCCCGCCGCAGGGCTACGCCGAGACCCCCGTGCCCGGTCCGTCGGTCCCGACCGACCAGGACGACCCGGCGGCCCCGCCCACCCCGGAACCGGCCGTCGACCACGACGCGAACGCGCAAGCGACGACCGTCACGACTCCGTCGGCCCCGCCGCGCTGGGATCCGCTCGGGGTGGCACCCTTCGCCTGGGATCTGCCCGAGCCTCCGGTCGCGCCGGCCGGCGCGCCGGTCAAGGCCCCGAAATCGCCGATCACCCCGATCGTCACCGGGTTGGCGATCTTGGCCGCCGTCGCAGGCACCCTGGCTCACCTGCTGGGGGCCGAGTGGTTCACCGTCGGCCGGATCGCCAGCCTGGCGCTGATCGTCGTCGCGATCGGCATGCTGGTGGCGGCCCTCCAGCGGCGCCCCGAGGGCGGCCACGCCGACGGGCTGATTCCGTTGGGCCTGCTGATCGGTGCGATCGTCGTCGTCTCGACCCTGATGACCGCGACCCACTGGTCGGTACCGCAGGGCGGCGTCGGCGAGCGCAAGTACCAGATCACCGAGCAGTCGCAGTTGCGCGACCAGTACTCGCTGACGGTCGGCTCCACCAAACTCGATCTGCGCCAACTGAATTCGCTCACCCACGACCAGACGATCACCATCGATCAGGGGGTGGGCGAGATCAAGGTGGCGCTGCCGCCGAACGTCCGGGTCAAGGCCAACTGCAATGCCTCGGTCGGCGACTTCACCTGTCCGCCCGGGATCGTCGGCGGCGCCGACGACGGCCCGGTCCTGACCATCGACGCCCAGGTGGGTCTGGGCAATGTGGAGATGACGCGATGAATCACGACACCGAAGGCGCGCCGATCGAGCGCCGCTCCCCCGCCCTGGTGATCGCCGGTCTGATCGCCCTGGCGGTGGCCGGCTGGGGCCTGAGCGGTGGGCCCGATCTCCCGGAACTGAACCTGCTGCCCTGGATTCTGCTGGGCCTGGGTCTGGTGGCCGGCCTCGTACTGATCGTCAGCGGTATCCGCCGCACCTGACCTCCCGGGTCCGGGCTGCCGAGTATTCGAGACCGCACTCACACCGCACACGCCCGCTCGCGAGACATACTTGTCTCCATGAGAATCGCCGTCATCGGAGCCAGTGGAACGATGGGCCGCCGGGTCGCCGACCGCCTCGAAGCGGCCGGAGCCGAGGTGGTGCGCGCGCACCGGGGATCGGGGGTCGACGCGCAGAGCGGCGAGGGCCTGGCGCAGGCCGTGGCCGGCGCGGACGTGGTGGTGGACTGTCTCAATCTGACGACGACCTCGGCGCAGAAGGCCGTCGCCTTCTTCGACGCCGCGGCCGGCAATATCACCGACGCGGCGAACGCCGCCGGAGCGCGCGTCGTCTGCCTGTCCATCTGCAACGCCGCCGATCCGTCGGTGAACCGGAAGATGGGCTATTACCAGGGCAAGGCCCACCAGGAGGCCGTCTACCGTGAGCGGCTGGGCGACCGGCTCACCCTCGTGCGCACCACCCAGTGGTTCGAGTTGGCGCAGACGCTGGCCGACCAGCTGTCCCTCGGCCCCATCGCGCTGATCCCGCGGATGGTCACCGCACCGCTGGCCGCGGACGACGGCGCCGAGGTGATCGCATCGGTCGCCCTCGGCACCCGGTTTGCGGGCACGCCGAGCGTCGAGGTCCGCGGCCCCGAGCGCCTCGATCTGGTCGACGTGGCGCGTGCCCTGCGCGCCGGCAAGGGCAAGGTCTTCGCGCTGCGCTTCGGCGGGCCGGCCCTCACCGACGGCAGCCTGATCCCCGAGCCCGCGGATGTGACCACCGCGACCACCCTGGACGAGTGGCTCGCCGCACATTGATGGCATATAGCGGGGGTCCGTGGACACATGGTCCACGGACCCCCGCTATATGCCGGTAACTACTCCGGAGGCGCTGACAATTCGGTCAGCTCATCGCCCACCGGGAAGCCGACGGTGAACTCGTCGCCGACGTCGCCCACCGCGTCGGTGACGGCGGTCGTGACGATCACCCGGTCGTCGTAGACGTGCCGGATCCGCACCGTCTGCCCGCGAAAGGTGAAGCGGCCCATCAGGAATCCCAGCCCGATGGCCTCGATCTCTTCTTCGGCGTCGTTCCAGTCGTCGACCGGAGGCCGAGCGCGACCGAGCCGATCGATCGGCCGGATCGCGGGGGAATCGGAGTCCAGGTCGATCCAGCCGACCAGTTCCCCGTCGGGCCGGCGGTGCGGGCTCCAGTGGTCCGGGATTGCCATGCCGTTCAGCGTAGGACCGTGCGCAACCGGATTATCTCCGGTTCACTCCCACTCGATGGTCCCCGGCGGCTTGCTGGTCACGTCCAGCACGACGCGGTTCACGTCGGGCACCTCGTTGGTGATGCGCGTCGAGATGGTCTCGAGCACCTCGTAGGGCACGCGGGTCCAGTCGGCGGTCATCGCGTCCTCGGAGGAGACCGGACGCAGCACGATCGGGTGGCCGTAG
>CAZEOP010000064.1:0-15511 GCA_964513715.1 uncultured Gordonia sp.
GGTGCTTCCAGATCGGCTTGCCGAAGGATTCGCGCTCCTGCGCGTACTTCACCGCCGCGTCCAGGGCGGCCTGGCCGACGCCGAGCGCCCGCGCCGCCACCTGGATCCGGCCCACCTCCAGGCCCCGCATCATCTGCGCCCAGCCGCGATTCGGCTCACCGCCGAGGACCGCGGACGCCGGGACGCGGTAGTCGTCGAAGAGCAGCTCGCAGGCCTCCACGCCGCGGTAGCCGAGCTTGGGCAGCTTCTTGGAGATCACCAGACCGTCGCCCGGTTCGGCCAGGACGACGCTCATCCGGGCGTGCGCCGGACCGTCACCCCGCTCGGTGAGGCAGAGCAATCCGATCAGCCCGGAGTGCGCGGCGTTGGAGATCCAAGTCTTGGCTCCGCTGATCGAGTAGCCGTCGCCGTCGCGGGTGGCGACGGTCCGCATGGCCTGCAGATCGCTGCCGCCGCCGGGTTCGGTGAGCGCCATCGTCGCCCGCAGTTCGCCGGTGGCCATCCGCGGCAGATAGGCCGCCTGCTGGTCGGGGGTGCCGAAGGTCTTGATCAGGTAGGTGATCACCGAGTGGCCGCCGATGGCGCCGGCCAGGCTCATCCAGCCGCGCGCCAGTTCCGCGCAGACGCCCACGAAGCACGACATCGAGACGTCGACGCCGCCGGCCTCGGCGGGGGCCAGCAGCCCGAAGAAGCTGAGCTGCTTCATCTCCTCGATGAACTCTTCGGGGTAGACGTCGTCGGGCTCGAACTCGCGCACCCGGCCGATCACCCGGCGCTCGACGAAGTCGCGCACCAGCGCGATGATCTGCTCCTCGTCACCGTCCGGTCCGTCACCGCCCCGCTCGTCACCGCTCTGCTCGCCACAGCCCTGCGACATGGCCGTCTCCTCCCGGAAGTCCCGGGACGAACTATAGGGAATCGGCGGTGCGCTTGGAGGCGTAGAGCCGTTCGTACTGTTCCTTGAGGTGCGCGGCCTCGGCCTGCTGCCGGTAGGTCTCGGGCGAGTTGCCCAGACCGTGCTTCTGCAGGCGGCGGACCCGGTTCTGATCCAGGTACGAGACGGAGAAGATCAGCGCCAGGCCGACGCCGAGCAGCACCATGAGGGCGCGCAGCCACCATTCGCCCGGGAAGGCGAAGTAGAGCACCAGGTAGATCGGCACGAAGGCGGCCTGGGTGCGCAGCAGATGGCGCACGAGAGCGGTCGGGCCCATCAGGTCGTTGGCCACCCAGTCGACCTTGTCGTCCGGGAGCTTGGCCCCGTAGACGTAGGCGATCCACTGCAGCGGGTTCGGGCGGCTCATCCGAGGATCCTCCATTTATATCGTGCACGATTGAATACTGCACACCATACGCTGGATTTCAGTAGCGCGCTACTCAATCGCGGTACACTGGGGCCCATGACCGCACCCCGCAGTGAGAATCCGCTTCTGGAGAATCCGCTCCTGCTGGACCGGCAGGTGTGTTTCGCCCTGGCCGTCGCCAACCGGTCGGTGCTGCGGATCTACCGGCGGCTGCTCGAGCCGCTCGGCCTGACCCACCCGCAGTACCTGGTGATGCTGGCGCTGTGGGAGCACGCCCCCCTCCCGGTGAAGGACATCGGCGCCCTCCTGCAACTGGATTCGGCCACCCTCTCCCCACTGCTGAAGCGGCTGGAGACCGGCGGGCTGATCAAGCGACGGCGCCGGGACGACGACGAGCGCTCCGTCGACATCGTGCTGACCGACGCGGGGGCCGCGCTGCGCACCCGGGCGCTGGAGATCCCGCAGCAGGTGGTCGCCGCCCTCGGAGTACCCCTCGAAGACCTGGTGGAACTGCACGACGTACTGACCCGGATCAACGCCGCGGCGCTGAACGCCGAACTCACCGCGAGCTGAGACCGCCGGCCGTGAGACCTTCGGCCGTGAGACCGTGCGCCTCCGGATTCCCGTCGAGCAGGCGGCTGGTCCGCTCGACGACCCGCCACCGCCCGCCGGATCGGGCCAGCGACCAGTGGTTCGCCGTGGCGCGGGCCACCGCGAACCGGCCCTCCCGGTGGAGCACCAGCAGCGAATAGCCCACGGCCACCGCCGCATCGCCGTCCACGGTGACCGCCACCGGACCCTGGAAATGGGCGCAGCCGCGCGCGATCAACCCCTGGTGTGCGGGTCCGCTCACCATCGCGGCGATGGCCTCGGTGCCCGCCATCTCCAGCGCGTCCACCCGGTACGCGCCGTCGGCGGTCCACAGCGCGGCCACCTCGTCCGCGGCGCCGTGGTCCACCAGCAGGCCGTAAGACGCGACGACGTCGGCGATCGCCCGCTCGTCCTCGAGCCGGCCCACCCGTTCCTCGAGCGCGGCGAGCCGCCGCAGCAGCTCGTCGTGATCGCCGCTCACCGCGCGGCCTCCAGGCCAGCGAGGGCGGCCAGCCGCTCGAGTTGTTTCAGGTATTCGGCCGCCGAGCCGGCGCGCAGCGCGACGTTGACGATCGTCGCGCCGGCATCGGTCATGGCCGCCAGGCTCGCCAGCGCCTGGTCCGGATCGGCCTCCGGATCCAGCGATCCGGCGCCGAGCACCACCTCGAATCCGGCGGGCGGCGAGGCGGCGTCGAGCATGTCGCGGAGTTGGTCGCGGCCCAGCGCGAAGGGCACCCAGCCGTCGCCCAGTGCCACCGCGCGGCGCAGCGACCGCCGGGTGCGGCCGCCGATCCAGATGGGCACCCGCGGCTGGGCCGGCCGCGGATCCACCACCTGCCCGGCGAAGTCGTAGAACTCGCCGCGGTACTCGGCCGGCTCGGCGCCCCATGCCGCCCGGATCGCCGCGAGCGCGTCGTCGGCACGGGCGCCACGGTCGGCGAATGGCGCGCCGAGCAGGTCGAACTCCTCGCGCAGCGAGCCGACGCCCAGGCCGAGGGTCAGCCGGCCGCCGCTGATCAGATCGAGGGTGCCGTAGCGCTTCACGATCTCCAGCGGATGGTGATAGCCGAGCACCAGCACCTGGGTGACGAACCGGATGTGCGCCGTGCGGGCGGCCAGAAAACCGAAGGTGGACAACGGATCCCAGTAGGTGCCGCCGCGCTGCGCCGCTGCCGCCGCGGGCACGGCGACATGCTCGCTGCAGGTCAGGTGCTCGAAGCCGAGCTCGTCGGCGGCCTCGACGATCTCGGCCAGCTCGGCCGGTCCGGCCGCCGCCTCCCACGACGAGTACGCCCGCGGCACCCGGGTGACGATCGGCGTCACCAGCCCCAGCCGCACGTCAGGCCTTCTCGGTGCGCGCCAGCAGGGCAGCCATCATCTCTTCCTGCGCCAGCAGGATGCCGGCCCGGTCCGGTCCGCTGATCGCCGCCACCCGCTTCTCATTGCCGCCTGCGATCCACACCGGACCGTCCCTCAGATGCGAAAGACCTTCGCGCGCCACGTCTTCCGGCTCGGACACCCGCATGCCGGGGGCGTCGAAATCGAGCCCGGCGCGCTCCATGGCCGGCGTCCGCGTGACACCCAAAATCAGCTCCAGCACGTCCACCCCATGCTCGCGCAACTCCACCCACAGCGACTCGGCGAAGGTACGGCAGAAAGCCTTGACCCCGGCGTAAATGCCAAGGGTCCGGCTGCCGGCGTAGCCGCTCATGGATCCGACGAGGAGGATGCCGCCGCGACCCGCGTCACGCATCCGCGAGCCGTAGTAGTGGGTCAGTGCGACCGGTGCGGTGAGGTTGAGGTCGATCACCTGCCGGAAGCGGTCGAGGTCGCCGTCAACGAATTCGCTGCCGTAGGTGTTGGCGCCGGCGTTGTAGATGAGCAGCCCCACCTCCAGGTCGACGGTGAGTTCGGTGATCGCGGTGATCGTCGCCGGATCGGTGAGATCGGCGGCCAGCGTGCGCACCGCCACACCCCGGGCCTCAACGGCCTTCGCCGTCTCGGCCAGCGGCTCGGGCTTGCGAGCCACCAGCACCACGTTGATGCCGGCGTCGGCGAGCTGTTCGGCGAAGGCGCGGCCGACACCCTCGGAGCCCCCGGCGATCAGCGCCCACGGTCCGTAACGCTCGGCGTCGAAGGAGGGTGCGGTTTCTGCGGACATCGAGATCTGCTCCTTCGCCGTTTGCCGGGCCACCGGGCGGCTGACGTGACCTGTTTGGTCTTACAGTGGCACAGTCAGCGTCCTCACCGAAAGGCAGGTCTGCGATGACTCCCCCCGCTGATCAGGACTCCCCCGACCGGGGCCCGGGCGAGCTGCTCCCGGGTGCGGTGGACGCCCGCTTCACCCTCGCCTCGAAGCGCACCATGCTGGCCTGGTTACGCACCGCACTGGGACTGATCGCCGCGGGTGTGGCCGTCCTGCATCTGCTCGACCCGTTCGGCGGCAGCCACGCCGGCACCGCACTAGGCATCGCCCTGCTGGCCATCGGCATCTTCGCCGCGGTCGTCGGCGGTCTGCGCTGGCGCGCGATCGACCGCGCGCTGCGCACCGGCGGTCCGCTACCGGGCCCCTGGCCCATCTGGACGCTGACCGCACTCCTCGTGCTGGTCGCGATCGGCTTCGCCGTCTGGGCCTGACCGGCCCGGCGCGGGCGGGACGAGCGTCAGTCGCGATCGCGATAGACGAACTTCGCCACCTGCAGGTACGAGACCCGCTCGGCGAGATTCGTGCTGAACCGACTGAGCACGTCGTAGACGTGCGCGTCCTTGCCGATCACCACCCGGCCGCGGCCGCGCAGGGTGGCCTCGATCATCCGGTGCGCCGCCTTCGGCGCCGGCATGGCGAAGGTTCGGGCCACCACCTCGGGGGTGCCGAGGGTGACCGCGCTCTCGCGCACCAGATCGGTCCAGATGGTGCCCGGCAGGACCGTCGTCGCGGTGACCTTCGAGCGGGCATTGCGCAGGTCCTGGGCCAGGCCGTAGCCGAACTGGGCGACAGCGGCCTTCGACGCCCCATAGAGCGCCGCACCGGGCACCGGCACCATGGCCGCGAGGCTGGAGGTGATCATCACGACCGCGCCGGCCGGCCGGGCCTCGAGCAGCGGCAGGAAGGCGCGGGTCAGGGCGACGGTGCCGTAGAAGTTCACGTCGACGATCTGCCGCATCCGAACTTCCGGGATAGCCCCCGCGGTCTCGAAGTTCTGCGCGATGCCCGCGATGTTGAACAGGCCGTCGACCCGCCCGTGCGCCGCGAGCACCGCGTCGGGGAGCCCGGCGGCCGCCTCGGCATCGGCCACATTCAGGACGTGCGTGGACAGACGTTCGCCGGCCTGCAGGTCGTCGGCCAGTCGCGCCAGCGCGTCCGCGCTCAGGTCGGCAGCGGCCACCCGCGCGCCGCGGGCCACCAGTTCCTCGGCCACGCAGCGGCCGATCCCGTTCCCCGCGCCGGTCACCACGAACACCCCGTTGACGATCTGCAACGACACCCGACATCCTCCTCGACGATCGGGCAGTGCCCTACCCGGTGACGGCGCACGATTCGGATGTCCGAGTCGTCCGATACGGTGCACGCCATGATCGACGAAGCACCCGAATCCGCCGATTCTGGCACACCTGCCGACGGTTCTCCCCATCCCGAGCCGTCCGCACCGGGAGCCCCGCTCGCTCCGGGTCCGACGCGCGGCGAACAGCGCTCGCACCTGACCCCGATCCTGATCGGCGCGATAGTCGTACTGGCCGTCGCACTCGCGGCGGCCCTGGGGTTCATCCTCGGCCGGGGCACCGACGGCCCGGCGGGCCGAAGCCAGGTGGCAGTCCCCTTCCCGGCCAAGCAGGTGTCCCTCAGGGAAGCCGTCGAGGCGGCGGTCGCCGAGGGATACCGCCTCGAATCGCAGGGCGCCAATTCCGTCGCCACGAAAGCCTTCGTCGAACGATGGGTGGTACCCAGCTGCGCCGCCTTCATCAACGGGATGGCGGAGGCCTTCGGAGGCGCAGACGAGTCCGCTCCCAGCAGCGGCCGGACCTCGGTCGTTTCGGTCCGGGAGAACGGCGACAACGGGACCGTGGTGACCGAGACCGACGGCGAGCGGGAGACCCAGCAGTGGGTCAGAACCGAACGCGGCTGGCAGATGACCTGCGCCGACATGTTCGACGACGACGCCGTGGAAGCCGAGGACCCGGCACCGGTCGACACCCCGCCGGCCACTCGGCCACCGGCAGCAACCGCAGAACCCAACGCCGGCACCGGCCCGACATCGGGCACCGCGGAGCCCCATGTGGTCGAGTGTCTGCCGGGCACACCCGGGCCCGCCCGGTGGAGCGACGGCACCGTCGCCTTCTCGCAGAGCTGTTTCGATGCGAACGGCGGCGAGGCCTACATGAGTGCAGAAAGGCGATCCGGCCGGCACTGAGCCGCGTCCGTGTCGCCTTCGGCAAGCGGCTCGGTAGCGATTGGCTAGGCTCGGTGATGTGAGTCACCCCGTCGACGGTTCCGCCACCCGCTTCGCCGATATCGTCGGCGAAGCGGACCTGTTGTCCGGAGCCGACATCGGCCCCGACTACACCCACGACGAGGCGCTCACCGTGCCGCCCGTCGCCCCGGCCTATGTGGCGCGACCGTCGACTCCGGAGCAGGTGGCCGAGCTGCTGTCCGCAGCCGCGGAGCTCGGGGTGCCGGTCACCGCGCGCGGCTCGGCCACCGGGCTGTCCGGGGCCTGCCGACCGGAGCCGGACGGCCTGGTGATCTCGCTGGAGAAGCTGGCCGCGACCGTCGAGATCGACACCGCGAACCAGGTGGCCGTCGTGCAGCCGGGCGTGACGCTGGCCGACCTGGACGCCGCAACCGCGGAAGCGGGCCTCATGTACACCGTCTTCCCCGGCGAGCTGTCGGCCTCGGTCGGCGGCAACGTCGGCACCAACGCGGGTGGGATGCGGGCGGTGAAGTACGGCGTCACCCGGCACAACGTGCTCGGCCTGCAGGCGGCACTGCCCAGCGGCGAACTGATCCGCACCGGCGGCAAGCTGACCAAGATCTCCTCCGGCTACGACCTGACGCAGCTGATCATCGGCTCGGAGGGCACCCTCGCGATCGTCACCGAGGTGACCGTGCGGCTGTATCCGCGGCTGTCGCACTCGGCGACGCTGATGGTGCCGTTCGACGACCTCGACGCGGTGATGGCGGCGGTGCCGCAGGTGGTGCGCAGCGGCGCCGATCCGTCGATCCTCGAGTACATCGATGCGCTCACCCTGGCCGCCATCACCTACACGCAGAATCTGGAACTGGGCATCGCCGACGAGGTGCGTGAGCGCGCCCAGGCCTATCTCGTCATCGCCCTGGAAGACCGCGATCACGACGCCCTCGACTCCACCGTCGAGATGCTCGGTGAGCTCCTCGTGTCGCTCGGCGCCGCCGAGGTCTACGTCCTCGAGGGCCCCGCGGCGCGGGCGCTGATCGAGGCGCGGGAGAAGGCCTTCTGGACCGGCAAGGCGGCCGGGGCGAACGACGTGATCGACGTCGTCGTGCCCCGCGTGGCCATGCCGGCGTTCCTGTCCGGTTCCCGCGAGCTGGCCGGGGCGCGCGGCGCCGGGCTGGTCGGCTGCGGGCACGCCGGCGACGGCAACGTGCACCTGGCGGTCTTCTGCCCCGACGACGCGGCGCGCGAGGAACTGCTGCACGAGGTCTTCGCGCTGGCCGTCGAACTCGGCGGCGCCATCTCCGGTGAGCACGGTCTGGGCCGGGCCAAACTGGCCCACTTCCAGGCGCTGACCGATCCGGCGGTGCTGGCGCTGCTGCGGCAGATCAAGACCGTCTTCGACCCCGCCGGGATCCTGAACCCCGGCCTGAGCCTCCCCGAGGAGCCCCGATCATGAGCAATGGTGCCCAGGCGCTGATCCAGACGCTGGTGGACGCCGACGTCGACGTCTGCTTCTCCAACCCGGGGACCTCGGAGATGCACTTCGTCGCCGCCCTGGACGACGTGCCCGAGATGCGCGCGGTGCTCTGCCTGTTCGAGGGCGTGGCAACCGGCGCCGCCGACGGCTACGCCCGGATCGCCGGGAAGCCGGCGGCCACCCTGCTGCATCTGGGTCCGGGCTACGCGAACGGGCTGGCGAACCTGCACAATGCGCGGCGCGCACACACGCCGATCGTCAATGTGATCGGCGACCACGCGACCTATCACCAGAAGTTCGACGCCCCGCTGGAGTCGGCGATCGAGCCGCTGGCGCAGTGGAGCGAGGGCTTCACCCGACGCACCGAGGACGCGGCGCAGCTGGGCCGGGATGCCGCCGAGACGGTGGCCGCCGCGGTCGCCGCGCCGGGCCGGGTGGCCAACCTGATCCTGCCCGCCGACATCTCCTGGGGCGAGGGCGCCGAAGCCGCCGCACCGGTGGAGCCGCAAGCCGCACCCGAGGTCGACGCGGCCGCGATCGCGGAGATCGCCGCGGTGCTGCGCGGCGGCGAGGACACCGTCCTGCTGATCGGCGGGGCGGCCGCCAGTGAGCGCGGCCAGGCCGCGGCCGACCGGATCGCTCAGGCGACCGGGGCGCGGCCGATGGTGGAGACCTTCCCGGCCCGGCACACCCGCGGCGCGGGTGTCGCGGGCATCGACCGGCTCGGCTATCTGGCCGAGGCCGCAGCTTTCCAACTCGGGCAGGCGAAGCACCTGGTGGTGGCGGGGACCCGCTCGCCGGTGTCGTTCTTCGCCTACCCGGGCAAGCCGAGCGACCTGACGCCCGAGGGCGCGCAGGTGCATCCGCTCTGCCCGGCCGAGGCCGACGTGGTGGCCGCACTGGAGGCGCTGGCCGACGAAGTGGCGCCCGCGGTCCAGCCGCGGCTGCGCCCGGAGCAGCGGCCGGCGCTGCCGAGCGGACCGTTGACCCCGCAGAACTGGGTGGAGGTGATCGGCGCCCTGCTGCCGGAGAACGCGATCATCTCCGACGAGTCGAACACCGCGGGCCTGCTGCTGCCGGCCGCGACCGCCGGCGCCGCGCGGCACGACGTCCTGACGCTGACCGGCGGTGCTATCGGCCAGGGGCTGCCGGTGGCGGTGGGTGCGGCGGTGGCCGCGCCGGACCGCCCGGTGATCGCGCTGGAGGCCGATGGCAGCGCGATGTACACCATCTCGTCGCTGTGGACGATGGCCCGGGAGAACCTGAATGTGACGGTGGTGGTGATCAACAACGGTGCCTACGCGATCCTGCGGATGGAACTGGGCCGGGTCGGCGCGCAGACCGGCGGCGCCAAGGCCGGCGAGCTACTCGACCTCTCGCACCCGAACCTCGACTTCGCAAAGATCGCCGAGGGCATGGGCGTGCCGGCCACCGTCGCCAGCACCTGCGAGGAGTTCGCCGAGCAGTTCGCCGCAGCCCAGTCCGCCCCCGGTCCGCACCTCATCGACGCCCGGATTCCCCCGCTGTTCTGACCAGTGCTGTTCTGACTAGTGCCGCCTACCCGCAAGGTAGGCGGCGAGGTTCGTCAGGGACGAGGCCATGCCGCCCTTCGACGGGACTCAGGAGCCGGTGGTGTCGAAGCCAATGCCTTCCACCCGGCCTCCTCGAATCGACCTACTCGAACACTTGCGCTATTTAGTGATGAGGTGCACAATAGGAGTAGGAATCGAACACGTTAGCGAATAGCGGGGAGGTGATCGCCATGGTCGACGTCGATCGCCGTCCACTGTGGCACCGGATCGACCTGTCCGCCGCGGGTATGGCCACCCCGGATCCGACCGCCGATGAACGCACCCAGTGCCACGACTGGATGGTCTACGCCGCCGCTGCGCATCAGGGGCAGGGCTTCCTCTACTGGGCGCAACTGCACGGCATCGGCCAGCTGGTCGACATCGCCCTGGCCAAGCTCGGCGACGCCATCGCCGCCGCTGATACCACTGCCGCCGACACCGATGAGAAAGGCCTGTTCGACCCGTACACCGTGGTGATCACCCAGGTCGCCGTCATGTTCGCGATCCGCCACGCCGAAGCCCGCGCCCTGGTCGGACAGGCCGTCGCCGCCGCCGAACGCCTCCCGAAGACCACCGAACTGCTGCGCGAGGGCTCCATCGGCCGCGACATGTTCACCGCCGTCACCGCACGCACCGACATCGTCGACGACCCGGCCCTCGTCGACGCCGTCGACACCGACCTCGCCCACGCGCTCGCCGACGCCGGTCACATCTCCGCAAAAGCCGCCGAGAAGATCGCCGACCGCATCGTCACGCGCCACGACAGGGACGCCGTCCGCCGGCGCCGAGACAAGGTCGTCAAGCGCAAGAACATGACCAGCCGCGACTACCCCGACGGCCTCGGCGGACTCAACATCACCGCCGACGCCGAAGAAGTGCGCCTGGCCGCCGAAGCAGTCAACGCCCTCGTCGCCGGAGTGTGCCCGAACGATCCGCGCACCGTCGGCCAGCGCCGCTCCGCCGCCGCTATCGCCCGGCTGCGCGGCCTGCCGTTCACCTGCGGCTGCACCGACAAAGACACCTGCACCGCCACCCTGACCGACGAGGCGATCTCCGACCGGCAGGCCCGCATCGTCATCCACGCCGTCTGCCAGAAGACCACCCTCGACGGCCACGACGACGAGCCCGGCTACCTCGACGGACACGGCCCGATCAGCGCCGACCACGCCCGCGACCTCCAACAGCGTCCCGACGCGATCGTCCGGGACCTCGATCTCGGCACCCTGGTCGACCCCGAAGAGATCCCGGAAGTCCCGGCGCTCATCGAACACACCGCCCAGCCCGCCGATCCCTACCGGCCCGTCACCGCCCTAGACACCCTTACCCGCGGCCTGTTCGGCACCTGCACCGTCCCGGGCTGCGAGAGTCCGGCCTGGAGCTGCGAACTCGACCACGTCGAAGAATACGACCAGATCTGCCCCGCCTCGGGTGGTCCTACCTGCCTGTGCAACCTCGGTCCCAAATGCAAGTTCCACCACCTACTCAAGACCCACCTGAACGCCACCGACCCCGAGGCTGGCTGGCTCGACGATCAGTGGACCGACGACGACGGACGCGTCTGGACTTCCACCACCGTCCACGGCATCACCGTCGCCACCGCCGCCCCCAACCAATGGGCTTTCCCGCAACTGCGCGACCTACGCTGCCCGCACCAATCCACTGCCCCGCCCGAATCACCCGAGACCGAAACACCGGGCCCGCCGGCCGGACCGCCGAGCGGCGGCGGCCTCAAAGCCACCACCGCCTACAAGCACGCCTGGCGCAAAGCCGCCCGGGCCCGCCTCCGCCGCCTCCGCGACAAAGCCGGCGGCGACGACCCGCCGCCCTTCTAGCCCCGAGCCATGTCGACGAACTTCGACAGGTGCAGCTGGTGGGCGACGGTGATCGTCGCCGTGGGGCCGTTGCGGTGCTTGCCGACGATGATGTCGGCCTCGCCGGCCCGCGGATCATCGCGCTCGAAGGCGTCGGGGCGGTGCAGCAGGATCACCATGTCCGCGTCCTGCTCCAGCGAACCCGACTCACGCAGATCCGAGACCTGCGGGCGCTTATCGGTGCGCTGCTCGGGTCCACGGTTCAGCTGGCTGATCGCCACCACCGGCACCTCCAGCTCCTTGGCCAGGAGCTTGATCGACCGGGAGAACTCGGAGACCTCCTGCTGACGCGACTCCACCTTCTTGCCCGAGGTCATCAGCTGCATGTAGTCGATGACCACCAGCTTCAGGTCGTGTCGCTGCTTCAGCCGCCGGGCCTTGGCGCGGATCTCCATCATCGTCAGGTTGGGCGAGTCGTCGATGAACAGCGGCGCATCGCTGATCTCGCTCATCCGGCGAGCCAGGCGCGTCCAGTCGTCGTCGCTCATATTGCCCGAGCGCATGTCGCCGAGCTTCACCCGCGCCTCCGCCGACAGCAGGCGCATCACGATCTCGGTCTTGCTCATCTCGAGCGAGAACATGGCCGCCGACAGTCCGTTATGAATCGATGCCGAACGCAGGAAGTCCATCGCGAGCGTCGAATTGTGCGTCGGGATCATCGACTCGCCGGCCAGGTACAGGCGATCGGCGTTGTCGACCTGGACGCAGCGCACCGGCACCGACGGCACCTCGCGGATCGCCACGATCCGGCGCACCCGCCCGCGCCCGCGCAGCTCCTTGTGCAGCACCGACTTGTCGTGGACGGTGAAGACGTCGTCGTCGGCGTGCATCCGGATCCAGCCGGTGGGCTCACGACGGAAGGTGTAGCCCAGACCGGCGATCAGATCGGTCAGCACCTCGGACATGTGCCGGGTCACCGTGGGGATGGTGATCCAACCGTCGGCTTCCACCCGCGCCCGCGCATCGAGGATGCCGGCCAGCACCGCGCGCCGCTGCCGGACCGAGCCGCGCAGGTACTCGTCCGGGATCAGGCCGGCCAGGTCGGCCATCAGCGTCATCACGTCCACCGGACCCTCGGCGTCGATCCGCAGCCCGATCTCCGGGTCGTCGTAGGCCATCCCGGACAGCGCCGCGACGGTGTAGGGGCCGTACGCGAATTCGCGCTCGGGCAGCTCCAGCGGCGCCGCATTGCGCACGACGGCCTGCAGCTCCCGCCCGCGCAACTCCCCGGTCGTCGTCGTCTGCGGCACCCCGTCGATCTCCACGGCCCACTGGTGGTCGCGATCGGCGACGATCACCGAGTCGTCGTCGAATTCCACCTCGAAGCACGGCCGGTCGGTCATCACGTCGCTGACGGCGACGACGCGCGTCGGTTTGCCGTCGGCGCCGAGCAGCCGGTCGCCCACGGCCACCTTGCCCATCCGCGTCCAGCCCTTCGGGGTGGGCAGCGGGGTGTCGAGCGCGAGCGCCTTGCCGACGCCGGGGCGCGCCGCCACGATGATCATCTGGCCCGGGTGCAGACCGTTGGTCAGCTTGTCCAGGTCGGCGAAGCCGGTGGGCACGCCCAGCGACAGGCCGCCGCGGGAGGCGATCGAGTCGAGCTCGTCGAGCGTCGGCTGCATCAACTCGTCGAGGATGACGTAATCCTCCGACGCGCTGCGCTCGGTGACGTCGTAGATCTCGGCCTGAGCGCGGTCCACCACCTCGGCCACGTCCTGCCCGTCGGCCCCCGCGTAGCCGTACTGCACGATGCGCGTGCCCGCCTGCACCAGGCGACGCAGCAGCGCCTTCTCAGCGACGATCTCGGCGTAGAAGCCGGCGTTCGCCGCGGTCGGCACCGTGGAGATCAGCGTGTGCAGGTAGGGCGCTCCGCCGACCTTGCGCAGTTCGCCCTTGCGGTCCAGTTCGTTGGCGACGGTCACCGCATCGGCGGGCTCACCGCGCCCGTACAGCTCCAGGATCGCGTCGTAGACGGCCTGGTGCGCGGGCTTGTAGAAGTCGTCGGGCTTGACCTTCTCCAGGACGTCGGCGATCGCGTCCTTACTCAGCAGCATGCCGCCCAGCACCGACTGCTCCGCGGCGTGGTCCTGCGGTGGCTGACGGAGGGTCTCCTGCGGGGTCTGCGGCGGCTCGGGGACGCCGGCATCGCCGGTCTCATCGACAGGTGCCGCCACCAGATCCTCCCCTCCGCCGTGCCGCTCTCGGTCCGGTCCGCATCCCGCCGGTGACGGCGAGCCGAACCAAGCCCCTCCGAGAGGTTAGGGCGACCTGCCGCGCGCGGCAAACGCCCCCTGGGGACAACCCTGTGGAGGCCCTGTGGACAGCACCGCGTCCGTCGAGTGCAACTGTGAACAAGCCTGGGGAAAGTCGTGGGGATTCTGCCGAATTTACGGACCTTTACCAAGGTCACAGCGATTTTGATCAGTGCACAACTGCGGATCTGGATTACCCCGGCGTGTCGCGTTGCGCCACGCGGAATTCGGCACTTCGACCTCCACTGGAGGTCTGTCATTCGTCCGAAGGTCGCCGGGCCGAGGTGCGACGTGGTGGAATGGACGAGTGCGCTTCCTGACCACTCCCTCGCGTCTGGGTTCGGTGTTGCTGACCGCCGCCGCGGGCGCCGGCCTGTTGCTGACCGCCGCCCCCGCCGACGCGGCACCGCCGGAACTCTCGTTCGACCGCTACACGCCGGTGAACGCGGCGAAGTACCAGTCGCTGCGCTACGCCGACGACGGCCGGTACTTCTTCGTGGCCGGACAGTGGCGCTGCCAGATCGCTCGCGCGGGCTCGGTCGCGTGCAAGGGCCGCCCGGCGACCGCGCCGCGCGGGACGCAGGGTGTCGCGATCACCAATGACGCCCAAGGCCCGTGGTGGGTGCCGCCGGGCACCAACTTCCGCTTCACCTCGCGCGCCGGCTTCAAGGCACCGGCGCTCGGCGTGGGTCGTCGCATCACGGTCAACAACGTCGCCTGCGCCGTACCCAGCCCGAATGTGGTCTCGTGCGCGACGCCCAACCGGGCCTTCGTGCTGCGCAAGGGCAGCCACCGCTTCTACTTCCCGCCCGGCGACCGCGCGCACAGCGCCAACCCGCGCTGACCCCCAGAGACGACGAGAACCCAGAGACGACGAGAACCGCCGCCCACCCCGAGAGGGATGAGCGGCGGTTCCCTTGTCTCCAATACCGCTGTCTTGTCTACTGCCGAAGCAGAAGGTGTCAGGCGGACACCACGTCGACCGAGAACTTGGCCTCGACCTTCGGGTGCACCTTCACCACGACGGGGTGGCTGCCGACGGCCTTGATGTGGCCCTTCGGGAACTCCACGTTCCGCTTCTCGACGGCCGGGCCGCCGGCGGCGCGGATCGCACCGGCCACGTCGGCGGCGGTGACCGAACCGAACAGCTTGCCCGAGTCGTGCGTCTTGACGGTCAGCGAGACGTTCTCCAGGCCCTCCAGGGACTGCTTGATCTCGTTGGCGTGGTCCAGGTCGCGCACCACGCGGGCGGCCTGCGCCCGGCGGATGCCCTCGACCTGCTTCTCGGCACCGCGGGTGGCAACGATGGCCAGGCCGCGCGGCAGCAGGAAGTTGCGGCCGTAACCGTCGCGCACCTCGACGGTGTCGCCGGCCTCGCCCAGGTTCTCCACAGCGGTGGTCAGGATCAGCTTCATGTCAGTGATTCCCTTCCCGCTCAGCGACCGGTCGACGTGAACGGCAGCAGAGCCACCTCACGCGCGTTCTTCACGGCCACCGCGATGTCACGCTGGTGCTGGACGCAGTTGCCGGTGACCCGACGCGAGCGGATCTTGCCGCGATCGGACAGGAAACGACGCAGCAGCGCGGTGTCCTTGTAGTCGATCTCAGCGGCCTTCTTGTCCTTGCAGAAGGTGCAGGCCTTGGCCTTGGTGACCTTCTCGATACGAGGCTTGCGCCCCTTTTGCTTTGCCATGTGTTCTTGCTCCGTTTGATGCTCTCGGGCCGGCACGGCCCGATATCAGAATGGTGGTTCGTCGTCCCCACCGGCGAAACCGCCGCCGGTGGACGGTGCGCTGCCCCAGGGATCGTCGGCAGGCTGGGCCTGCGGGCGGTTGCCACCGGCCGGCGCGCCGTAGCCGCCGCCCGCGTTGCCGCCGCCGAAGTTCCCTCCGCCGCCGCCGAAGTTTCCTCCGCCGCCGCCGAAGTTGCCGCCACCGCCGCCGCCCCGCTGATTGCGGGTCACCTTGGCGGTCGCATAACGCAACGCGGGACCGATCTCGTCCACTTCCAATTCCACGGTCGTGCGCTTCTCACCC
>CAZEOP010000065.1:0-15444 GCA_964513715.1 uncultured Gordonia sp.
AGGGACTGAAGCTCGCGGGTGTCGAGGTTGAACGCAAGGTGCTGGCCGATCTGGCCGTCACCTACCCGGCGGCCTTCTCCGGTCTGGTCTACGTGGCGCGCAAGGCGCTGCCGGCCGACGTGAACGCGCCGGCCGCCTGATCGTCGCCGATCACGCACGCTAGCTGAGACGACCCGTGATGGATGTTCTGACCGAACGTTCGTCACGGGTCGTTTCGCTTGCCAAGCTGCATCGGGCCGCGGTCCGGCGCAGCGAAGGCCTCTTCCTGGCCGAGGGTGCCAACGCCGTGGAGGCCGCCCTGAGTACCGGCGGCGCGCGGCGACTGCTGGTCCGGGAGGACGCCGCCGAGCGCCACCGCGGTTTGATCGATCGCGCCGAGGCGGCGGGGCTGCCGGTCTCGCTGGTCAACGAGCGGGCCGCGGCGAAGCTCGCCGAGACGCAAACCGCGCCCGGGATCGTCGCGGTGTGCGCGCTGCTGACCCGGCCGCTGGCCGACGGCGACCTGACCGGCCCGGGCTTCCTGGTGATCGCCGTGGAGCCGCGCGAGCCCGGGAATGTCGGCACCCTGATCCGCTGCGCCGATGCGATGGGTGCGAAAGCCGTTGTGCTGCTGGGGGATTGCGTGGATCCGCACAACGGCAAGGCGGTCCGGGCCAGTGCCGGCAGCGTCTTCTCGCTGCCGATCATCGTCGAGCGCGATGTGGACGAGACGCTGTCGCGGGTGCGCGCCGCGGGCCTGGCGACGCTCGCGACGACGATGGACGGCGAGGTGCCCCTCGATGAGGCGGGCGCCCTGCTGGCCCGGCCGCACGCCTGGCTGTTCGGCAACGAGGCGCACGGCCTGCCCGAATCGGTGCTCAGCGCGGCCGAGGCGCGGGTGTCGATCCCGATCCGCGGTCGTGCCGAGAGCCTGAACCTGGCTGCCGCCAGCGCGATCTTCCTGTACGCGAGCGCGTCGGCGCAGTCCCGGTCGTAGAAATCCGAGCGCCTCTGGAGACCACCGCTCCGGCGGGGACGTTCCGCAGAGACCGGTCCGGCCCCGTCGCCGAGCGGGAGGCTCGACGGCGGGGCCGGGGTGCGCGGTTCGGCCGCGTCAGACGGTGAAGCCGCCGCGGTTGCTCTTGGTCTGTCCCTCCTTGAGGACCAGCAGGATGTTCGCGTTGTCGCCCACCAGATCGGCGTCCTGACTCGGATCGCCCTTCACCACGACGATGTCGGCGAGCTTCCCGGGCTCCACCGTGCCCAGCTTGTCGTCGACCATGCACAGCTCGGCCGAGACCTTGGTGCCGGCGCTGATGGCCTGCAGCGGGGTCATCCCGCCGAACTTCACCAGCAGGCCGATCTCGCCGAGGTTGGTGCCGTGATCGGGTACCAGACCGGCGTCGGTGCCGGTGGCGATCTTGATGCCGGCCTGCACCGAGGCGCGGATGGAGTCGTGCGCGATCTTGTGCCACTTCTCGCTCTTGGCCACGGCCTGCGGCGTCGCGGTGTCCGGGCTCAGGGTCTCCAGCAGCGTCGGCACCAGGAACTGGCCGTTCTCCACCATCTTCTGGCGCAGCTCGTCGGTGAGCGCGTAGCCGTGCTCGATGCTGCGCACCCCGGCGTTGACCGCGGACTCGATGCCGGGCAGACCGATGGCGTGCGCGGCGACCGGCCGGCCGCCGTAGTTCTGGCCCTCCTCGACCAGGGCCGCGACCAGTTCCTCACGGGCGCCGAGGTAGTCGGGCTGATCGTTGGGCGAGGAGACGCCGCCGGAGGAGGCGACCTTGATCACGTCGACGCCCTCGCGGCACAGCTCGCGGGCCTCGACGCGGGCCTCGTCGACCGTGTCGACCAGCACGCCGCCGATCACATCGGTGCCCGACAGCCCGGACGGGATGTGGAAGTCGGCGTGGCCGCCGGTCTGGCTCAGCATCTTGTCCGCCACCAGCAGGCGCGGACCCTCGATCAGGCCGTGGGCGACGGCGTCGCGCACGCCCACATCGATGCCCATCAGATCGCGGGCCGTGGTGACACCGGCCTCCAGGGTCACCTTGAGGCGGTCGAGGAGCTGGAAGTAGCGGTACGACGGCGGGACCATCGCGGCCATGATGGGCGAGCCCTTGGTGCCCGGCAGCGAGAAGTGCACATGCACGTCGAAGAATCCGGGGCAGATCGAATTGCCGCCGAGATCGACCTTCGTCGCCGAGGCATCGGCGGCCGGGGCGCCGTCCGCGGGCCCGGCGTAGGTGATCGTGTCGCCGTCGATCACCACGACGGCGTCGGCGACGGGGTCGCCGCCGTTGCCGTCGATCAGGCGGGCGTTGTGCAGAATTGTCGTCGTCATATCAGTGTTCTAACACCGCGCACCGACGAGGAATCGGCGATACACCGGCGACGCGACCCTGCGGCACGAACCCTGGCACAGAACTGTGGGCCGGGCGGTGCGGAACGTTGATCGATGCCGCCGAGGTCCGCGGCCCGACTCAGGAGAAGGTGATCTCCACGGGAGTCGGGGACGCGCCGCTGGTGCCGCCGCCGGTGGTGCTGGAACCCCAGCAGTAGATTCGCTCGTTCTGCATTTCGGCGCAGCTCACGCTCGAGCCGCTGGCGAGGGCCGTCGCGCGTCCGTCGCCCAGGCCGCCGATCGGGGTGGGCGTGGCGACCGGCTGGTCACCCTGCCCGCCGGCCTGGCCGAAGCGATTGTTGCCCCAGCAGACGACGCCGTCGTCGACCGCGGCGCATCGGGTGTTGACGTCGGTGGACACCAGCTGGGCTCCGGCGACGCCGTCCACCCGCACCGGGGTCGCGGAGCGGGTGACCGAATCGTCGGGCTCGAGGCGGCCGCCCCAGCAGTAGACGTCGCCGCCGGCGACGGCGCAGGCCTGGGTGAACGGTGTCTTGTCGACGGTGCCGGCGCCGAGCGCCACCGAGGTGACCCCGGACAGCTTCACCGCGACGGGCCGAATGGAGGAGTTCTCGCCGTCACCGAGCTGTCCGTCGGCGTTGTCGCCCCAGCACAGCAGCTTCTGTTCGCCGGTGATCGCGCAGCTGGTGCCGCCGCGGACCTGGACCTGCGTGGCATCGCTGATTCCGGCCACCGCCTTGGGGGCGGCGACGGCCTCGCCCGCCGTCTGGCCGGCTTCACCGCGGGCGTTCCAGCCCCAGCACAGGACCTCGCCGGCGGCGATCGCGCAGGCGGTGTACTTGTCGACGCTGACGGCCGTGACGGTGCCGGAGGTGAGCCCGCCGATCCGGACCGGTTCCTTGGCGGCATCGGTGCCGACATTGCCGAGGACGCCGAACAGTCCGGCGCCCCAGCAGTAGGCGTCGCCGCCGGCCACCGCGCAGACCGTGGTCGCACTGGTGCCGCCGCTGATGTAACCGCCGACCGAGACGGCGGTGACCTTCTCCAGCCCGGAGACCTTGATCGGCCGGGCCGCGTCGGAGGTGGTGCCGTCGCCGAGCTGGCCGTCGCCGTTGGATCCCCAGCAGTAGAGCGCGCCGGAACGCACGGCGCAGGCCGTGCCGTTGTAGGTGGACAGCACGGCACTGGGCGCCGAGCCGCCGCCGGACGAGCCGAACACGCCGGTGGCCCAGAGCGCCGCCGGTACGCCGATCAGCACGGCGGCGGCCAGTGCCGCGAGCGTCCACCACAGCGGCTTGCGGCTCTTGCCCGGCGCCGCCGCGGCGGGCGCCGGCCATCCGGCCGCGGCCCCGGGCTGCGGTGCCCAGGCGGGTGCGGCCGACGGGCCCGACAGCGGAGGCTGGGCGGGGGGCACCGGCGCGGGCGGATACGACGGCTGGGAGATTCCGGCGGCGATCGGCGCGCCGGTGGGCAGGGCGGTCGCCCCCGCCGCGCCGGTCTGGGCCAGCGCCCGCTGCAGGTCGGCCGCGAACTGGCGGCAGTCCGGGTATCGCGCGGCCGGGTCCTTGGCCATCGCCCGCGCCAGCACCGGGGTCAGCGGGGCCAGCTCGGGCCGCACGGCGGCGAGAGCCGGAATCGGCTGCTGCAGATGGCCCATCATGATCGCGGCCGCGGTGTCGCCGGGATACGGCGTGGCCCCGGTGAGCAGGGTGTAGGTGGTGCAGGCCAGCGAGTACTGGTCCGAGCGGGCGTCGGCGGCCTGCCCGGAGATGATCTCGGGTGCGGTGTAGGCCATGGTGCCGATCACCGAGTTCGCGGCCGTCAGCTGCGGGGAGTCCGACAGCCGGGCGATACCGAAGTCGAGCACCACCGCGCGGCGCAGGGCACCGTTCTCGTCGCGGGTGACGGCGATGTTGGCCGGCTTGATGTCGCGGTGCACCACCAGGCGGGCGTGCGCGTAGTCGAGGGCGTCGGCCACCTGGCTCACCGCGGCCACCACCTCGGCCGCCGACAGCCGCACCGAGGCCAGGTCGGGGCCGTCGAGGTAGCTCATGGTGAACCACGGGGTGTCGTTCTCCACGCCGTAGGCGTAGACCGTGATGATGCTCGGGTGGTCCAGGGCGGCCGCGGTGCGCGCCTCGTTGGCGAACCGGTGCTGGAACTCGGGGTTGGCGGCGCCGCCGACCGAGATCACCTTCATCGCCTCGCGCCGACCGAGCTGAGGATTCTCCACCACATAGACATCGCCCATGGCGCCCGAGCCGAGCTGGGCGATGACACGGTATCCGGCGATGGCCGATCCAGGTGCGACGGGCAAGGTTCCTCCTCGGCACTGGTGTGCACACTCGGGCGCCGCGCGATGCGGGGGTCGCGTGCGGCGCGTACCGATAGAAGCTACCGTCCGTGCCCGCCTTCACCTGCGCTGGGACCACGGCCGCCGTGGTCCCAGCGCCGCCCCGGTGCGCCGGGGAGCGGCTACAAGCGGGGATCCATGGGCGCCGATTCGAGCGCCAGCACCCCGAACACCGCCTCGTGCACCCGGAAGAGCGGCTCGCCGGCGGTGAACCGGCGCAGCGCCTCCAGCCCCAGTGCGTACTCGCGCTGCGCGCGGGCGCGTTTGGCGCCGGTGTTGCGATCGCGCAACTGTGCCAACCGCTCCGGGTCGGTGTAGCCGGGTCCGTAGATGAGCCGCAGGTATTCGCGGCCGCGGACCTTGATTCCCGGCTGCACCAGTCCCTTGTCGGTGCGGGTGAAGTTCGCGAACGGTTTGACGACCATGCCCTCCCCGCCGGCATCGGTCAGCTCCTGCCACCACGCCACGGCCGCCGCGACCGAGGCCTCGTCGTTCACGTCGATCCGGATCCGCCTCGTCGGGCGGATCGCGGCCGGGTCGGCGGCGACCAGGCGGTCGGCGACGGCGAGGTGCCAGCCGTGGTCGCGCGTCTGATAGGTCTGCGTGCCGGCGGCGAGCAACTGGAACGGGGCGAACTGCACCTGGCCGCCGAGGTAGCGACGGTAGGCCTCGCGGAAGCGGCGGACGTCGGTGTGTGCGGTCCGGGCCACCGCGGCCGGGCCCGCCACGTCCAGGCCGCGCTGCGCGGCGCGGGCCAGGACCTCGGCGGCGGCGTCGGTGGCCGTCTCGCCGGCGGCGGCGACCGCCGCGTACATGTCGCGGATCAGGTCGCCGGCCTTGTACGACCAGGGCAGGAGCTCGCCGTCGAACAGCATCCAGTCGGCGCCGATCTCGTCCCAGAGCCCGGCGCGCTCGAGTGCGGCGTCGAATGCGGCGAGCCGGCGGTCTTGGGTCTCCGGATCGAAGAGCGGCCGTCCGGTCCGGGTGTGGACGATGCCGCGCCAACCGTCAGGTGCGCCGAACCGGCCCGGATCGCGGGTGACGAGAACACTCGCCCGCGAGCCCATGTGCTTCTCCTCGGCGATGAGGTCGGTGACGCCCGCGCCGCGGAAATAGGCGAAGGCTTCGTCGGGATGCTCCAGGTAGCCGCTCCGGCGCGATGCCTGCGCCGGCGACATGGTCGGCGGCAGGTAGATCAGCCACCGCGGATCGACGGCCCACCGGCTGATCGTCTCGAGTCCGCCGGCGGACTGCTCGGCCGGGACGGTGATCCGGCCCTGCGCGGCCGTCTCGATCACCAGCTTGCCGGCCACATCGCTCAGGTTCAGCACGCCCGGCTCGCGGTCCGCCGCCGCCGGCGCGAGCGGGCGTATCGGCTCGCAGTAGACCTTCCCGGCCGGCACCGAGACCACCTCGAGTTCCGGATACCGCATCGCCGACAGCGCGCCGCCGAAGACGCAGCCGGTGTCCAGGCAGGCGGTCTTGTTGACCCACTCGACCGCCGGCACCGGGGTGTGTCCGTACAGCACGCGCGCCTCGCCCCGGTAGTCCCGGGCCCACTGATAGCGCACCGGCAAGCCGTACTCGTCGGACTCGCCGGTCGTCTCGCCGTAGAGCGCGAAGTTCCGCACGCGCGCCGACGAACGCCACTGGTACTGCTCCTTCATCCCGGCGTGTGCCACGGCGAGCCGGCCGTCGTCGAGCATCAGGTACGAGACCAGGCCGTAGCAGAACTCCCGAACTGCGTCGCGGAACTCCGGGGTCTCGGCGGCCAGTTCGGCGAGGGTCTCGGCGAGACCGTGCGAGACGGTGACCTTCGCACCCTTGAGTGCGCGCACCAGCTTGTTCTCGTGGTTGCCCGGCACGGCCAGGGCGTGGCCGGCCTCGACCATGCCCATCGCCAGGCGCAGCACGCCGACCACGTTCGGCCCGCGGTCCACCAGATCGCCCAGGAAGATCGCGCGGCGCCCCTCGGGGTGCACGGCATCGACCGCGCGTCCGGCGCCGTCGCGCACCAGCGCGTAGCCGAGCTCGCCGAGCAGGGCGACGAGCTCGTCCAGGCAGCCGTGGACGTCGCCGATCACGTCGAACGGTCCGTGATCGTCGCTCCGGTCGTTCAGCGACGGCACCCGGACGATCGTCGCCTGCGCGACGTCCTCGGGCGTGTGCAGGACGTGGACCTTGCGGAAACCCTCCTTGCCGAGCCGCTTCAGGCCGCGGCGGAGCTCGCTGTTCTGGCGCTTGACGGCGCCGTCGGGTACCGAACGGTCAGCGCGCGCGGCGTTGCGCTCCAGGCAGATCCGGTCGCCCACGTCGAAGACGATCGCGACCGGCAGGACGTCATGCGCCTTCGCCAGGTCCACCAGGTACTTGCGGGCCGCCGGCTGCACGCTGGTCGCATCGACGACGGTCAGCAGCCCGCGTTCCAGGCGTTTGCCCACCAGGTAGCCGAGGGCGTCGAAGGCATCCGCGGTCGCCGACTGATCGGTCTCGTCGTTGGCGACGATGCCGCGCAGACGGTCGCTGGACAGCGTCTCGTACGCGCCGAAGTGCTCGCGGGCGAAGGTCGACTTGCCCGACCCGGACGCGCCGACCAGCACCACCAGGCACAGCTTCGGAATCTCCAGCGTGCTCACGCGGCCGCCCCCTTCCGGAAGATCGCCAGCTGGGTGGGCGGACCGGCCGCCGCATCGGCGGGCCCGACGTCGCGGAACTCGGTCCGGTAGCCGTGCCGGGCCGCCACCGCTGCGCACCACCCGGCGAACTCGGCTCGGGACCACTCGAAGCGGTGATCGTCGTGCCGGAACTGCCCGGCGGCGAGCCCGGCGTACAGCGGGTTGTAGTCGGCGTTCGGGGTGGTGACGATCACGGCCGCGGGCGCCGCTCCGGCGAAGACCGCGTCCTCGAGGGCCTCGAGCCGGTCCGGCTCCACATGCTCGATCACCTCCATCAGGACCATCGCGTCGTAGCCGCGCAGCCGCTCGTCGCGGTAGACCACCGAACCGTGCAGCAGCTCCAGGCGCTCACGTTCGGCGTCCGAGGCCTCGGCGAGCCCGAGTCGCTGTTCGGCCCGATCGAGGGCGCGGGCCGAGACGTCCACACCGGCGATCCGGGTGAAGGATCGGTCGCTCGCCAGCCGCGCGAGCAGGGCCCCGGGGCCGCAGCCCATGTCGATCACGCGGCGGGCGCCCACCTCGTGCAGCGCGCGGACCACGGCCTCGGCGCGCTGGACGCGCAGCGGGGTCGGTGCCTCCTCGGCGGCCGGGTCGTCGGCGAGCTGCGCCGTGAGCGAGCGCTGGTGCACCAGATACCGCTCGGTGATGAGTCGGCGTTCGGGATGCTCGGCGAGCCAGCCCTCGCCGTTGCGTTCGAGCTTGGCGATCTCTTCTTCGTTCACCCAGTAGTGCTTGGCATCGTCGAGCACCGGCAGCAGCACATACAGCTGGCGCAGCGCGACCGCGAGGCGCACCTCGCCGCGCAGGGTCAGCGAGCAGTAGGGCGAATCGCCCCAGTCCGGAACCTGCTCGTCGAACCCGATCGCCCGGACGTCGACGGTCCAGCCGCACGGCTCGAAGAGCCGGCGCACCAGCTCGGCGCCGCCGACCCGGGCCGCGACGACGGGAACCTGCACGGTCAGCGGCAGCGGCCGTGCGGCGAACTCGGGGTACGAGTCGCTGCGGCCGGTCATCGCGGTGCGGAAGACCTGGCCGATCGCCTGGGCCAGCAGGCTCGACGCCACATACGCGCGGTCGTTGACGTAGTGGCCGAGTTCGCCCGCATCGCCGCGGAACCGCTTATTGCGCACCAGGGCCACCGGATCGACGTCGATCAGCAGGGCCACGGTGCAGCGCTGCGGCGAGGCCTCGGGGTAGAAGACGGTGGCCGTGCCCGCCGGGGACGGGAAGGTCTGCACCTTGTCCGGGTGCTTGTGCAGCAGGAAGCCGAACACCGTGGCCGCATCGGTGCCGGGATCGGACGGCTGATAGGCCAGCGTCAACAGCATTGATCCAGCCTAGCCAGCGGCGCCGCCGGCCCGCGATCGAGTTTGTACCGGGTCGGCGGCGGCGGGCCGCGGTGGGAGCCGAACGCGGCGATAAACTGCAGGTCGACTACCCTGCAGTGGGACCTTTCGCGGTCCGCACGCATCGAATCACGAGGGAGAACACGCCGGTGTCTGCTGAGCACAGCGAGAACCGATTCCCGACCGAGCCGGAACTGGATGCCACGGTCGCCGCGGCCGTCGCAGCCTTCGCGCAGGCCGGCGACCTGAAGGAGCTGGCCGAGGCGAAGACCGCCTACTTCGGCGACAAGTCGCCGATCGCGCTGGCCAAGCGCGCCCTGGGCAGTCTGCCCAAGGACGAGCGTTCGGCCGCGGGAAAGCTCGTCAACGAGAAGCGCTCGGCGGTGCAGGCCGCGCTGGACGAGCGCACCGCCGTGCTGACCGCCGAGCGGGACGCCGCGGTCCTGGTCGCCGAGACCATCGACGTCACGCTGCCGTCGCAGCGCCGCCGCCGGGGTGCGCGGCACCCGATCACGGTGATCGCCGAGCAGGTGGCGGATGTCTTCGTCGCGATGGGCTGGGAGATCGCCGAGGGGCCCGAGGTGGAGACCGAACACCACAACTTCGATGCGCTCAACTTCCTGCCCGATCACCCGGCGCGCTCGATGCAGGACACGTTCTACATCGCCCCCCACGGATCGCGGCAGGTGCTGCGCACGCACACCTCGCCGGTCCAGGTGCGCTCCATGCTCGACCGCGAGGTGCCGATCTACGTCGCCTGCCCGGGCCGCACCTTCCGCACCGACGAGCTCGATGCCACGCACACGCCGGTCTTCCACCAGATCGAGGGGCTGGCCGTCGACAAGGGCCTCACCCTGGCGCACCTGCGCGGCACGCTGGAGACCTTCGCCAAGGCGCTCTTCGGCCCCGACACCACCACCCGCATGCGGGCCAGCTACTTCCCGTTCACCGAGCCCTCGGCCGAGGTCGACGTCTGGTTCCCGGGCAAGAAGGGCGGCGCCGGCTGGGTGGAGTGGGGCGGCTGCGGGATGGTCAATCCCAACGTCCTGCGCGCCAGCGGCATCGATCCGGACGTGTACACCGGCTTCGCCTTCGGCATGGGCCTGGAACGCACCCTGCAGTTCCGCAACGACCTGGCCGACATGCGCGACATGGTGGAGGGCGACGTCCGCTTCACCCTGCCGTTCGGCGCCGCGCTCTGACGCGAACCCTCCCAGCTCGAACCGTCCCGGCTCGAACCCTCCGAGCTCGAACCGCAGCCCCCATCACTTCGTAAGAGACGAAAGAAGTTCCCCGTGCGACTCCCCAAGTCCTGGTTGACGCAGGTCCTGCAGTCCGGCGATCCGACGTGGTCGGCGTCGACCGACGAGATCGACGCCGGCTTCGTGCGCGTCGGTTTCGAGATCGAGGACATCGAGGCCTTCCCGGAGATCACCGGCCCGCTGGTGATCGGCCGCGTCGCCGAGATCACCGAACTGACCGAGTTCAAAAAGCCGATCCGGCACTGCCGGGTGGACGTGGGCAACGCCGAGCCGCAGAGCATCGTGTGCGGTGCGCGCAACTTCGCCGTGGGCGATCTGGTGGTGGTCGCGCTGCCCGGTTGCGTGCTGCCCGGCGGCTTCGAGATCGCCACCCGCACCACCTACGGGCAGGTCTCCGACGGCATGATCTGCTCGGTCGCCGAACTGGGCATCGGCCAGGACCACGGCGGCATCCTGGTGCTCGCGCCGGGCACGGCCGCGCCGGGTGCCGACGCCAAGGCGGTACTCGGCCTGGACGACGTCGCCATCGACGTGAACGTGACCCCGGACCGCGGCTACGCCTTCTCCATGCGCGGCCTGGGCCGCGAACTGGCCAGTGCCTTCGCCGTGCCCTATGTCGATCCCGCGCTCACCGTCGCGGCGCCGGAGGCGGCGGCGGGCGAGCCGTGGCCGGTGCGCCTGGACGACGACGGCCGGGCCACCCGGTACACCGCCCGTCTCATCGAGGGCGTCGATCCGGCCGCGGTGAGCCCGTGGTGGATGGCCAAACGGCTGATGGTGGCCGGCATCCGCCCGATCTCGGGCATCGTCGACGTGACCAACTACGTCATGATCGAGCTCGGTCAGCCGCTGCACGCCTTCGACGCCGACACGGTGCGCGGCACCGTCGTCGTCCGGGCGGCGCGGCCGGGGGAGACGCTGACCACCCTCGACGGGGTCGAGCGCACGCTCGATCCCGAGGACGTGGTGATCGCCGACGACTCCGGACCGATCGCGCTGGCCGGGGTGATGGGCGGCGCGGCCACCGAGGTGACCGAGGCGACCACCCGCATCCTGCTCGAGTCGGCCAACTTCGACCAGGTCCGGGTGTTCCGCACCGGCAAGCGGCACAAGCTGAGCTCGGAGGCGGCCAAGCGCTTCGAGCGGCTGGTCGATCCCGAGGTCACCGCCGTCGCCTCCGACCGCGGTGCACAGCTCATCGCCGAGGTGGCCGGGGGCCGGGTCACCGGCCCGCTGGCCGACGTGCGCGCCGAGCGGCCGGACCTCGCGCCGATCGTGATCGCCGCGGACCTGCCCGACCGCACGGCCGGGGTCGAGTACCCGGTCGGTACCACCGCGGCGCGGCTGCGCGAGGTCGGCTGCACCGTCACCGGCGACGATCGGCTCAGCGTCACCCCGCCGTCCTGGCGTCCCGACCTGCGTCAGCCCGCCGACCTGGTGGAGGAGGTGGTGCGCCTGGAGGGTCTGGAGGACATTCCGGCCGTGCTGCCCAGCGCCCCCGGCGGCACCGGTCTGACGCCCCGGCAGCGTCGCCGCCGGTCGGTCGGCGCGGCCCTGGCCGCCGACGGCTTCGTCGAGGTGCTGCCGTACCCGTTCATGCCGGCCGGTGTCTTCGACCAGTGGGGGCTGGCCGAGGACGATCCGCGCCGGGCCACCGTGCAGGTGCTCAACCCGCTCGAGTCCGATCGCCCCGAGCTCAACACGACGCTGCTGCCCGGGCTGCTGGAGATGACCGCGCGGAACCTCTCGCGCGGCAACCGCGACCTGGCGCTGTACGCGGTGGGCCAGGTGGTTCTCGGCGGCGGGCAGGGGCCCGTCGTCGAAGCGCTCGACGTGACCCGGCGCCCGAGCACCGCCGAGCAGGCCGCGCTGGACGCTTCGCTGCCGAAGCAGCCGGTGCACGTCGGTGCGGTGCTGACCGGACTGCGCGAGCCGTCCGGGCCGTGGGGGAAGGGCCGGCCGGCCGAGGCCGCGGATGCCTTCGAGGCGGCCCGGACCATCGCGACCGCCGCCGGTGTGGCGCTGACTCTCGTCGCCGATCGGCAGCTGCCGTGGCATCCGGGGCGCTGCGCCCGCCTGGAGGTCGACGGAGTCACGGTCGGCTACGCCGGCGAGTTGCACCCGGCCGTGCTGGAGCGGTCCGGACTGCCCGCGCGGCTGTGCGCGCTGGAGATCGATCTGGACGCGCTGCCGCTGACCACGGTGCTGCCGTCGCCGCAGGTGTCGCCGTTCCCCGCGGTGCTGCAGGACGTGAATGTGGTGGTGGCGCAGGAGGTTCCGGCGCAGCGGGTGCGCGATGCGCTGGTCGCCGGCGCGGGTGACCTGCTCGAGGACATCGCGCTGTTCGACGTCTTCACCGGCGAGCAGGTGGGCGAGGGCAACAAGTCGCTCACCTTCGCGCTGACCTTCCGGGCTCCGGACCGGACGCTCACCGAGGACGAGGCCAGCGCGGCGAAGCTGGCCGCGGTCGATCACGCAGGTGCGGCGGTCGGGGCACGGCTGCGCTGATGTACGCGCTCGCCGCGGTGATCGCGGTCGTGCTGGTCGGTCTGCTCACGTTCTGGCTGCACCGCCGGCTGGTGGTGGCGCCGGGTGTGCGCGGCGGCTGGGCGATCGTGGCGAACGCGGTGCTGGCGGTCGGCATGATCGCGGGCGTGAGCGCCTTCCTGGTGGGTGCGGGCGTGCTGGATCCGGCGTGGGCGCGGCCGCTCGGCTTCGCCGGTTTCACCTGGTGGGCCGTCGTCTTCTATCTGCTCCTCGGCGCCGCGCTGATCGCTCTGGTGTCCCTGGCGGTCCGGGTCGTGGCCCGGCTGCGTGGCGCGCCGCGACCGGTGCATCCGCAGCGCTGGCTGCAGATCGCCACGGCCGTTCTGGTCCTCGCGGCCCCCGCCGTCGTCGGCTACGGCCTGGTGGCGGCGAACCGGCCGGCGGTCACCCACGAGGTCGCCGTCGTCGATCGGCTGCCCGCGGAGTTCGACGGGCTGCGCGTCGCGCTCCTCACCGATCTGCACGTCGGTCCGGCGCGCGGGGTGGGTTTCACCCGGCGCGTCGTCGAACTGACCAATGCGCAGCAGCCCGACCTGGTGATCCTCGGCGGTGACCTGGCCGACGGCGCCGTCGCGCAGGTGGGCGCGGACCTTGCGCCGCTGCGCGAGTTGCAGGCACCGCTGGGCGTCTACGGGGTCAGCGGGAATCACGAATACCTGGTCGACGGCGCGGGCTCGTGGCTCGATTTCTGGGAGACCCTCGGTGTCCGCCCGCTGCGCAACGAGCGCGTGGAACTGCATCGCGGCGGTGCGGTGGTCGATCTGGCCGGGGTACACGACGCCACCGCCCCCGCGTCCGACGCTTCGGATCCGGCACGCGCCCTGGACGGCCGCGACGCCGAGCGGGCGCTGATCTATCTGGCCCATCAGCCGCGCCAGGCCCGCGATGCGCAGGGGCGGGGTGTGGGGCTGCAGCTCTCCGGGCACACGCACGGCGGTCAGCTGTGGCCGTTCGGTTACCTGGTCGCGCTGGTGCAGCCGGTGGTCACCGGCTTCGGTACCGTCGGCGACGTGCCGGTCTACACCTCGCGCGGCGCCGGGGCCTGGGGCCCGCCGGTACGGGTGGGGGCGCCGCCGCAGATCGCGATGCTGACGCTGCGCGCGGCCGGCTGATGCCGCGCGCGGACGCGCCCGGACACCCTGCGTGAATTAAATTGCACTGTCGTGCATAATGATCGCATGACAGTGCGGATTGCGGTGGCAGGTGCCAGTGGCTACGCGGGCGGCGAGATTCTCCGCCTGCTGTGCGGCCACCCGCGCCTGGCCAGGGGTGAGCGAAGCGACGGGGGATGGTCGACCGGCGAGTTGGAGATCGGTGCCCTCACGGCCGGCGGCAACGCCGGAAGCCGGCTGGGCGAGCACCACCGGCATCTGCTGCCACTCGCCGATCGCGTCCTGGCCGAGACCACGCCGGAGGTCCTCGCCGGGCACGACGTCGTCTTCCTCGGGCTGCCGCACGGCCAGTCCGCCGAGATCGCCAATGCGCTGCCGCCGTCGACCCTGATCATCGACTGCGGCGCCGACTTCCGGCTGCGCGACGGCCGGGAGTGGACCAGGTACTACGGCGGCGAGCACGCCGGAACCTGGCCCTACGGCATGCCCGAGCTCCTGGTGGACCCGTCGACGGGGCTCCGGCAGCGGGAAGAACTGCGCGGCGCCAGCCGGATCGCGGTGCCCGGCTGCTATCCGACGGTCTCCATCCTGACCATCGCGCCCGCGCTCGCCGCCGGGCTGATCGAGCCGCGCGTGCAGGTGGTTGCCCTGTCCGGAACCTCCGGCGCCGGCCGCGCACCCAAGGCCAATCTGCTGGCCTCGGAGGTGCTCGGCTCGGCGCGCGCCTACGGCGTCGGCGGTGTGCACCGGCACACCCCGGAGATCATCCAGGCGCTGTCGGCGGTCGCCGATCAGCCGGTGGACGTCTCGTTCACCCCGGTGCTGGTGCCGATGTCGCGCGGCATTCTGGCGACGGTGTCGGCGCGGACCGAGGCCTCGATCGACGAGGTCCGGGCCGCGTACGCGAAGGCCTACGACGACGAGCCCTTCCTGCACGTTCTGCCCGCCGGCGAGTTCCCGGAGACCGGCTCGGTGGTCGGCAGCAATGCGATCCAGATCGGCCTGGCCGTCGACGAGCGGGCCGGCCAGCTGATCGCCGTCGGCGCCGTGGACAATCTCACCAAGGGCACCGGCGGTGCCGCCGTGCAATCGATGAACCTGGCCCTGGGCTGGGGCGAGACCGAAGGACTGACCACCGTGGGAGTGGCCCCGTGAGCATCGTCGACACGCATCTGGAGCAGCTGCTCGGATCCCGGATGATGCGCCGCCAGGGCGTCACCGCGCCGCTCGGTTTCCGCGCCGCGGGGATCACCGTGGGCCTCAAGCCCTCCGGCAAACCGGATCTGGCCCTGGTCTTCAACGAGGGGCCGGACCTCGGCGCCGCCGCCGTCTTCACCAAGAACCAGGTGAAGGCCGCGCCGGTGCTGTGGACCCAGGAGATCATCAAGAGCCGGCGGGTGCGCGCGGTGATCCTCAACTCGGGGGGCGCCAACGCGTGCACCGGACCCGGCGGTTTCCAGGACACCCACGCGACCGCCGAGGCGGTGGCCCAGACGCTCTCGAACTGGGGCACCGAGACCGGCGCCGGCGAGGTGGCCGTCTGTTCCACCGGGATCATCGGCGAGCGGCTCCCGATGGACAAGCTGCTGCCCGGCGTCACCGAGATCGTGCACGAGATGGGCGGCGGCCTGGAGGGCGGCACCGACGCCGCGTGGGCCATCATGACCACCGACACCGTGCCCAAGCAGGTCGCGCTGCACCATCCGGGCGGATGGAACGTCGGCGGCATGGCCAAGGGCGCGGGCATGATGGCGCCCTCGCTGGCCACCATGCTGGTGGTGCTGACCACCGACGCCAAGGTC
>CAZEOP010000066.1:0-15366 GCA_964513715.1 uncultured Gordonia sp.
CGTAGGCCTTGAGCCTGATGCGGATCTTCT
Organism: uncultured Gordonia sp.; assembly: GCA_964513715.1. Classification (GTDB taxonomy): domain Bacteria; phylum Actinomycetota; class Actinomycetes; order Mycobacteriales; family Mycobacteriaceae; genus Gordonia. The sequence continues at coordinate 31 of CAZEOP010000066.1, forward strand.
GTCCCGCCACGCTGTGTCCTCTTCCGTCTCTATGTCTCTCGACTCAAGAACACCGCGTGGTCTCACACCCGCGCAGCGCAGGCTGAGCGAGCGGCAACGGAGCCACATGACCGGGGCCCGTTGACAATCGGGCGCGATCGACGCTGTTCTTTTCGTCTTGTGCATGCCGAACTCTCGTCCGGCGCCGGCGGCGGAGTTCTACATCCGCACCGGCTAGTCTCCCCGGCACCCGCGGTCGGGCGTGTCGGGTCCGTGGCCGGAATGCAGCGCACGCGTTACACGCCCGGATCCACGTTGTGGTCCGAGTCGGTTCATCGCCTCGCGAGAGGCAACCCGACCAGTATGCAGTACGTCGCCCGTTCGGGCCAAATCGGTGCTAGCCGGTGACCGGCGATGGACGATCGCCGCCCAGCCCCGCCTTCCTGGCGTGATACGACCACACGGCGACGCCCGCGACGTTGAACGGCATGTTGATCCAGTACAGCACCCGATCACCGGTGCGGCCGTGCACACTCTGGGTGCGCAGGGTCGCGCGGATGTAGCGCCACAGCGTCCGCGGCGGATCGGCGAAACGCCGTGCCGAGATGGCGGCCACCATGCCCGGCAGTTGCCTGAGCTGACTTCCCGTCTCCTCAAGCGCATAGGTCAGATCGAGGTCCTCGTGCGTTCCGGGAGCGTTCTTGACTCGCGGGCGGGCCCGCTGCCAGGCATCGACTCGCATCGCCATGTTGTTCCCGTTCAGATACTTGGCCGGGCCGGAGGACTCCGCACCGAACTTCGCGGCCGCCTTCACGGTGCTCTCGCGGAGGTTGAACTTGGGGCTGTCGTACAGCCAGCCGGCACCCCCGACGGCATCGACTTCCGGATGCGCCGTCAAGTAGGTCTCCAGTACCGCCGCCCACGTCGGCTCCAGGCGGGAATCGGCGTCGATGCGCGCGATGACCTGCCCGGTCGCCGCGTCGTAGCCGGCCTGACTCGCCCACGCCACCCCCTGCCGCGGCTCGGTCAGCACCCGCAGCGGCAGCCTGTCGGCGTAGTCGGCGACGACGCCGAGCGTGCCGTCGGTGCTGTTGTTGTCCACGATCAGCACCTCATCGAACGATCGCTGCTGCGCCAGCACCGTGTCGAGGCACCACCCGATCTGCGCCTCCTCGTTGTAGCAGGGGATAACCAGTGAGATCTCCACGGCATCGACTATAGGCACGGGCGGGTCGTGGGTCGGAGGGTTCGGTTTTGCGTTAACCGGGCCACGTCCGGGCCGTCTCGGCGATAATCGGCGGGGGAAGACCATTCGATGGGAGGGGAGCCGTGTCGACGATCACCGCTGTTGTTCCCATGTACAACGAAGCGGCCCACATCCGGGCCACCGTCGCGGCGCTACTCGATCAGACCCGGCCGCTCGACGAGATCATCGTCGTCGACAACGGGTCGACCGACGACTCGGCGGCGATCGTGGCCGACATCGCGGCCGAACATCACTCGGTCCGCCTGCTTCACGAAGCGACCCCCGGCTGCTACGCGGCGCGGAACACCGGCTTCGACGCCGCACGCGGCGAGATCATCGCGCGCACCGATGCCGATACCCTCGTCGACCGGGGCTGGGCCGGCGCCATCGAGACCTTCTTCGACAGCGATGAGGGCCGCGACTACTCCGCGGTGACCGGCCCGGTCCTGCTGTACGACGCCCCGCCCTTCGCCTTCATCGACCGGATCGCACGAACGGTGCACTCGCGCGGCCCCATCGGCGCGGTGCACGGCCCGAATCTCGCCCTGCGCGCCGGCGCGTGGGAGAAGTGCCGCGACACGGTCACACCCCGGCAGGACATCTGGGACGACTTCGACCTGTCGATCTCCCTGCACGACGCCGGCTGCCGAATGTTCTTTCTCCCCGAAGCGGAGGTGGCCACCTCGGCCCGGACGGTCCAGCGCTCCCCCTGGGCCAACCGGCAGTACCTCGCCGCCGGGCTGCGGGCGGCGAACGCCCGCCACCACGCGCTGGCACGGCGGGCCATGATCCTGGACCTCCCGGTCCGCAGCCTGCTGTTCACCGGGATGTGGCTGGTGCTTCGCCCCTGGGACGAGGAGACGCGGACGTGGCGCCTGCGGCGGTTGTTTCAGCCGCTCGACAATCAGCACCGCGACGTCACCGAGGGTCGGCCGTGAACGGCTTCTCGGCCCGGCATCCCGCACTGTCGCTGGGAAGGGCCTACGCGCGCCACCTGCCCTCCCGGCTCGGCGCCGGGATCGTCGGCGCCCTCACTGCGGGCGGCATGACCGGCGCCCGCGGTCTGCGCAGACATCCGTTCACCGGTCTCACTCGGACTCGGGACGGTGACACCTTTCAGGTCGACACGGTCGACGGGATCGAAGGCTATCTCCACGTCTTCGGCGTGTGGGAACCCGACCTTCAGGCCTGGCTCCGCGGCCGACTCCGGCCGGGTGACACCGTGATCGACATCGGCGCCAACATCGGTGCCGTCACGGTGCCGGCCGCCCGTCTCGTCGGCCCGGCCGGAGCGGTCGTCGCCATCGAGGCGATTCCCGGCACCGCGGAACGACTGCGCACGAACCTGGAACTGAACGGCCTCTCGTCACACGTCCGGGTGGTCCAGGCCGCGGCCTCCGATCACGTCGGCGACCTCACCCTGTATCTGCCGTCCAAGTACAACCGCGGCGGCACCTCTCAGGTGGACGCCGGCGATTCCGCGGCCGCGTACACCGTGCCCTGCGCACCGGTCACCGACCTGGCGACAACGGCGGAGCTGGCGGCGGCGCGGATCATCAAGATCGACGTGGAGGGCGCCGAACCCGAGGTGGTAGCCGGACTCACGCCGGCCCTGGACCGACTGCGCGACGACGTCGAGATTCAGGTGGAGGTCGCCCCGGAGCGGATGCGAGTCGGCGGATTCACGGTCGACGACGTCTTCGGACCGCTCGAGGACGTGGGTTTCCTTCCCTACCTGCTGCGCAACGACTATCACCCGGCGCGCTACGTCTCGAACACCGAGCACCCGGAGCCGCCCCGGCGGATCCGACGGCCGATCCGCGAGCAGTGCGATGTCGTCTTCTCCCGGATCGACGCGGAGGTGCTCCGGCCGGTATCCACCTGACCATCGATCGATCCACGAACCCTGGCGGCATCCGACTCCTCCCAGTAGCGTGATCCACGACACAAATCGGACATCGGAATGCGGCGAGCGGGCCGCGAGTCAGGGGATCGAAAGCATGTTGTCGAAGCTGTCGTCGGGGCTGACCGCCAAAGCGGGAACGGTGGTCGAGTCGCTGTCGGACACCGTGGGCGCGGTGCGGGCGCTGCAATCCGCGGGGATCATCGACCTGAGCGACCCGAAGCGCTTCCTGCACACCGTCAAGGCCAACAAGCTGGTCGGACCGGCCGCCGCGGTGCTCAGCCACCACGCCCAGGACCACCCGGACCTGCCCGCCATCACCGACGAGCGCGGCACCCTGACCTGGCGGGAGTTCGAGGACCAGGCCAATGCGCTGGCCAACGGTCTGCTCGCCGCGGGCCTGCGGCCCGGCTCGGTGATCGGCATCATCGCGCGCGACCACCGGGCACTGCCGCTGACGCTCATCGCGTGCGGGCGCGCCGGGATCCGGCTGGCCATGATGAACACCGGCTTCGGCGCCGGCCAGTTCGCCGAGGTGACCGAGCGCGAAAACCTCGAAGCGATGCTGTACGACCAGGAGTTCACCCACCTGGCCGACACCCTCCCGGAGGGGATGCTCCGCGTGGTCACCTGGGTCGACGACGAGCAGGCCTCGCTCGGCGACGCCCGCACCCTCGACGAGCTGATCGCCTCGTCGCCTACCACCCAGCCGCCGTCGCCGCCGGCCTGGGGCGGCCTGGTGATCCTCACCAGCGGTACGACGGGGCTGCCGAAGGGCGCCGGCCGCTCCAAGTTCTCCCCCTTCGCCAGCGCCCTGATCGTCGACCGCATCAGGCTGCCGCGCGAGGGCGCGATGGCGATCGTCTCGCCGGTCTTCCACTCCACCGGCTTCGCCCTCTGGGGCGTCGGGCTGGCCCTGGGCAACAACATCGTCCTGATGCGCCGCTTCGACGCCGAGAAGACGCTCGCGGCCCTCGCCGACAATAGGGCCGAGGCGCTGATCGCGGTCCCGACGCAGCTGCACCGGATGGTCGCCCTCGGCCCCGAGGTGATCGGCAGGTACGACCTGAGCCACCTGAAGTCGATCGTCGTCGCCGGCTCGGCCCTGTCGCCGGCGCTGTGCAAGGAGGTCCAGGACGCCTTCGGCGACGTCCTCTACAACCTGTACGGCTCCACCGAGGTGGGCGTGGCCACCGTCGCCCAGCCGGACGAACTGCGGCGCGCACCCGGCACCATCGGCAAACCCCCGGTCACCAGCCACCTGGCTCTGTTCGACGACGACGGCAACCGGGTGACGGAGGTCGGGGCCAAGGGACGGCTGTTCGCGCGCACCGGAGCGCCCTTCGAGGGCTATACCGACGGTCGGCATAAGCAGTTCATCGACGGCTACATGTCGACCGGCGACATGGCCTACGTCGATGCGGAGGGTCTGTGGTTCATCGCCGGGCGCGACGACGACATGATCGTCTCCGGTGGCGAGAACGTCTATCCGCTGGAAGTAGAGAATCTACTGGCCGACCATCCGGACGTCGACGACATCGCGGTGATCGGCGTGGACGACGACGAGTTCGGCACCCGGCTGCGGGCCTTCGTGGTGCTGGCCGAGGGCGCCGAGCAGGATCCCGACGGCCTGCGCGCCCACGTCAAGCAGCACCTGGCGCGCTACAAGGTCCCGCGCGACGTGGTCTACGTCGACGATCTGCCGCGCAATCCCACCGGCAAGCTGGTCCGCCGGCTGCTGCCCACCGGACCGCTCGACGACTGATCGATGGGATCACCCACCCCGCCGGTGACGGTGCCGGCACTGCGCGCGACGACCCCGCTGCCGGCGCGCCGCGCGCCGCGGCCGTCGACCGTGACCCTCAAGGTGACGATGGCGCTCACCGGCACCGTCTTCGCCCTGTTCGTCCTGGTGCACATGGTCGGGAATCTGAAGATCTACACCGGCGCGCAGCACTTCGACGACTACGCGCACTGGCTGCGCACCCTCGCCGAACCGCTGCTCCCCTACGAGGGCGCACTGTGGCTCTTCCGCCTCGTCCTGCTGACCTGCCTGGTGCTGCACGTCGGGGCGTCGCTGCTGCTAGTGGTCCGCAGCCGTCGCGCGCGCGGGAGCTTCCGGCGCCGCGGGATGGGTTGGCGGCGGCTGCCCGCGACCCTGATGCCGCTGACCGGCGCGGTGCTGCTGATCTTCATCGTGGTGCACCTCCTGGACCTGACCACCGGAACGCGCCCGGTGGCTCCCGGCGGCTTCGAGCCGGCCACCCGCGAGGCCTCGTTCGCCCACCACAATCTGGTCGAGAGCTTCCAACGCTGGCCGATGGCCCTGTTCTACATCGCGGTGATGCTGCTGCTCGGCCTGCACCTGGTGCACGGGCTGTGGACGCTGGCCGGCGACTTCGGCGTCACCGGCCGCCGGGTGCGTCGGGTCTGGGCGCTGCTCGCGCTGGCCGGCGCCGCCGTCGTCATGGTCGGGAACGTCTCCATCCCGATCGCGGTCCTGGCCGGATGGCTCGGCTGATGGCCGGCCCGGCGGACCTCGATCCGCGCATCCCGGACGGTGACCCGGCCACCGCCTGGCAGCGCCGGCGCGACGAGTACCGGCTCGTCGGACCGCTCAATCGCCGCAAGTTCACCGTCGTGGTGGTGGGTACCGGCCTGGCCGGCGCCGGCTGTGCCGCGGCGCTGGGCGAGCTCGGCTACGACGTGCACGCGTTCACCTTCCACGATGCCCCGCGCCGCGCGCACAGCGTCGCCGCCCAGGGCGGCATCAACGCGGCCCGCGCCCGCAAGGTGGACGGCGATTCACTGCGCCGCTTCGTGGTCGACACCGTCAAGGGCGGCGACTTCCGCGGCCGCGAGGCCGACGCCTACCGGCTGGCCGAGGAGTCGGTGCGGGTGATCGATCACCTCAACGCCCTCGGCGCGCCCTTCGCCCGCGAATACGGCGGGCCGCTGGCCACCCGCAGCTTCGGCGGCGTCCAGGTCTCGCGGACCTATTACACGCGCGGGCAGACCGGTCAGCAGTTGCAGGTCGCGGCCTCGCAGGCGCTGCTGCGCCAGGTCGCGGCGGGCACCGTCACGCTGCACACCCGCCAGGAGATGCTCGATCTGATCGTCGCCGACGGCCGCGCGCAGGGCATCGTCGTGCGCGACCTGCTGACCGGGCAGATCGGCGCGCAGACCGCACACGCGGTGGTGCTGGCCACCGGCGGCTACGGCACTGTCTTCTACCGCTCGACGCTGGCGCGCAACTCCAACGCCACCGCGGCCTGGCGCGCCCATCGCCGCGGCGCGTACCTGGCCTCGCCGTCGTTCGTCCAGTTCCATCCGACGGCGCTGCCGGTCTCGGCGCCGTGGCAGACCAAGACCACGCTGATGAGCGAGTCGCTGCGCAACGACGGCCGCATCTGGGTACCGCTGGCCGCGGGCGACGACCGGCCGCCCGCGCAGATCCCCGAGGACCAGCGCGACTACTACCTGGAACGCAAGTACCCGGCGTACGGCAACCTGACCCCGCGCGACGTGGCCTCGCGCGCCGCCCGCGAGCAGATCGACGCCGGCCGCGGCGTGGGGCCGCTGCGCAACAGCGTCTACCTCGACTTCGCCGATGCGCTGGCCCGGCTCGGCCGGGCGACGATCGCCGAACGCTACGGGAACCTCTTCGACATGTACCGCGACGCGACCGGCGAGGACCCGTACGAGGTGCCGATGCGGATCGCCCCCGGTGCGCATTTCACCATGGGCGGGCTGTGGACCGACTACAACCAGATGTCGAACGTTCCGGGCCTGTTCGTCGGCGGCGAGGCCGGCTGGGGCTATCACGGCGCCAACCGGCTGGGCGCCAACTCACTGCTCTCGGCGTGCGTCGACGGCTGGTTCACCCTGCCCGCCGCGATCCCCGACTACCTGGCCGGTCTGCTCGGCCGGTCGCTGCTCGAGCTGTCCGACGAGGCCGTGACGTCGACCGCCGCCGACGTGCGAAGCCGCATCGAGGCGCTCACCTCCATCGGCGGCGGCACCGGCCCGGGCCTGTTCCACCGCGCACTCGGCGACATCCTGTACGAGGGCTGCGGGGTCACCCGCAGCGCAGCCTCGCTGACCTCGGCGATCGAGCAGATCGACGAGCTCTCCGGGCGCTTCTGGTCGGACCTGCGGGTCACCGGCAGCGCCGGCTCCTTCAATCAGGAACTCGAACGCGCGGGACGGGTCGCCGACTTCCTGGAACTGGCCCGGCTGATGTGCGTCGATGCACTGGACCGCGACGAGTCGGCGGGCGCACACTTTCGCACCGAACACCAGACGCCCGACGGCGAGGCGCTGCGCGACGACGATGCCTGGTGCTTCGCCTCGGTGTGGGAGAGCGCCCGCGACGCCGCCGGGTCCGCGCACACCGCCATCCGTCACCGCGAACCGCTGGAGTTCACCGCGGTGCCCCTGCAGACCCGGAACTACCGGTAGGAGGACGCGTGCAGATCACCGTCGAGGCCTGGCGCCAGGCCGGTCCGGATGCCCCCGGCTGCTTCGAGACCCATCGGGTGGAGGTCACCGGGGAGATGAGCCTGCTGGAGGTGCTCGATCTGCTCAACGAGCAGCTGGTGGCGGCGGGTTCCGAGCCCATCGTCTTCGACTCGGACTGCCGGGAGGGCATCTGCGGCGCGTGCGGGGTGATGGTGAACGGCAGGCCGCACGGGCCGATCCCGAACACGCCCTCGTGCCTGCAGCACCTGAACCGCTTTCGGGAGGTGACCCACCTGCGACTGGAACCGTTGCGCGCCAACGCCTTTCCGGTGCTGCGCGATCTGGCCGTCGACCGCTCGGCGCTGGACCGGGTGATCGAGGCCGGCGGGCATGTGGCCGTCGGCACCGGTCAGGCGATGGACGCCGACGCGGGCCTGATCGACCATCAGACCGCCGAGGAGTCGCTCGACTTCGCCGCCTGCATCGGCTGCGGGGCCTGCGTGGCCGCCTGCCCCAACGGCTCGGCGCACCTGTTCGCCGGCGCCAAGCTGCTGCACCTGGCGCAACTGACCTACGGGCGGCGCGAGCGGGGCCGGCGCGCCCGGGCCGTCACCGAGCAACTTGATCACGACTTCGGGCCGTGCTCGGCCTTCGGCGAATGTGCGACGGTCTGCCCGGCCGGCATCGACCTATCCGCCGTCGCCGCCGTGAACCGCGAAGCCCTCCGCGCCGGCTTCCGCCGCAAGGACGACTGAGCCCCGGCCCACGCCGATCGAAGCCGTCCGGCGACCGCCCCCGGCGCCGATCGACTGTCGAATCCCACCGGGATGCCGACTACCATCGGTCCATGGCTTCCATCTCGCCCACCTACGCGCTGCGCAAGCGCCTGCCCGCCAATGCGCTGGGCAACACCCTCTTCTCCCTCGGCATGGTCGCGAAGGTGCCGTACTTCGGCACCGTCCTGCCGCTGGTGCAGGAGATGCGGCCCGGCTACTGCCGCGTCACCTCGCCCAACTGGTTCGGCGTCCACAATCACCTGGGCACCTTCCACGCCATCGCCGCCTGCAACCTCGCCGAGGCGGCGATGGGCATGCTGATGGAGGCCACCACGCCGTCGTCGCACCGCTGGATCCCCAAGGCGATGAACGTGCAGTACCTGGCCAAGGCCAAGACCCGGCTCACCGCGCACGCGGAGCTGGCCGAGCCGCTCGACTTTGACACGCTCACCGAAGGACGCGACGTGGTGGTCTCGATCCGGGTCTGTGACACCACCGGGACCGAGGTGGTGCACGCCGACATCACCACCTGGGTGACCCCGGCGTGATCTGGAGACCATCGGCTCTGCGTTCCCTCAGGTTCGCGAGTTAGGGTTGTTCACTGACCGCGGCTGCGCAGGGGCGCGCTGCACCGACGAAGGACTGTGGAGACTGTGAGTTCCAACCGGGTGATCGATCCGCGCGCCGCCGAGCGCCGCCGCTCCGTCATGCTGATGATTGCCGCCGTGGTGGCACTGCTCGTCATCGCCGGCCTCATCCTCTGGCAGGTGGGCGTCTTCAAGAAGCCGGCTCCGTCGCAGACGGGCGCCGGGGCCACCCCCACCGTCGTCACCGACGGCGCGATCCGGGTCACCGCGGCTCCGGCCGGCGCCACCCCGCCGGTCGTGATCACCGTGACCGAGGACTTCCAGTGCCCGGCCTGCCAGGCCTTCGAGCAGTCGATGGGCCCGGCCATCGCCGCCTACCACGACAACCCCGAGGTGGCCGTCGACTACGTCACCATCAACATGCTCGACCGCGCCTCCAGCACCAAGTATTCCTCGCGCGCGGCGAACGCCTCGATGTGCGTCGCCGAGGCCACCGGCAAGGAGCACGAGTTCGCCAAGTGGCTCGAGTACCACAACATCCTGTTCGCCAACCAGCCCGCCGAGGGCGGTTCCGGTCTGCCCGACTCCAAGCTGATCTCGCTGGCCAAGGAGGTCGGCGTCGAGGGCATCGACGACTGTGTCAACAGCGGCCAGTTCACCGGCTGGATCGACGAGAACTCCAAGAAGGCCATGAGCCAGGAGGGCTTCACCGGCACCCCGAACGTGCGCATCAACGGTGAAGTGGTCCAGCTGCAGAACGGCGACGAGCTGCAGGCCAAGGTGAACGCCGCGCTCGAGGCCGCGAAGTGACCGCTGACGCGGATTCCACCCCGGGCGACGACGGGGTCTCGACCGCCGTCGAGACCGCCCCGCCGGCAGAATCTCCCACGCCGGCCGAGTCGTTGACCGCGCCGCGCCCGATCGGGGTCGCGAGCGCCTGGGTGATGCTCGTCTGCGGCATCCTCGGCATGGCGGCCTCGGCGGCGCTCTCCCTCGAGCGCATCGAGCTGCTGCTGAACCCCGAGTTCAGCCCGTCGTGCAATTTCAGCCCGATCCTCTCGTGCGGCTCGGTGATGGTGACCGAGCAGGCCGCGTTCTTCGGCTTCCCGAACCCGCTGTTGGGGCTGCCGGCCTTCGCCGTCATCCTGACCACCGCGGTGCTGTCGATCGGCCGGGTGTCCCTGCCCCGCTGGTATTGGATCGGTCAGACGCTCGGGTTGGGCCTCGGCTGGATCTTCATCAACTACCTCGCCTTCCAGAGCATCTACCGCATCGGGGCGCTGTGCCCGTACTGCATGGTGGTGTGGACGGTGACGCCGATCATCTTCGTGCTGAGCCTGTCCCGGTCGCTGGGCGACGGTCCGCGCAGTCAGACCGTCCGCGATGCCTCGTGGATCCTGCTGGGCACCTGGTACCTGATCGTCATCTTCGCCGCGGGGCAGCGCTTCTGGGACTACTGGTCGAGCCTGATCTAGTGTCGCCTGATCTGCTTACGGACCGATCTGGTTACCGCCCGATCTGATTATCGAAGGCCCGGCGCGTCCGCCAGTGCTCCACCGATGACCCACGCCAGCATGGCGATGGTCGCGTGCGGGCCCGCGTGCAGCGGCCCGGGCAGCAGCGAGCCGTCCACCACGCGCAGGCCGTCGACCCCCGGCAAGGCGCCGAGCGGATCGGTCGCCGTGCCCAACGGGAGCGTGCCGTAGGCGTGCTGCGAGGTGCCGATCACCGGGTCGACGGTCACCGAGCCCGGCACCACCAGATCGGCGAACGACGACGAGTTCAGCATCTCGACCACCCGGTCCACACCGCGCCGCAGCGCCGCCCGCGAGCGCGCATCGGCGACACCGAGGTCGGGGATGCGTCCGTCGTGACTGCCGCGGAGCGGCCGGGCCAGATCGGCGATGCCGATCGGGATCCCGCGGGGCGCGACGCCCGGAATGAACCGGGCGAAATCGTCGCCGTAGCAACGGATCTCCAGGCCGTCGGCGTGCAGCACGGACTGCAGCAGCGCGGGCGCGCGCACCTCGCCGCGGGGTGCGAACCGGACGAGGCGTTCGGCGTGCTCACGCAGCGGCCGCGGCCCGTCGCCCGGCAGCCCGCTGCGCACCAGCAGGGCCGCGGTGCCGAGCGTCCCGGCGCACACGATCACCTCGCCCGCGCCGATCACCTCGCCGCCGGCCCGCACGCCCGCGACCCGAGCACCCGGCGTGCCGGCTCGATGCAGCAGCACCTCGTCGACCCTCGCTCGCCGCACCCGCGGCGTTCCGCCCGCCGCGCCGCACCCCGCTGCCGGCAACACGGCCGCCGCCGTCACGCGCCGGCCGTCGCGGGCATTGCTGCGCACCCGGATCAGGCCCGGCTCGCCGGCCCAGTACCGCTCGAAGGCCCGCGGGACGTCGCCCAGCTCGTCGTCGGCGAACGGCGCGACGGCCAGTAGCTCCTCGACGGCCGCGTAACCGTCGGCGATCCGCGCCGGCGTCCACCACTGCGGCCAGCCGGTGGAGTCGGCCGGATCCGCGCGCAGGAAGTAGCCGCCGTTGATCGCCGCCGAGCCGCCCAGCCCGCGACCGCGGACCACCGGGCGTCCCCGTCGTTCCGGAACCGCGACGACGCGGCCGGCGTCGTGCAGCGGCAGCCGAGCCAGCGCGGTCACCTCCGGTCCGGGCGGGGAGATCGGCCCCTGCTCCAGGAGCAGCACCTCCCGGCCCGCGGCCGCCAGCCTCGCCGCGACCAGGCAGCCGGCGGTCCCGGCGCCGACCACCACCGTGTCCGCGGAGCGCTCGGTGAGGCCCATCGGGGTCACGAACTCTTCAGGATCGGGCGCAGCGCCTCCGGACTGCCGCTGCGCACCGCGCCCTGCCACAGTCCGGTGCCGTAGGCCAGGTCGTCCAGCCGACGCATCACGGTGAAGCCGATCGGCCCCATCGCGGGGGAGCGCGCCTGCAGCACCTGGTTGCGCAGCCACATCACCCCGCCTTCGGCAAGGGCCAGCGCCAGCACCAGTCGCCGGAACCGGGGCCAGCACAGCGCCACCGCGAGCGTCGCCGGCCAGTAGTGCCGCAGCAGCGCCTGCGCGGCCTGCAAGAGGCTGAAACCCAGCCCCCGCAGCACCAGTTGCCCGGCGATCCGGTTGCGGCCCGGCAGCTCGTCGCCCAGCCGGCCGCGCGTGCGGTACATCGCGTGCAGGGTGATGATCGCGGCGATCAGACAGCCGAGTCGGGTGCGGGTCAGCAGTCCGGTCACCGCGGCGGCCATCGGCAGCGTGGTCATCACCGGCGCCGCCAGCGGCCCGTGCCGATCGGCCAGGTGCGCGGCACCGGTCCCGTAGTACCGGCGGCGGCCGAGCAGGGCGCGCAGGTTCTCCCGGTGGACATGCCGGACCTCGGCCACCGGGTCGTAGTAGACGCGCCACCCCGCCTGGCGGGTGCGCCAGCACAGATCCACGTCCTCGGCCACCCGCAGGGACTCGTCGAAGCCGAGAAAAGCGGTGCGCCGCACCACCATCGCCGCACTTGGCACATAGGCCAGCGCCGTGCCGGGATCGACCGGCGCTTCGTCGGGCCCCATGTCGAGCGACGAGTGCGCATTCGCGTAGCGCGCCGAGGTCGACCCGCGATACACCCGCCGACCGATCACCCGCGGTGCCACGATGGCCACACTCGGATCGGAGAAATGCGGCAGCAGCATGGCCAGCCAGTCCCGGGTGGGCACGGTGTCCGAATCGAGGAAGGCCACGAAGCCGGTGCGCGCCGCGGCCAGACCCGCGTTGCGGGCGGCCGCCGGTCCGCGGTTCTCCGCCAGCCGCAGCACCTCGACCAACTCGCCGTCCGCACGCAACGGCACGTCCGAGCCGTCGTCGACCACGATCACCCGGGTGCGCGGGAGGGCGCGCAGCAGAGTGTCGACGCCGGATTGGTTGTCCCGCACCGGAATCACCACGGTCACGTCGTCGGGGCCGGGCCCGCCCATCGGCCGCGGCAGACCGATGCCGGAGTCCAGCAGGGCGCGGGCGAGGCTGCGGGTCGCCGCATCGGTCACCTCGATGCGGCCGTCGGCGGAGGTCATCGCGAGCGCGGCCTCCGAGAGCTTGAGCACCCGGGTCGGCGATCCGCCGACCAGGTAGCGCAGGTCGCCGTCGCGCACGCAGCGCAGATCGATCTGCACCTGGAATCCGTCGGGCAGCGCGGTGACCGGTCCCGCCGGCGGCCCGCCGCCGGTCACCGGAGTCTCCCGTCGCCGTCGACCGTCCAGGCCCCGATCGCCGCGCAGAGACGGGCGGCCAGCGCCGCCAGACCGGCTTCGCCGTCGGCGGGATCGGCGCCGGCCGGATCGCCGAGCACGCCGTTCGGACTGACCCCCGCCACCCCGGTGCGGCGCAGTTCGTCGAGCAGCGTGGCGATCGGGCGGGTGTCCCCGGCCACGGCCCGCTCGGCCCGGACTGCCTCGGGTGCGATCGCCAGCAGCACAGCGGTTTCCGTGCGGCCGGCGTGCGCATCCGCGCCCGGGAGGGCACAGGCGAACCAGGCGACGTCGCGCCCCTCGGCCCGCAGCAGCGCCGTGGCGCCGAGCAGGGCCCGGCCGTTGCCCCCGTGCCCGTTGACGAAGACGATTCGCGACGCCCAGCGGCACGCACTCCGGCCGTACTCCACCAGCAGCAACTCCAGCGCCTGCGTGCCGATGGACACGGTGCCCGGGAAGCCCTCGTGTTCGCCGGAGGCGCCGTAGGCGATGGCCGGAGCCAGCAGCACATCGGGCGATCCCGACTGCGCGCTCGCCGCGACGGCCCGTCGCGCCACCTCACCCGCGATCTGCGAATCGGTGTCCAGTGGCAGGTGGGGCCCGTGCTGCTCCAGCGAGCCGAGCGGCACCACCAGGGCGATCCCCGGTCGGTCCAGTTCGGGCCAGACGGCGGTGGCCAGCGAGGGCGCCGCCGTCCTCGCTTCCGCGTCCCGGCCGCTGTTCATTGCGCCGACTCTACCGACCGAGGTCCGCCGGGTGAACCCTGCGGAATCACCGGATCTCCGATGGCCGCCCCATCCGACCCGGGAGCATCCCCGGACCTCACGAGTTGCCCGCATCACAGTCGTGTCATGCTGAACTCGACCGTGAGGTGTACCCCACCCCGACCGAGATCTCCGGAGGTTTCTTCCATGACCCAGCGTCAGCCGTCGGGCCGCTCCGGCCCCCTCGCGAGCATTCGCGTCATCGAGTTCGCCGGCATCGGGCCGGGGCCGCACGCCGCCATGCTCCTCGCCGACCTCGGCGCCGATGTGATCCGCGTCCAGCGGCCCGGCCAGCTGCCCCAGGAGGGCCGCAACGCCGACGCCCTGCTGCGCGGACGGCGCGTGGTGGAGGCCAATCTGAAGAACCCGGCCGAACGCGAGACGCTGCTGAACCTGGTCGCCAAGGCCGACGTGGTGATCGAGGGCTTCCGTCCGGGTGTCATGGAGCGCCTCGGCTTCGGGCCCGACGATCTGGCCGCGGTGAATCCGGGTCTGATCTACGGGCGGATGACCGGTTGGGGCCAGGACGGTCCGCGCGCCGATCTGGCCGGCCACGACATGAACTACATCTCGCTGACCGGCATGCTGCATGCGATCGGCCGGGCCGGCGAGAAGCCGACTCCCCCGCTGAATCTGGTGGGCGACTTCGGCGGCGGCTCCATGTTCCTGGTCGTCGGCATTCTGGCCGCACTCGTCGAGCGCAGCGTCTCCGGCAAGGGCGAGGTGATCGACGCGGCCATGGTCGACGGCGCCTCCGTCCTCGGCCAGATGATGTGGGCCTTCCGCGGCACCGGCCTGTGGCAGGACCGCCGCGGCGTGAACCTCCTCGACACCGGCGCACCCTTCTACGAGGTCTACGAGACCTCGGACGGCAAGTGGATGGCCGTGGGCGCCATCGAGCCGCAGTTCTACGCCGAGCTCATCAAGGGCCTCGAGCTGGATCCGGCGTCGCTCCCGCATCAGATGGACTTCTCCCGCTGGGACGAGCTGAAGCAGATCTTCGTCGACACCTTCGCCACCCGCACCCGCGACGAATGGGCCGCCGTCTTCGCGGGCACCGACGCCTGCACCTCGCCCATCCTGGACTTCACCGAGGCGCCGAGCGACCCGCATCTGGCCGCCCGCGGCACCCTGGTCGAGATCGACGGCGTCATGCAGGCTCAGGTGGCCCCGCGCTTCGCCCGCTCGGTCACCCAGACGCCGCAGGGTCCGACGCGGGTCGCCACCGATCCGGCGAGCGTCTGGAACGACTGACCACCTCACCGGCACAGCAGAGGGGTGCGGGGGCGGGGCGTGCACGGACCCCGCACGGGTGCCCGCCCCCCCCTCGCCCAGCGCGCCCCCCCCACCCCCCAAGTGGCCAAAAACAACCGGGTTC
>CAZEOP010000067.1:0-15117 GCA_964513715.1 uncultured Gordonia sp.
TCTGCAGAACCAGCATCTCGCTTCCTCGAGCGCCGGTCCAGCCCCATTAGGGCTCCTCATCGACGTCGCCCGCGTCGCCCTCGCGAATCGTGGACCGCCGCTTGGGCGGGACGAGCGGTCGACTGTCCTTTTCCGTTGCGTGAGCCTGGCGGCGCGTGTTGCGGCCGCGGGCGTCCCGATCCGCCGGCTGAGCCCGGCGAGGCGTTAGCCGAGCCGGTGTCGAAGCCACATGCGAGGGACTGCGGGACGGGGGGCGTGGCACAGTGGGGAGCATGGCTGCCGAACAGAGCAATCCGGTGCTCGCCGAGTCCGGGTTCCCGTACCAACTGCCCGACTTCGCGGCGATCTCCGACGACGACTTCCTGCCCGCCTACGACATCGCGCTGCCCGCACACCTGGCGGAGGTGGAGGCGATTGCGACCGATCCGGAGCCGCCGAGCTTCGAGAACACGATCGCCGCGCTCGACGGGGCGGGCGGACTGCTCAATCGGGCCAACGGGGTCTTCTTCAACCTGGAGAGCACCGACAGCAATCCGCAGCGCGTCGCGATCGCCCAGGAACTGGCCGTGCGGCTCACCGAGCACCGCAACACCATCGCCATGGATCCGCGGCTGTTCGCGCGGATCGAGAGTGTCTACCGCAGGCGTGACGAGATCGGACTCGGTGAGCCGGAGCGGCGACTCACCGAACGCAAATACCGCGATGCGGTGCGGGCCGGCGCCGGGCTGGACGCGGCGGGGCAGGCCGAGATGCGAGAGATCTCCGCGCGGCTGGCCACCTTGACCACCGAGTTCGGCCAGCAATTGCTCGACGACACCAACGAGTCCGCGGTGCCGGTGCTCGACGTCGCCGAACTGGACGGGCTGTCCGAGGGCGAGATCGCCGCGGCGCGCCGCGGTGCCCAGGACCGCGGCGTCGACGGCTACCTGATCGCCCTGGAGCTGCCGACCAGTCAGTCGTCGGTCGCCTCGCTGACGAATCCGGTTGTGCGGCAACGGGTCTTCGACGCCTCGGTGACGCGCTGTGCGCGCGGCAACGCCCACGACACCCGCGCGATGATCCTGGAGATCGTCGCCCTGCGAGCCCGCCGCGCACAGTTGCTCGGCTACGCCGATCACGCCGAGTACGTCATCGCCGAGGAGACCGCCCCCGATCCGGCGGCCGTGGCTGAGCTGCTGCGCGAACTCGGCGGCGCCGCGACGGCCGCGCTGGAGCGCGAGCTGACCCGGCTGGAACAGGTCTACGGGAGCCCGCTCGGCCCGGCCGACGTGACCTTCGCGCTGGCCGCCGAGCAGCGCTTGCGCACCGCCGCCGCGCACGACGGGAACGACCAGAACCCGGGCGGCATCGACGAGTTCACGCAGTACTGCGAACTCGACGCGGTGCTGACCGACGGCGTCTTCGCCGCGGCCGGTGAACTCTACGGTCTGCGCTTCATCGAGCGCCCCGACCTGCCCGGTTATCACCCGGACGTGCGCGTCTGGGAGGTGGTTTCGACAAGCTCAACCGGCGGAACAAGCTCAACCACCGACGGAACAAGCTCAACCGACGAAACAAGCTCAACCGGCGACGGAACAAGCTCAACCGGCGAGGGGATCGGGCTGTTCCTCGGCGACTTCTACGCCCGGCCGTCCAAGCGCGGCGGCGCCTGGATGAACACCTTCGTCGACCAGTCGAATCGGCTGGGCACCCGGCCCGTCGTCGTCAACGTCCTGAATCTGACCGAACCCGAGCCCGGCCGGCCCTGCCTGCTGTCCCTGGACCAGCTGGTGACGCTGTTCCACGAGTTCGGGCACGCCGTTCACGGCCTGCTGTCGAACGTCGACTTCCTCTCCCAGTCGGGCACGTCGGTCCCGCGCGACTTCGTCGAGTTCCCGTCGCAGGTCAACGAGATGTGGGCGTTGCACCCGGACGTCGCCCCGCGCTATGCGCGCCATCACGCCACCGGCGAACCGGCCCCGGCCGCGCTGCTGGAGGCGGTGCGCGCCGCCGGCGACGTCGAGTCGGCGCACGCCACCTTCGAGTACCTCGCGGCCGCGGCGCTCGACCTGGCCTGGCATCGACTGCGGCCCGGCGAGATCCCGGCCGACGTCCTCGCCTTCGAGGAGCAGGCGCTCACCGCCGCCGGACTGAACCATCCGCTGGTACCGCCGCGCTATCGCAGCACCTACTTCAATCACGTCTTCGGCGGCGGCTACTCGTCGGCCTACTACAGCTACATCTGGTCGGAGATCCTCGACGCCGAGACCGAGCAGTGGTTCCTGGCCGGCGGCGGCCTGCAGGCCGCGCTGGGCCGGGCCTTCGCCGAGGCGGTGCTGACCCGCGGCGACAGCGTCGACCAGGTGGCCGCGCACGCCGAGCTCCTCGGCCATCGGGCGCGGATCGGCCCGCTGCTGCGCCGTCGCGGCCTGGCCCCGGCCGGCGGGTAGCCTGGAGCGGGAGGGCGGCCACCGGCACGCCGTTTTAAGTTCAGTCTGGGATTAAGTAGCGGGAGGCGGGTGCGGGCGCCGTGAACGGATTCCTGTCGTGGTGGGACTCGGTGGAGGAGTGGCTCACCGGGCTGCCCTTCATCCCCCAGTTGCTCGTCACGCTGGTGGTGTTGATCCCGTTGGCGACCGGGCTCGCCTGGCTGGTGAACTTCCTGGTCGTGTGGGTGTTTTCGTTGTTTGATCGTCGCGACGTGAGCGAGGATCACGGAGTAGGGGTGTAGCGAATGTTCCGTTCGAAGGTCACCTGGGCGCTGATCGCCCTGCTGGTCCTGGTCCTGGTCGCTTGGCTCGTCACCCGCTAGCACAGGCGGTACCAGGGCCGAAACCGGCGGCGGCGGCGGGCTCGTCGTCCATTGAGACGACCCGGGACGGTTGCTAGCTTTTTCCCGTGCCCAACCACAGCCCCGCACCGCGCCGTCTCGTGGCGCTCGCCGCGATCGCGCTCCTCACGCTGCTCACCGCGGCGTGCGGCGGCGGCGCGACGGACGTGCCCGGCGGCCTGGACATCTCGTCGGGCGATCGGCATCTGAACCTGGTGGCCTATGCCACGCCCAAGCCCGGCTTCGATCTGATCATCCCGGCGTTCCGGGAGACCCCGGACGGGCGCGGCATCGGTTTCTCGCAGTCGTACGGGGCGTCGGGCGATCAATCGCGCAAGGTGGCGCGCGGCCTGCCCGCCGATGTGGTGAACCTGTCGGTGGAGCCCGATGTGACTCGCCTGGTGAAGGCGGGTGTGGTCGACGACGACTGGCAGCAGCGGGCGCCGAACCGCTCGGTGCCGTTCGGTTCGGTGGTGGCCCTCGTGGTCCGGCAGGGCAACCCGCACAACATCCGCGACTGGGCCGATCTGCTGCGCCCGGGTATCACGGTCGTCACCCCCAACCCGGGCAGCTCCGGTTCGGCCAAGTGGAACCTGCTGGCGCCGTATGCGGCGATGAGCGAGGGCGGCGCGCAGCCGCAGGCCGGGCTCGACTACGTCCGAGCCCTGGTGCGCGATCACGTCCGGGTGCTGCCCAAGTCGGGCCGCGAGGCCACCACCGCCTTCGAGCAGGGCCAGGGCGATGTCCTGATCACCTACGAGAACGAGGCGATCATGCTGTCTCGGCACAATGCGACCGCGCCGGCCGACCAGCGCATCGACTATGTGATCCCGCCGCAGACCTTCAAGATCGAGAACCCGGTCGCGGTGGTGAACACCAGCACCGATGAGGCGGCCGCACGCAGCTTCGTCGACTATCTGTTCACCCCCGCCGCACAGCTGCTGTGGGCGCGTGCCGGATTCCGTCCCGTCGATCCGCAGGTCGCGACCCAGGCCGCCGGCGACTTCCCCGGCGTCATCGAGCGGCTGTGGACCGTCGACGACCTCGGCGGCTGGAAGCGGATCGACGACGAGCTGTTCGGCAAGACCGGCGCCATCACCGCGATCTACGACGAGGAGGCCGGCCGATGACCTCGACGCCGAGCCTGCCGCAGGCGTTCGACGAGGCGCCGCGCGCCACCGGCCGCCGCTGGCGCGCAGACAATCCGCTCACCCTCGGCATCGCCGGATTGTGGCTCACCGTCATCGTGCTGCTGCCGCTGGCCGCCATCGCCGTCAGTTCACTGGAGGACGGATGGTCCGGCTTCTGGGCCGGTATCACCGCGCCCGCCGCGCTGGATGCGCTGCGCATCACGGTGCTGATGTCGATCGTCGTCGCGCTGATCAACGTGGTCTTCGGCACGATCATCGCGTGGGTGCTGGTGCGCGACGATTTCCCGGGCAAGGGCTTCGTCAACGCGATCATCGACCTGCCCTTCGCGCTGCCCACCATCGTGGCCTCGCTGGTGCTGCTGTCGCTGTACGGCCCCAACAGCCCGATCGATGTGCACCTGGCGGCCACCGCGCCGGGCGTGATCATCGCCCTCACCTTCGTGACGCTGCCCTTCGTGGTGCGCCAGGTGCAGCCGGTGCTGCTGGAACTGGACCGCGACGTGGAGGAGGCGGCCGCCGTCCTCGGCGCCCGCAATGCGGTGATCTTCCGGCGCATCGTGCTGCCCGCGCTGATCCCGTCGATCCTGACCGGCATGGGCCTGGCCTTCACCCGTGCGATCGGCGAGTTCGGCTCGGTGGTCCTGATCGGCGGCAACATCCCGGGCAAGACGCAGGTGGCCTCCCAGTACATCCAGCAGCAGATCGAGGTGGACCAGCCGGTCAACGCCGCGGCCGTCTCGGTGGTGCTGCTGGCGATCGCCTTCGTCGTGCTGCTCGGCCTGCGCCTGGCCGGCCAGGTGACCCGTCGCCGCGAGGAGGGCTGATGATCGTCTCCCGCTGGACCCGGCTGAGCCTGCGCACCGTGGCGCTGGTGTACCTCACCGTGCTGCTGATCGTGCCGGTGGCGCTGATCTTCTGGCGCGCCTTCGCCCACGGCTTCGGCCAGTTCTGGGAGTGGATCACCACGCCCGCGGCCATCTCGGCGCTGCAGCTCTCGCTGCTGATCGTGGTCATCGTGGTGCCGCTGAACGTCGTCTTCGGCGTGCTCACCGCGCTCGCCCTGGCGCGCGGCAACTTCCGCGGCAAGGGCCTGATGCAGGCCGTCGTCGACCTGCCGTTCGCGGTCTCGCCGGTGGTCGCCGGTGTCGCGCTGATCGCCCTGTGGGGCACCCACGGCTGGTTCGGCGGGATCGAATCGCTGGGCTTCCGGGTGATCTTCGGGGTGCCCGGCATGGTGCTGGCGACCCTGTTCGTCACCCTGCCGTTCGTGGTCCGCGAGGTGGAGCCGGTGCTGCACGAGATCGGCACCGAGCAGGAGGAGGCCGCCGCGACACTCGGTGCCGGGGCCTGGCAGACCTTCTGGCGCATCACGCTGCCGGCCATCCGCTGGGGTCTGACCTACGGCGTGGTGCTCACCGTCGCCCGATCGGTGGGCGAGTACGGCGCGGTCACCATGGTGTCGTCGAACATGCCCGGTGTCTCGCAGACGCTGACGCTGCTGGTGCATTCGCGCTACACCGACGATTACAACGAGTACGGGGCGTACGCGGCGGCCACGCTGCTGATGCTGGTCGCCATCGCCGTCCTGGTGGTGATGACGCTGATCGAACGACGATCGTCCGGGAAGGTGGTCGACGCCGGTGCGCTGTCTGCGCTGCCGCCGGCCGGGCGCGCCGCCGATTCCGGCGCCGCCCCGCATACTGGTGAGGTTGAGGAGAAGTAGATGTCCATCTCGGTGATCGGTGCCAACAAGCACTACGGCGATTTCGCCGCGCTCGACGATGTCACCATCGACATCCCGGCCGGCTCGCTCACCTCGCTGCTCGGACCGTCCGGCTCGGGCAAGTCGACGCTGCTGCGGGCCATCGCGGGCCTGGACAGCCTCGATTCGGGCACCATCGAGATCAACGGCCGCGATGTCTCGAAGGCCTCGCCGCAGCAGCGTGACATCGGCTTCGTCTTCCAGCACTACGCGGCGTTCAAGCACATGACCGTGCGCGAGAACATCGCCTTCGGCCTCAAGATCCGCAAGCGCCCCCGGGCCGAGGTCGACAAGAAGGTCGACGAGCTGCTCGAGGTGGTCGGACTGGGCTTCGTACAGAAGCGCTATCCCTCGCAGCTGTCGGGCGGTCAGCGTCAGCGCATGGCCCTGGCCCGCGCGCTGGCCGTCGACCCGCAGGTGCTGCTGCTGGACGAGCCCTTCGGCGCCCTCGATGCCAAGGTGCGCGACGATCTGCGGCGCTGGCTGCGCCAGCTGCACGACGACGTGCACGTCACCACCGTGCTGGTGACGCACGACCAGCAGGAGGCCCTGGACGTGAGCGATCGCATCGCGGTGCTGAACAAGGGTCGCATCGAGCAGGTCGGTACGCCCGACGACCTGTACGACCGCCCCGGCAATGTCTTCGTCGCGTCCTTCCTGGGATCGGTGTCCCGGCTGAACGGTCAGCTGGTGCGCCCGCACGACATCCGGATCGGCCGCACCCCGGAGATGACCTTCCCGTCCACCGATTCCTCGCTGGACACCGGGGTGGTGCGGGCGACGGTGAACCGGGTGGTGAACCTCGGCTTCGAGACCCGGGTGGAACTCACCGCGGCCACCACGGGCGAGGAGTTCATCGCGCAGATCACCCGAGGCGATCAGAACGCCCTGGAATTGGCGGCCGGGCAGACCGTCTACGCGCGCGCCACCGCTGTCCCGGAGCTCGCGAGCGACGGGTAGCCGGGCCTCGCGCGATCCGGCGCGGACCGTCCGTCGCAGGGAGGGGACCGCTCGTCGCACCGACTTGGCACGCAGTGCCAGGTTCGGGATAGTGTGGGGCGAGATTCTCGCCACACCAGGAGCGCCCCGATGACTCAGACCACCCTGCCCGGACTCGACACCCCGCTGACCCCGCTGCGTTTCCTGGAGCGCGCGGCCGCCGTGCACCCGGCCAAGCTCGCCGTGATCGACGGCGGACGCCGGCTCACCTACGCGGAACTGGCCGCCGACGTCACCTCGCTGGCCGGTGCGCTGCGCGCCTCCGGCGTGCGGCCGGGCGACCGGGTGGCCTTCCTGGCGACCAACTCGCAGGAACTGCTGGCCGCGCACTTCGCCGTGCCGCTGGCCGGCGGCGTCCTGGTGGCCGTCAACACCCGGCTGGCCGCCGAGGAGGTCCGCTACATCTGCGACCACTCGCAGTCGGTGCTGCTCTTCGGCGACGGCCCGCTGTTGGCCGCCCTGGCCGGAGTTCAGTTTCAGACGGTGCGCGAGATCGTCGAGATCCCCAGCCAGGACGGCGAATACGGGGAATCCGGCGGCGTCGCCGGGCTGCGCTACGACGCACTGGCCGCCCGCGGTGACGACGGTGCGGACGCGGACTGGTCGGTCGACGACGAGCACGCCGTCATCACCATCAACTACACCTCCGGAACCACCGGTAAGCCCAAGGGCGTCATGTACACCCACCGGGGCGCCTATCTGGCCTCGCTGGGCAACGTGGTGACCCAGGGCTTCTCGATCGACACGCGGTACTTGTGGACGCTGCCGATGTTCCACTGCAACGGCTGGTGCGGGCCGTGGGGCCTCACCGCGGTGGCCGCGACCCACATCTGCCTGCGCGCCGTGCGCGGCGACGACATGTGGCGGCTGATCGACGGTGAGCGGGTGAACCAG
Organism: uncultured Gordonia sp.; assembly: GCA_964513715.1. GTDB lineage: Bacteria > Actinomycetota > Actinomycetes > Mycobacteriales > Mycobacteriaceae > Gordonia. The sequence continues at coordinate 7,616 of CAZEOP010000067.1, forward strand.
CTGTCCGGTGCGCCGACCGTGCTCACCACCCTGGCGACCGCGCCCGAGGCGCACCCGATGAGCACGCCGATGGCGATCGCCACCGCGGGGGCGCCGCCGAGCCCCACGGTCATCAAGGCGATCCGGCACCTGGGCATCGATCTGATCCACGTCTACGGTCTCACCGAGACCTACGGTCCGTACGCGGTGTGCGAGCCCGACCCGGCTTGGAGCGAGCTCTCCGGCGAGGAGCTCGCGGTGCTCATGGCGCGCCAGGGCGTCGGCATGGTGACGGCCGACCGGCTGCGCGTGGTGCGCACCGACACGGTCGGCGGCGAGCTGGTCGACGTCGCGAGCGACGGCGTCGAGATGGGCGAGATCGTCATGCGCGGCAATGTGGTGATGAAGGGCTACTTCGCCGATCCCGAGCGCACGGCGGAGGCCTTCGCCGGCGGCTGGTTCCACTCCGGCGATCTGGGCGTCATGCACCCGGACGGCTACGTCCAGCTGCTCGACCGCGCCAAAGACGTGGTGATCTCCGGCGGCGAGAACATCTCGACCATCGAGGTGGAGCAGGCCGTGGTGAGCCATCCCGCCGTGCTCGACGTCGCCGTGATCGGCGTCCCGGACGACAAGTGGGGCGAGCGGCCCAAGGCCTTCGTGGTGCTGGCCGACGGGCAGCAGGCCGACGAGGCCGAACTGCTGGCGCACGTCAAGAGCAAGATCGCCTCGTACAAGGCGCCGCGGGAGATCGAGTTCGTTGTGGAGCTGCCGAAGACGTCGACGGGCAAGATCCGCAAGAACGAGCTGCGCGACGCCGCCTGGGGCGACATCCGCACCCGGATTCAGGGCTGAACACCGGCGGGTCGGTCACCTGCACCACAACGGACGGACGGCCTCGTCGCCTGCCCCCGGTGGGCCCGCTGCGCGGCCGGGCCGTCGGAGGCGCGACCCACCGCAGGATGCGAGAAGTCGCCGGTACCGCGGGACGAATGCCCGCGATACCGGCGACTTCCGGTGCCCGTGGTGATCAGCTGATCTGGCAGACCCACTGGTTGGTGCTCTCGGCCCAGATCAGCGTGCCGGACATGCCGCTCTGGTCCTTGCAGGGGTGGCCGCCCGGATCGTCGTCGTGCTCGGCCGGCGACTTGGTCGGATTCACCTGCGGGGCGTCCTCGTCGATCGAGCAGACCCACATGTCGCTCGAGTCCGAGTAGATGTAGTGGCCCTTGGCGCCGTCCTGGTTGGTGCACGAGTGCCCGCCCGGATCGTCGTCGCGCTGACCGCCGGCGGCCGGAGCGGTCTTCTCCGCCGGGGTCGTGGCGGCCGGCTTGTCGTCGTCAGTCGTCGTGGTCGTGGTGGTGCTCGCGGCCGACGTCGTGGCCGATGTGACCGCGGACGTCGTATGCGTCGCCGAACTGGTCGGGGTGGTCTTGCCGTCGTCGGAACTGCAGGCTCCGGCGAACAGGATGGTGGCACCGGCCAGAACGACCAGCGGCGCCTTGAAGCCGAACTTCATCAGACAGCCTCCTTCGTGTCTCGGGGAGCCGCCGGCTCGGCGGCTCTGCCGGGGAGGCTAGCCTGCGGGCCCCGTTTGCGGAACGCATTTGCCATCAGCGGATCGGGTAGCCGATCCAAGTCGGCCGGAATTGTGCTTTTCGTCCGTCACGACCGTGCCGCATACTCGCGGCGGAGCACGTCGACCAACCGGGCGCAGAATGCTGGAAGGTCGGCCGGTTTGCGACTGGAGACCAGCGTATTGGGGCCGTTCCGGCACACCACGACCTCTTCGTTTCTCCAGTGCGCGCCCGCGTTGGTCAAGTCCGTTGCCAGGCTGGGCCACGATGTGATGTCGCGGCCGGATACCACGCCGGCGTCGATCAGTGTCCAGGGCGCGTGACAGATTGTCGCGACCGGCAGTCCACGCTCGAAGAACTCGCGCACCAAAGCGAGCGCGCCCGGATGCCGACGCAGGCAATCCGGATTGGCCACTCCGCCGGGCAGCACGAGGGCGCCGAAGGCGCTGCTGTCCAGGCCGTCGATCGGGTGGTCCACCCGGAACACATCGGCGCGGTCGAGCCCGTCGAACGTCTGCACGGTCCCGGGAACCGTGGAGATCAGGCGCGGGCGCGCCCCTGCATCGAGCAGCGCGCGCCACGGTGCGACCAGCTCCACCTCCTCGGCGCCCACCGGAGCCACCAGGAAGGCGACGTCGATGGGCGGCAGGAGACCGCCGCGCGGATCCGGCGTCTGTGTGGAGTCCGCTCGGCGGTCATCGAGTTTCGGCATGTGTTGCTCCCTCGTACTCGGTGACCGCATTCGCGGTCTTCAGGGCGCCGCCGGGTGTCTCCAGGTGTGCACGCACGAACCAGTGGAACTGCTCAAGATCGCGGGTGTGCCCGATCAGCAGATCTTGGGTCACCGGGTCCAGCTCGCCGGTCGATTCCACGGCACGCCGGTAGTCGTCGAGCAGGCCGTCGTACACGATGTCGAGCGCGCCGAGGTGGGCGAGCGCATCGGCCCGGTGCAGGCTGTAGTCGTCCCAGTGGCGTTGCTCGACGATCACGCCCGGCGTGCCGAGCGGGACACCGCCGAGTGCGGCGATGCGTTCGGCCGTCTCATCGGCCATTGCGCGTACGGCGCCGACCTGCGGGTCGATCATCGTGTGCACAGCGATGAAGTGCGGTCCCACCACATTCCAATGGATGTGCTTCAGCGTCAGGGCCGCATCGTTCAGGGCGTTGAGGCGGTCCTGCAGCACCGTGATCACGGCGGTCGCATCGCGTCTCGCGACGCCGGGCATGGTGAACTCGACGGGGTCGGGATAGTGCTCAGTCAGTGTCATCGTCATGCTCCTTCGCGTGCTGGGCGGATCTGGTTGCCGGGTCGCCGGCGGTCGGGGCGGGCGGTCAGCTCTGTTCCCGCAGGTGGGCTTCGGCTCGCGACAGGTCGGCCTGCGCCTCGTGCCGGGCCGCTTCGCTCTCGTGTTTCGCCGCGTCCCGCTTCGCCTGGCCAGCCTGCTGCTGCGTGAGGCCCTCGCCGGTCATTTCGTCGTTGCCGACGGTCTTGCCGATCAGTTGCTTGGCCTTGCCCTTGATTCCGTCCATCACGCCGGCCAGGCCGGTCTTCGTACCGGAGGTGTCCATATGGGTTCCTTCCCTTCTGCTCGCAAGTGAGAGCCGGTGCCGCTCACTTTCCGTCGGGTACCCGGGCGGGCCCCGAGCCAAACCCGCGGTCGGGCACGCGCGGCGTCGGCGGTGGCGTGTCGCGGCGGGGTGGTTGACCTGTCCGGCGGCGGGGTACCCGATGCTCGTCGGCCCGAACGGGCCACCGGGAACGCACGGGTGCCCACAGCCGGCAGTCCGCCTGTAGAACGCCAGTAGAAGGAGTGACGATGACCCCGTTGACCCAGCTGACCGCCCCGCCACCGGTGCCACCTGTGCCGCGCCCGGCTCCGCCGCCGCCGATCCCGGATCCGGGTGGTCCGGTTCCGCCGCCGATGCCCGATCCCGGTGGTCCGGTACCCCACCCGGCGCCCGGGCCCGGCGCGCCGATGCCGCCCGGACCCGGGGGTCCGGTGCCGCTGGCGCCGCCCGACCGGGTGCCGAAGCCGCGGCCCGATTTGGTCTGAGGACTCAGGTGGGGTCGCCGACCGCTGGCGCCGCTAGCGCACGCAGACCCGAGAGCGGTGCGTCCGAACGCGCACCTGCGCTGCCCCGAGTAGGTCCGGCGGGGTAGTAGTGGAGGTGTCCGCATGCGTCGCCGAAGAGGAGATTCACCGTGCCCGTCGACCCGACCACCGCCCGCTGGCTGGAAGCACTGGTCGCCCTCAAGGCGCCGAAGCTGAGCGACCTGCCGATCGAGCACGCGCGCGCGGCCTTCGAGAAGATGTGCCGTCTCAACGGGCTGGCGCCGGTCGAAGTCGCGGACATCGCCGATCGTACGATCCCCGGGCCGGGCGGTGACCTGCCGATCCGCATCTATACGCCGGAGGGGACCGGACCGTTCGGTGTCCTGGTCTACTTCCCGGGCGGCGGCTTCGTCGTCGGCTCGCCCGATTCGGTGCACGGGCCGTGCACCGCGTGGGCGCAGCAGGCCGGGATCGTCGTCGTCTCGGTCAACTACCGCAAGGGGCCCGAGCATCCGTTCCCCGCGGCGGTCGACGATGCGATCGCCGCGGTGGCCTGGGTCGGCGAGCACGCGGCCGAGTTCGGCGCCGACCCCGCGCGACTGGCCGTCGCCGGGGACAGCGCGGGCGGAAACCTGTCGGCGGTCGCCGCCCTCACCGCGCGCGACGGCAGCGGTCCGCCGATCGCCGCGCAGGTCCTCATCTATCCGGCCACCGACATCTCCCGCCCGTATCCGTCGCTGCGGGAGAACGCCGAGGGATACTTCCTGGACGTGGATCTGCTGCGCTGGTTCGGTGCGAACTACGGCGCCGAGCCGACCGACTGGCGGGCCTCACCCATGCTGGTCGACGACCTGGCCGGGCTGGCGCCGGCGCTGGTGGTGACCGCCGAATACGACCCGCTGCGCGACCAGGGCGAGGCCTACGCGCGGCGACTCGCCGACGCCGGCGTGGCCGTGACGGCCCGCCGATACGACGGCGAGATTCACGGTTTCGTCGCCAACCTGGCCGCCGTGACCGGGCAGGGACGTCAGGCCGTCGCCGACATCGGTGCGTATCTGGCCGCTGCGCTCGCCCCCGACGCGGCACGGTAAAGCGCGGCGATCGCACCGATCAGCGCCGGATGGTCGGCGATGGGGCCGGCCACCGCCGAGCCCGGTGCCAGCGCATCCAATTCGCGTTCGGTCCGTTCGGTCAGCAGACCCGCCGACAGGAACAGCGGCGACGCGCAGACCCGGCGCGCACCCGCCGCGGTGAGCCGCGAAACGGCCTCGCGGACCACCGCGCCGTCGCGGCCGAGCCGGGTGGCGAAGACTGTCTGCACCGGCACGCCGAGTACCCCGGACAGTTCGCGCCCGCGTTCGCGGATCGACGCATCCGAGGCCGGATCCGACGAGCCGACCGCGTAGAGCAGCACGCCGTCGCCGGCGGCCCGCGACGGCACCCGACCCAGCGCCTCGGTGAGCCGGTCGGCCAGCGCCGGGACGGGGGAGTAGCGTCCGACCACCGCGGTCTGCGTCGCCCGCAGCCGCGGGTTGCGCCGATGCGCGTCCGCCAGGATCGCCGGCAGATCGGTCTTGCTGTGGAATCCGTCGCCGAACAGCAGCGGCACCACTGCGGCCTCGCCCTCCGCCGCGTCCAGGACGTCGGCGAGCAGAGGCGCGTTCAGGTCCAGGTAGGCCAGCTCGACGGCGACACCGGGCAGCGCCCGGCGCACCGCATTCGTCACCCGCTGCGCGGTCGCCGCGAAACGGACGTCCCGGCTGCCGTGTGCGGCGAGAACGAGGGTCGGCCGATCAGACATGAGCCTGCTCAGCGATCCAGGTCTCGGGGCTCCAGATCCGGCGACGACGGGTGCAGCGGCGAGAGGGCGTCGCCGATCAGGCCGGCGCCCAGGGTGTTGCCGCCCTGCGGGTCGATCAGCAGGAAGCTGCCGGTCTCTCGATTCACCTGGTAGTCGTCGGCCGCGATCGGCTCGGCGGTGGTCAGCGCGACCCGACCGATCTGGTTGAGCTCCACCGCATCCGGGTCCTCGACGAGGGCCAGCTCCTGCTCGTCGAACAGGGTCTGGAGCGCGCCCACGATGACCTGGGTGGTCTTGGTGCCGTGCTTGAGCAGCAGCCGCGCGCCCGCGCGCAGCGGACGGTCGCCCAGCCAGCACACCGTGGCGGTGAACTGCTGCGCGGGCTCGGGCGCATCGGCGGCCGCGGCGATCAGATCCCCGCGGGAGATGTCGATGTCGTCGGCCAGCAGCAGCGTGACGCTGCGCCCGGTGTGCGCGCTCGCCAGCGGGCCGTCCGGGGTGTCGATCTGCGCGATGCGCGAGCGTTGCCCCGACGGCTGCACGACGATCTCGTCGCCGACGTGCACCGTGCCCGCCGCCACCTGACCGGCGTAGCCGCGGTAGTCCGGGAACTCGGCGGTGCGCGGGCGGATCACATACTGCACGGGGAAGCGCAGGCCCACCTCGCGGCGGTCCGGCTCGTTCGGGACGGTCTCCAGGTGCTCGATCAGCGTCGGGCCGGTGTAGAACGGCGTGTTCTCGCTGCGGCGCGCGACGTTGTCGCCGTGCAGCGCCGACACCGGGATCTCCAGCACCTGGTCGTCGGTGTAGCCGAGCGAGCGGGTGATCTCGCCGAATTCGCGGGAGATCTCGGCGAAGACGGCCGCCGGATCGTCCACCAGGTCGATCTTGTTGACCGCCAGCACCAGACGCGGCACACCCAGCAGGGCCATCACCGCGGCGTGCCGTCGGGTCTGGGCGACGACGCCGTTGCGCGCGTCCACCAGCAGGATCACCAGCTGCGCGGTCGAGGCGCCGGAGACGGTGTTCCGGGTGTACTGGACGTGTCCCGGGGTGTCGGCCAGCACGAAGCTGCGCGCCGGGGTGGCGAAGTAGCGGTAGGCGACATCGATCGTGATGCCCTGCTCGCGCTCGGCGCGCAGGCCGTCGACCAGCAGCGACAGGTCCGGGGTGGCCATGCCGCGGTCCACCGACGCGCGGGTCACGGCGTCGATCTGATCGGCCAGGACCGACTTGGTGTCGAACAACAGGCGGCCCACGAGGGTCGACTTGCCGTCGTCCACGCTGCCCGCGGTCGCGATGCGCAGCAGATCCGCGGCGTGGCGATGCCGCCCGCTCACGGTGTTTCCGGCGCCGGGTGTGAGTGTGGGAGTGCTCATCAGAAGTATCCTTCGCGCTTGCGGTCTTCCATGGCGGCCTCGGAGACGCGGTCGTCGCCGCGGGTGGCGCCGCGTTCGGTCAGCCGGGAGGCGGCCACCTCGGCCAGCACGGCCTCGTTGTCGGTCGCGTCCGAGAGCACCGCGCCGGTGGTGGAGCCGTCGCCGACGGTGCGGTAACGCACCAGACGGCGCTGCACCGCCTCGTCCTCGCGCGGGCCGCCCCACGGCCCGGCCGTCATCCACATGCCGTCGCGCTGGTACACGTCGCGCTCGTGCGCGTAGTACAGCGGCGCCAGCAGCACCTGCTCGCGGGCGATGTAGCGCCACACGTCCAGCTCGGTCCAGTTGCTCAGCGGGAAGACGCGGACGTGCTCGCCCGGCGCGTGCCGGCCGTTGTACAGATTCCACAGCTCCGGGCGCTGGCGCTTGGGGTCCCACTGCCCGAAGGCGTTGCGCAGCGAGAAGATGCGCTCCTTGGCGCGGGCGCGCTCCTCGTCGCGGCGGGCGCCGCCGAAGACCGCGTCGAACCGGTTCTCGGTGATCCCGTCGAGCAACGGGATGGTCTGCAGCGGATTGCGGATGCCGTCGGGGCGCTCGGTGAGCCGGCCGTCGGCCAGGTACTCCTCGACGCTCGCGACGTGCAGCCGCAGATTGTGCCGCTCGACGATCTCGTCGCGGAACTCGATGATCTCCGGCAGATTGTGGCCGGTGT
>CAZEOP010000068.1:0-14914 GCA_964513715.1 uncultured Gordonia sp.
GGATATCACCACGGCAGCCTGGCCGCCGCACTCATCGAGGCCGGACTGGAACTCACCCGGGCCGGCGGGCCCGACGCGCTGACCATCCGCGCCGCGACCCGACTGGCCGGGGTGTCGCCCAACGCGGCCTACCGGCACTTCGCCGACCGCGACGCCCTGCTGGCCGCGGTGTCGCTCGCCATCCAGGACCGGATGGTGGCGCAGATGGGCTCGGCGCGGCCCGCCGCGGCGGCCACCGGCCGGGAACTGCTGCGCGCGGTCGGGCTGGGCTACATCCGGTTCGCGCTGGCCGAACCCGGCTGGTTCACCGTGGCGTTCTTCGCCGCGCCCAGCGAAACCGCCCGGGCCGCACCGTTTCTGGCGCTGCAGCAGGCACTGGACGCGATGGTCACCGGCGGCGAGCTCAGCCGAGACCGGCGCGCCGATGCGGAATGGCCGTGCTGGTCGGCGGTGCACGGCTTCGCCGGGCTGGCGCTGCAGGGCCCGCTGCGCGGCGCCGACCCGGCCACCCTGGAACGGCTCGCCGAGCGGGCCGTCGACGACATCATCGCCGGGGTGACTCGAAGTGCTGGTAGTCCTTCGGATCCGTCCAGTCCCCGCCCCAGCGCCAGCCCCGGTCGGTGAACGCCCGGACCGCGTCGTCGCCGCCGATCAGCGTGCCGGGGCGCCGCCGGTTGCGGTCCACATACTCCGCGGCGGTGGCCGGTTCCAGCCGGCCGGACTTCGAAATGTACGGATTCACCAGCGGATTGAGGTCGATGGCCCGGCCATAGGCGTGCAGCGACCAGCTGTCCGAGCCCGGGATGCCGCGGCAGTTGAACGCCGAGGTGTTGTTGTCCCGCATGGACAGTTCGTCCTCGGCGTTCGGGTACTGCTCGACGGTGCGAATCCGCTCGATCGGGTATTTCACCGCGAGCAGCTCGGCGAAGATCTGCCGGACCTGCGGCACCAGCGACCGGTGCACGATCAGCGCGCCGCGGTGGATCGTGCCGTCGTAGCCGAGGTGCTCGACCTCGACCCGGCGCAGCTCGCCGGGACCGACCGGGCAGCCGGCGTGCCAGCTCGGTCCCAGCTCCGCGGCACTGACCGGGGTCCCGTCGGGTGCCGGGGTGGCCGCCGGAGCCGGCGCCGGGGCGGGTGCGGGCACCGGGGGCGCCGGGGCCGGGCCGGAGCCACAGCCCGCGAGCAGCACCGCCGCCGCCAGCACGGCGGCGCCGGTGCGTGCCCGGGTGATCGGCCTAGAGCCGTTCGATGATGGTGACGTTGGCGGTGCCGCCGCCCTCGCACATGGTCTGCAGACCGTAGCGGCCGCCGGTGCGCTCGAGCTCGTTGAGCAGGGTGGCGAACAGCTTGGCACCGGTGGCGCCGAGCGGATGGCCCAGCGCGATGCCGCCGCCGTTCGGGTTCACCTTGGCCGGGTCGGCGCCGGTCTCCTTGAGCCAGGCCAGCACGACGGGCGCGAAGGCCTCGTTGATCTCCACCACGTCGATGTCGTCGATCGTCATGCCGGCCTTGTCCAGCGCGTACTTGGTGGCCGGGATCGGCGCCGACAGCATCATCACCGGATCGTCGCCGCGCACGCTCATGTGGTGGATGCGGGCGCGCGGGGTCAGGCCGTAGCGCTCGAGCGCGTCCTGCGAGACCACCAGTGCGGCCGACGCGCCGTCGCAGATCTGCGAGGCCATCGCGGCGGTGAGCTCCGAGCCCTCCAGCAGCACGTCGAGCGAGGCCATCTTCTCCAGGCTGGTCTCGCGCGGGGTCTCGTCCACCACGCAGTCGCCGAGCGGGACGTACTCGTTGTCGAAGCGGCCGGCGGCGATGGCCGCGCGGGCGCGGTCGTGGCTGCGCAGCGCGAACTCCTCCATCTCGCTGCGCCCGATGCCCCAGCGCTGGGCCATCATGTTGGCGCCGACGAACTGGCTGACCTCGGCGTCGCCGAAGCGCTTCTGCCAGCCGGCCGACTCGGCGAACGGGGTACTGAAACCGAACTCCTGCCCGGCGATCATGGCCTGGCTGATCGGGATGGCGCTCATGTTCTGCACGCCGCCGGCCAGCACCACGTCCTGGGTGCCGCTCATCACGGCCTGCGCGGCGAAGTGGATCGCCTGCTGGCTGGAGCCGCACTGCCGGTCGACGGTGGTGCCGGGCACACCCAGCGGCATCCCGGCGGCCAGCCACGCGGTGCGCGCGATGTTGCCGGCCTGCGGGCCGATGGTGTCGACGCAGCCGAAGATCACGTCGTCGACCACCTCCGGATCGATGCCGGTGCGCTCGACGATCGCGGAGATGACGTGCGCGCCCAGGTCGGCCGAGTGGACCTTGGCGAGCGAGCCGTTGCGCTTACCGACCGGGGTGCGGACGGCGTCGACGATGTAGGCCTGGGGGCTGGACATGAGAACTCCTGGGGCAGTGGTGGTTTCGGCCCGCCGGGGCGGGAGTGGCGGTCGGGTCAGGCGCGCTGACTGGAGATGGAGACCACCTCGCCGGTCAGGTAGGTGGTGTAGTCCGAGGCGAGCATCGCGATGGTCGCGGCGATCTCCCAGACCTCGGCGGCGCGGCCGTAGGCCTCGCGCGAGGCCAGCTCGTCGAGCAGCTCGTCGCTGGTGACCTTGGCCAGGAAGGGGTGCCGGGCGATCGACGGCGAGACCGCGTTGATGCGCACGCCGTAGTCGGCGGCCTCCACGGCCGAGCAGCGGGTCAGCGCCATCACGCCGGCCTTGGCGGCGGCGTAGTGGGCCTGACCGCGCTGGGCGCGCCAGCCGAGGACCGAGGCGTTGTTGACGATGACACCGCCCTGCGGGGCATCCCGGAAGTAGCGCAGCGCGGCGCGGGTGGCGCGGAAGCAACTGGTCAGGGTGATGTCCAGGACGCGATCCCACTGCTCGTCGGTCATGTCGGCGACCGGCGTCTCACCGCCGAGGCCGGCGTTGTTGACCAGCACGTCGATGCGGCCCAGCAGCGCGGCGGACTGCTCGATCAGCGCGTCCACCTGCTCGGTGCTGGAGACATCGCAGACGACGGTGTGCACGCGCCCGTCGCCGAACTCCGCACGCAGGGTCTGCGCGGTCTCGCCCAGGCGGCGCTCGTGGAAGTCGGAGATCACCACGTCGGCGCCCTCCAGCAGCAGGCGGCGCGCCGTAGAGAAGCCGATGCCGGTGCCGGCCGCGGCGGTGACGACCGCCTTCTTGCCGGCCAGCAAATTGTGGCCGCCGATCTCCTCGGGCGGGGTGGCGAGCGGGGAGACGGGTCGATCGGAGCTCATGCGCGTGCCTCTCGGGGAAGGCCGAGCACCCGCTCGGCGATGATGTTGCGCTGCACCTCGTTGGAGCCGCCGTAGATGGTGTCGGCGCGAGTGAACAGCAGGAGTCGTTGCCAGGCGTCGAGTTCGACGTTCTCGGGGTCGTTGATGTCGTTCGGCCGCCCCTCCGAGGTCTCGCCGGGGCCGAGCAGGATCGGCGCGCCGACCACATCGGCGGCCAGCTGGCCGAGGTCCCGGTGCCAGTTGGCCCACAGCAGTTTGGCCACCGAGGCGGCCCCGGCCTCGGAGACGATGTCGCCGGCCAGGGTGCGGCGAGCGTTGGCCTGCATGACGATCAGGCCGAGACGGGCGCGGCGCAGCCGGCTGGCGATCTCCGGATCTTCGGCCGCCCCATTGCTTTTCGCGACCGCCACCAGCTGGTCGAGCTCGCGGGCGAAACCGACCTGCTGGCCGAGCGTGGAGACCCCGCGCTCGAACTGCAGCAGGCCCATCGCGACCTTCCAGCCCTCGCCGGGGGCGCCGACGATCAGGTCGGCGTCGGTCACCGCGTCGTCGAAGAAGACCTCGTTGAACTCGCTGGTGCCGGTGATCTGCTGGATGGGCCGGATGGTGATGCCGGGCTGGTCCAGGGGGACCAGCAGGAAGCTCAGCCCCTTGTGCCGCGACGAACCCTTCTCGGTGCGGGCGATCACGAAGGCCCACTGCGACAGGTGCGCGAGCGAGGTCCAGATCTTCTGCCCGTTGATCACCCAGCGGCCGTCGTCGAGCACCGCACTGGTGGCGACGCCGGCCAGGTCGCTGCCGGCGCCCGGCTCGGAGTAGCCCTGCGCCCACAGTTCCGTCACGTTGACGATGCCGGGCAGGAAGCGCTGCTGCTGTTCGGGGGTGCCGTACTCGATGAGGGTGGGGCCGAGCAGTTCCTCGCCGAGGTGGTTGACGCGCGCGGGCGCATCGGCCCGGGCGTACTCCCGGTGGAAGATGATGCGCTGCTCGATGGTGGCGCCGCGGCCGCCGTGCTCGACGGGCCAGCCCAGGCAGGTCCAGCCGGCCGCGGCCAGATGGCGGTCCCACTCCAGCCGGTCGGCGAAGAACTCGTGCTCGCTGCCGGGGCCGCCGCGGCCGCGCAGCCGGGCGAAGTCGCCGGTCAGATTCTCCGCGAGCCAGTCCCGGACGGCCGCGGTGAAGACCGCGGCGGCGTCCGGCGTGCGCTCCGCCCATTCGCCGAGGTCGACGCTGCGATCGGCAAGATTGATCGAGGACATGTTTCCTAGCTTAACCTACCAAGCATTTGCTAGGTTTTGAATATGCTGCCGAGCCCCGCCACCACACCCGCCGCCCTGCTCCGCGCCGCCGAACAGTGGCCCGACCGCCCGGCGATCGTCGACCGGCAGTGGGACGCGCCGGTGGAACTAACCTGGTCGCAGCTGGCCGAGCAGGTGGCGCGGTTCGCTGGCGCGCTGGTCGCACTCGGCGTGGAGCCGGGCGACCGGGTGGCGATCTGGGCCCCGAACAGTCACCACTGGCCGATCGCCGCGCTGGGCACCCACTACGCCGGGGCCGTTCTGGTCCCGCTGAACACGCGCTACACGGTCAGCGAGGCGTCCGACATCATCGATCGTTCCGGTGCACTCGTGGTGGTGGCCGCCGGTGAGTTCGCCGGCGTGGATCGGCTGGCCGATGTGCTCGGCTCCCCGATCGCCGACCACCGCACGGTGATCGGCATCCCGCTCGGTACCGCCCCGACCACGGACGGGGCGGACGCGGCGGGGGCCGTCGCCTGGGACGACTTCCTGGCCACCGCGACCGACGAGGCCGTCGCCACCGCGCACACCCGCGCGGCGGCGGTGCGCCCCGACGACCTCTCGGACATCCTGTTCACCTCGGGCACCACCGGCGCCCCCAAGGGCGTGCTGGCCGAGCATCGGCACACGGTGACCGGCGCGCACGCCTGGGGCGCCAACGGCGGCCTCGGTCCGGACGACCGCTACCTGATGGTGAATCCCTTTTTCCACACCTTCGGCTACAAGGCCGGCATCCTGCCGAGCGTGCTCTTCGGCACCACCATGTTCCCGCTGGCCGTGTACTCCCCCACCGAGGCGATGAAAGCCGTTGCCGCCCAAGGCATCACGGTGTTCCCCGGCGCGCCGACCATCTTCCAGACCATCCTCGACGATCCCGAGCACGGCGCCTACGACCTGTCGAGCCTGCGGCTGATCGTCACCGGCGCCACCATCGTGCCGGTGGTGCTGATCGAGCGCCTGCAGCGCGAGCTGGGCGTGCAGACGGTGATCACCGCCTACGGGCAGACCGAGACCAGCGGCTTCATCACCACCTGCACGGGCGACGACGATGCGGCCACCGTGGCCAACACCTGCGGACGCGCCTTCGCGGGCATGGAGGTCCGGCTGAGCGAGCAGGGCGAGGTGCTGGCCCGCGGCGCGATGGTGATGCGCGGCTACCTGAACGACCCGGAGGCGACGGCGAAGACCATCGACGCCGACGGCTGGCTGCACACCGGCGACGTGGGCGTGCTCGACGAGCACGGCAATCTGAAGATCACCGACCGGCTGAAGGACATGTACATCTGCGGCGGCTTCAACGTCTACCCCGCCGAGGTGGAACAGGTGCTGGTGCGCGTGCCCGGGGTGACCGAGGCCGCGGTGATCGGCGTGCCCGACGAGCGACTGGGCGAGGTCGGCAAGGCCTTCCTGACCCGGCTGCCGGAGGCGACCGTCACCGACGACGAGGTGCTGGCCTATGCCCGCGAACACCTGGCCAATTTCAAGGTGCCGCGCTCGGTGGAATGGGTCGACGCCTTCCCGCGCAATGCCTCGGGCAAGATCCTCAAGCGCGAACTGGGCTGAGCCCCGAGCGGCCCGCCCGCTTCTGTGAACCACGCCACACAGTGTGGCGCGAGTCCGTCCGTCGCCGTAATTATTAGGCAATGCTAACCAAACTTGACCGGGCTCAGCCGTGGGCCGTCGCCGCCTTCCGCATCGTCGTCGGCTTCCTGTTCTTCTGCCACGGCGCGTCCACCCTCTTCGGCTGGTTCGTCACGCCGTACAGCGGCTCGACCGCGGAGTTCGGTGCCTGGCCGTCGTGGTACGCCGGCGCCATCGAGTTCGTCGGCGGGCTGGCGATCATGCTCGGCATCGGCACCCGCGTCGCCGCCTTCCTCGGCTCGGGCACCATGGCCGTGGCCTACTTCTGGATGCACCAGGACGCCGGTCTGCTGCCGATCCAGAACGACGGCGTGGTGGTGACCCTGTACTGCTGGAGCCTGCTGCTGCTGGTCTTCCTCGGCCCGGGACGCCTGGCGCTGTCTTCACTGCTGCCCGCGAACACCGAGGCGCCCGTTGCCGAGGCGCCCGTCGCCGAGACGCGCGCGCCGGTGGACGACGCCGCGCCGCTGAAGACCACCGAGCCGTTGGAGAGCACCGAGCCGTTGGAGAGCACCGAGCCGTTGGAGACCGCTTCGCGGAGCTGACGGACCGGGCTGACACACTGGATCGCGCGGGCACCGGACTCGGTGCCCGCGCGATCGGTGTTTTCCGGCGAGGTGGGGGAAGCGATGGCAGGGCTGGCCGAGCACGGCCCCGTGACGACACCCGAACCGGCTGCGCGCCCGGTGGACCTGCTGCGGCGGACCGGGCTGCTCGATCCGGCGGAACCGCACCGGGCCATCGTCACGCACGGCGCGGTGATCGTGCTGACCGGAGAGCGCGCGTGGAAGTTCAAGCGCCCGGTCCGGCTGCGCTATCTCGACTTCTCCACCGTCGCCCGGCGGAGCGAGGCACTGCACACCGAGCTGGACCTCAACCGGCGCACCGCCCCGCAGCTCTATCTGGCCGTGCACACCTTCTCCGAGGCACCGGGCGGCACCGCGGTGCTCGACGGTCCCGGCCCGCCGGACGAGGTGGCCCTGGAGATGGTCCGCTTCCCCGACGACGCTCTGCTGGCGCACTGGGCCGAGGAGGGGTCGCTGTCCGACGGCCTGCTGACCCGGCTCGCCGACGCGATCGCCGACCTGCACGCCGTGGCCCGGGTGAGCGACGATCCGGCCGGCGCCGCCCGGCTGCTCGACGTGGTGGACGGCAATCTGGCGAGCATGTCGCGGTTCCCGGAGATCCTGGCCCCGCAGCGAGCCGCCGCGCTCACCGAGCGTCTGCGCGAGCTGGTCTCGACGCACACCGACCTGCTCGACGCACGCGCCCGGCGCGGCCGGGTCCGCCTGTGTCACGGCGATCTGCACCTGGGCAACATCGCGGTAATCGACGATGCACCGGTGCTCTTCGACTGCCTGGAATTCGACCCCGAGCTGGCCGTCACCGATGTGCTCTACGACCTGGCCTTCGTGCTGATGGACCTGTGGGCGCGCGGACTGCGCCACGAGGCGAATGTCGTGGCGAACGCCTACCTCGATCGCCGCGACGACGACGAGGACGGCGTGGTCCTGCTGCCGCTGATGCTCAGTGTGCGGGCGACGGTCCGCGCCCACGTCGCCGCCGCCGGCGGCGATCCCGAGCGGGCCGGCGCCTACCTCGACCTCGCGCTGGCGCTCACCGAGCCCGCGACGGCGCGGCTCGTCGCGATCGCCGGCGCCTCCGGCACCGGGAAGTCGACCGTGGCCCGGGCCGTCGGCGGCGACGTCGGCGCCCCGCCCGGAGCGCGGATTCTGCGCACCGATGTGCTGCGCAAACGCCTGGCCGGCGTGCCGGTCGTCGAGCATCTGCCGGCTTCGTCGTACACGCCGGCGGCGAGCGCACGCGTGTACGACGAGGTGCACCGGCTGGCCGCACAGGCGCTCGCCGGCGGGCAGAGCGTGATCGTCGACGCCGTCTCCGGGCAGCCCGGGGAGCAGGCCGCGCTCGCGGCGCTGGCCGAGCGCACCCGGGCATCGTTCACCGGAGTCTGGCTCGAGCTGCCCGAGGCCGCGCGGATCGAGCGGATCGCCCGGCGCGGCCCGGATGCCTCGGACGCGGACGCCGCCGTCGCCCGGGCGCAGACCACCGCGCTCAGCCCGCCGGGCGAGCCGTGGCACCGCGTCGACGCCGCGACCGGCACCGTCGACCGGGTCCGCGCGCTCCTCGGTGACTGACCGGCCGGCGCGCGGAATCAGTCCGCGATACCGAGACCCTCGCCGAGGAAGATCACGCCGACCACCAGCAGCACCACCAGGGTGATCGCGGTCATGTGGTCCTCGATCCAGTGCCGGGCATCGTGCAGCGCATGATCCACCTTCGGACCGCCGGCGATCGACACCGCCAACGGCAGCAGCGCGCCGAGCGAGGCGAGCACCGCGAAGATCACCACCGACAGAATCTGTTCGGCCTGCGGGAGGTCGGCGGCGCCGAGCATGCCGCCCGCGCTGATGCCCAGCGGCGGGTTCTTGATGATCAGCACACCCTGGGCCAGGCCCAGTCCGAGGCAGGCCCACACCCCCATGCCGTCGAGCCGGGACAGGAAACCCTTCTTCTCCGGCGGCTCCAGGTCCAGGACTTCGAGTTCCAGCACCCCGGCGTCGCCGGCGGGCTGCGGCGCCCGCGCCGCATCCGCGGGTTTGCGCTCGTGGGCCGGCCGCTTGAGCCAGGTGACCCCGGCCAGCGCGAAGAACAAGCCCGCGAAGGCCAGATGCATCACGTCCAGACCGGTGGCCGTGGCGTCCGGGTCGTCGTCGTGCGCGGTATCGATCAGCAGCATCGGGATCAGCGTGATGGCGATCATCGCGACGAACCAGCCGATCGCGAAGGCCAGCGCGCGCAACCGTCCGCGCCGCTCACCGAGCAGCAGGATCAATGCCGTGGTGATCGCCAGCGGACTGAGCGCCAGGCCCATCGCCAACCCGAATGTACCGCCCAGTGCAGACCACATGAGCTACGAGCTTACGGGCTTGACGAGCGGGAACAGCACGGTCTCCCGGATCCCCAGACCGGTCAGCGCCATCAGCAGCCGGTCGATGCCCATGCCGGTGCCGGTGGTCGGCGGCATGGCGTACTCCATGGCGGTGAGGAACTCCTCGTCGAGCACCATCGCCTCATCGTCGCCGGCGGCGGCCAGGCGAGCCTGATCGACGAAACGCTCGCGCTGGATGATCGGATCGACCAGTTCGGAGTAGCCGGTCGCCAGCTCGAAGCCGCGAACGTACAGGTCCCACTTCTCCACCACGCCGGGCACGCTGCGGTGCGCACGCACCAGCGGCGAGGTCTCCACCGGGAAATCGCGTACGAAGACCGGCTGGTCGAGCGTGCTGCCGACCAGGTGCTCCCACAGTTCCTCGACCAGCTTGCCGTGCCCGTAGCCCTTGTCCTTGGGCACGGCCAGCCCCACCTCGTCGGCGATGGCCAGCAGCTCATCGACCGTGGTGCCCTGGCCCGGGGCCTGCGGCACGATCTCGCGGCCGAGCGCCTCGGACAGCGACGGGTACATCTCCAGGCTCATCCACTCACCGCCCAGGTCGTAAACCGAGCCGTCGGGCATGGTCGGGGTCAGCGTCCCCAGCGCACCGAGCGCGACCGCCTGCACCAGCTCGCGGATCATCGTCGCCGAATCGTCGTAGTCGCCGTAGGCCTGGTAGGTCTCCATCATCGCGAACTCGGGCGAATGCGTGGAGTCCGCGCCCTCGTTGCGGAAGTTGCGGTTCACCTCGAAGACCCGGTCGATGCCGCCGACCACGCAGCGCTTGAGGAAGAGCTCGGGCGCGATACGCAGGTACAGATCCATGTCGAAGGCATTGGACCGGGTGACGAAGGGCCGGGCCGCGGCGCCGCCGTGCAGCGTCTGCAGCATCGGCGTCTCCACCTCGAGGAAGCCGCGCTCGGTCATGAACTTGCGCAGCTGCGCCATCACGGTGACGCGGGTGCGCGCCATCGCGCGCGCCTCCGGCCGCACGATGAGGTCGACGTAGCGCTGTCGGACCCGCGATTCCTCGCTCATGTCCTTGTGCGCGACGGGCAGCGGACGCAGGGCCTTCGACGCCATCTCCCACGCGTCGGCCATCACCGACAGCTCACCGGTGCGCGAGCTGATCACCTGGCCGCGGACGAAGACGATGTCGCCCAGGTCGACGTCGGCCTTCCACCGGGCCAGCGACTCCTCACCGACGCCGTTGAAGCTCACCATGGCCTGCAGCTGCGTGCCGTCGCCCTCCTGCAGCGTGGCGAAGCAGAGTTTGCCCTTGTTGCGCAGGAAGATGACCCGGCCGGCGACGCCGACGGTGACCCCGGTCTCGGTGCCGGCCTCCAGTTCCCCGTACTGCGCACGCAATTCGGCGAGGGTGTGCGTGCGGGCCACGCCGACCGGGTAGGCCTCGCGCCCCTCACCGAGGATGCGCTCCCGCTTCTCGCGGCGGATTCGCAGCTGTTCGGGGGTCTGATCCTGGGTCTCGGGCGCCTGGTCACTCACGAGGGATCAGGGTACCGCCTGGCTCAGGAGAAGAAGACGTGTGCCTGCGCGTCCACCGCGCCCGTGGTCGCCAGACCGGCCGCAGCCAGGGCCCGGTGACCGCCCAGCACGAAGCGGGCACCCCGAACGCCACGCGCCTGCAGGTGCCATGCGACCTGCTCGGCGTCGTAGCCGTCGCCGGTCACCAGCAGCCACTGCGCGTCCGTCGACGCCGAACGCAGTGCGCCGGCGGTACCCGGCGTCAGCAGGGCCAGCGCATCGTCGAGGGGCAGGGCCAGCGCGCCGAGCAGGGCCCCCTCGGCGGCGCGGGCGGCGGCCGAACGCAGGTCGACGACGACGGCACCGTCGTCGACGGCGCCGCGATACTGCGCGGTGGGCACCGAGAGCGGTGCCGGGGAGCTGGTGCGGACGGTGACGGGAACGTCAAGAACGAGGGTCATCGGAGAAGTCCTCAGGGTGATCGGAATCGAGCGGGGGTTGACCGGAGAGCCGGACCGCGATGCGGTCTCAGCTAGCGACAACACTCCATACAGCTCTGGATCACGGAATCATTGTGGCATCGATCCCCACCGCGACGCGAGAGTTAAATGCGCGGCGATCACAATTCCCTTGTGGCGTGTCCCCCGTTACAGTGACATCCATGCCTGATTCGACATCCACGCCTGATTCGCCCTCCGGTAATCAGGCTGCCGACGTGTCGCGCCGTACCTTCCTCGCCGCCGGAGCCGTGGCCGTCGGGGCCCTCGCCGCGGGTTCCACTCGCGCACCGGTGCACGCCGACCCGGGCGCACTCGCCGGCGCGCACACCGCCGGCACCACCCTGGCACGCACCGCGGTGCCCGGCGAGACGCGCCGCGGCGGCTACCGCCGGCTCACCGAGGGACCCGGCTGGCCGCTGTACGTCCGGCAGGAGCTGGCGGCGGCGCGGTCCGGGCGCGAGGGCCGCCGCAGCGACCTGGCCTGCCTGGTGCAGACCACCGACATCCACATCTCCGACGTGCAGAGCCCCGCCCGCTTCGAATACCTGCATCCGCTCCAGCCGCCCGCCTACCGGCCGCAGGAGGCGCTGGGCACCCAGGGCGCGGTGTCGCTGATCGACGCCATCAACTCCGTCGCGGCCGGCCCGTTCACCGGGCGGCGGTTCGACGCCGTGGTGAGCACCGGCGACAACACCGACAACCGCGAGCACATCGAACTCACCTGGTTCCTGCGGCTGATGTCCGGCGGCGAGATCACGCCGAACACCGGTGCGGCCGACCGCTTCGAGGGCGTGCAGGCACTCGGTTCGAGTCTCTACTACCGCCCGGAACTGGCCACCCGAGACATCTACAAGGACCGCGGCTTCGTGCAGATCCCCGGTCTGCTGCAGGCCGCGATGCGCAGCCACCACAGCCCCGGTCTGAACACCCCGTGGTACTCGGTGTTCGGCAACCACGACGACCAGTTCCTGGGCACGGTGCCCAACGGCGTCCTCGACGCGATGTACACCTCGGGCATCAAGCTCGATCTGCCGGCCAGCGATCCGGCCGCGACCGAACTCGCGCACACCCTGACCACGAATCCCAGCGCCCTCGGCCCGCTGCTGAGCAAGCTCCGCGTCACCGGGCCGTCGTTCCCGGTCACCGCCGATGCCCGGCGCCGGCCGTTCAGCACGCAGGAGTACGTCCGCCGGCACTTTGCACCCGACGTCCGGGGCGCCGGCCCCGTCGGACACGGCTTCTCGGCCCCGGACGGACCCACCTGGTACACCTTCTCGATCGCCCCCGGCGTCCGCGGTATCGCGATGAACACCACCAACAGCCTCGGCATCTCCGACGGCTCGATGAGCGAAAAGCAGCTGCGCTGGATCGAGCGGAAGTTGGCGGCCCACCGCGACGAACTGGTGCTGGTCTTCAGCCACCACACCTCGGCGACGATGACCACGACGCTGCCCAACCCGGAGACCCCCGGGGAGCGGCAGTATCTGGGCCGCGACGTGGTGGCCATGCTCAAGCGCCACCGCAATGTGATCGCCTGGGTCAACGGACACACCCACCGCAACGAGATGATCGCGCACCGCGCCGGCAACCCGAAGAACTGCTTCTGGGAGATCAACACCGCCAGCCACATCGACTTCCCACAGCTGGCCCGGATCCTGGAGGTCGTCGACAACCGCGACGGCACGCTGAGCATCTTCACACCGCTGATCGAGGCCAACTCCCCGTACACGGCGAACGAGGACGACCTGTCCCCGACCGGTCTGGCGAGCCTGTACCGCGAGCTCAGCTACAACGACATCCACCGCGACGACAATCTGCTGGGCAAGCCGTCCGACCGCAACTGCGAACTGCTGCTGACCCATCCGCTGCACTGACTCCGGCTCCGCGCACAACCGTCACACTCAACCGTCACCGGTGGGCACAGGCGTCACCGATCAGGGGCGTCGGTGACGGCTGTGCGCGGCGGCGACAATTGGGCGTGACGGCTGTGCCCGACCCGGGTCAGCGGCGGGGCTGGCGGGAGCGCTCGTAGACGCGGCGCAGGCCGTCGAGTGTCAGATGCGGGGCGAGGTCGGTGAGACTCGCGCACTCGTCGTACATCAGCGGCGCGGCGAAACCGGTCGCGATCACGGCCACATCGTCGCCGGCGAAGCCGTCGACCCCGGCCCGGATCCGGGCGACGAGACCGTCCACCTGACCGGCGAAGCCGTACAGGATGCCCGACTGCAGCGCCTCGACCGTGTTCTTCCCGATCACGCTGCGCGGCGCCTGCAGTTCCACCCGGCGCACGGTGACGGTGTGCTCGCTCAGCGCCTCCACACCCAGGTTCACGCCCGGGGCGATCGCGCCGCCGAGGAACTCGCCCTTGGCCGAGACCGCATCGACCACGGTGGCCGTGCCGAAGGCGACGACGATGCTCGCCCGCCCACCGGCCCGGGCGTGGGCGGCCAGCGCATTGGCGACGCGGTCGGTGCCGACCTCCTTGGGGTTGTCCACCAGCAGCGGCATCCCGGTGCGCACCCCCGGCTCCAGCAGGATGTGCCGGCCCGCGGCCACGGGTTCGCCGTCGACCGGTGCGTCGGCCTCGCGCGGGCCGAAGTGCCGCGGCAGCATGACGCGCAACTCGCGCAACAGCGACGGGACGGTGGAGAGGGCGGCCACCGCCGTCACGCGCTCGAGGTCGGCGCCGAGCAGTCCGCGCACCAGCAGGGCGAGCTCGTCGGCCGTGTAGTGCGGCTCGGTGTGGATGCGCCAGTCGCGCACCAGGTGCGCGTGCTCGCCCGAACCCGCGAACACCCCGAGATGGATGTTCGTGTTCCCGACGGCGATCGTGAGCAGCATCGGAACTAGGAACCGGCGGTGGCCAGCACCCGCGGATCCTTGAGGCCCGAGCCGGCGGGTACGTCGGCCGGATCGTCGGTGAGAGTCACCGGCCGGTTGTCCTCATCGACGAAGACCACCTTGGGCGCGTAGTCGAGCAGCTCCTGCTCGTTGAGCATGCCGTAGGCGATGATGATGACCAGGTCGCCCGGGTGCACCAGGTGGGCCGCGGCACCGTTGATGCCGATCACCCCGCTGCCGCGCTCACCGGCGATCGCATAGGTCTCCAGACGGTTGCCGTTGTCGATGTCGACGATGGCGACCTGCTCACCTTCCAGCAGGCCGGCGGCGTCGAGCAGGTCGGCGTCGATCGTCACCGAACCGACGTAATGCAGGTCGGCCTGCGTCACGGTGGCGCGATGGATCTTGGACGTCATCATGGTGCGGAACATCAAATCAACCCTCTCCTCGTGTGCTGGCGTCTCCAGCGGCGAAAAAGTCTTCCTTGGCCTCGTCGTCGAAGGCCCGGCGAACACCGCCGAGATCGACGCCGACGTTGTCGATCAGCCGGGTGGCGCCCAAGCGCGCGGCCACCAGCAGGCGGCCGTCGCCCTGTTCGGGCGCCTCGCCGAGGCTGCGGTCGCGCAGCTCCAGATAGTCGACGTCGATGTCCGGCGCGGTGTCGAGCACGGCCCGCGCGGCGGCGAGCACGGCGGCGCGGCCGTGCTCGGCGGCGTGCGCACCGGCCAGCAGCGCTGCCGACAGCGTGGTGGCCAACTCCCGCTCGGCCGGCGAGAGATAGCGGTTGCGCGAGCTCATCGCCAGACCGTCGGCTTCACGCACGGTGGGCACGCCGATCACCTCGACGTCCAGGTTCAGGTCGGTGACCATCTGATTGATCAGCACCAGCTGCTGGTAGTCCTTCTCGCCGAAGTAGGCCGCGTGCGGGGCGGCG
>CAZEOP010000069.1:0-14819 GCA_964513715.1 uncultured Gordonia sp.
AACCCGTACGTCGCCGCCGAGCGCGGCTACGTCGACGCGGTGATCCCGCCGAGCCACACCCGCGGGCAGATCGCCAATGCGCTGCGCCTGCTCGAGCGCAAGTTCGTGCAGCTGCCGCCCAAGAAGCACGGGAACATCCCGCTGTGACCGGCCAGAGTGATCCGGCGACGCGCAGCGACACGGCCCGCGACGAGAAGCCGGCCGAGCCGTTCCTGACCGTCGTCAAGGGCTCCCCCACCGACGAGGAGATCGCGGCGCTGGTGGCCGTGCTCTCGACGGCCGGTGGCGCCGGCGGTACCGGCACCACCGGGCCGATCGACGACTGGGGCCGGCCCGTCGACATGCATCGCGTGTCCTGGGGCATGCCCAGCAGCTACCCCCACCGCGGCTGAGGCCCGGCGCACGGATGACCCGGGTCCTGCTCGGTTCGGCCTCGCCGGCCCGCCGCGGCGTCCTGCGCGCCGCCGGGCTCGACCCGCTGGTGCTGGTCGCCGATCTCGACGAGGACGCGCTGATCGCCGGACTGGCCGATCAGCCGCCCGAGGCGATCGTGACCGAGCTGGCGAAGGCCAAGGGCGAGGCGATCGTCGCCCAGGTGCTCGCCTCCGACGACCCGCAGATCGCGCAGGTCGCGGCCGACGGTGTGATCCTCACCTGCGACTCCATGCTGCTGATCGAGGGCCGGCTGACCGGCAAACCGAAGACCCCCGAGGTCGCGCGGGAACGCTGGCGTCAGATGCGCGGCCGCACCGGCACCCTGCTGACCGGCCACTGCGTCACCCGGATGTCCGGCGGCGCCGTCGCGCACCTGGCCTCGGGCACACGCGGCACCCTGATCCGGTTCTCGGACGTCTCGGACGCGGTGATCGACGCCTATGTCGCGACCGGTGAGCCGCTGGAGGTGGCGGGCGCCTTCACCCTCGACGGCCTCGGCGGCTGGCTGCTCGACGGCATCGACGGCGATCCGTCGAGCGTGATCGGCATCAGCCTGCCGCTGACACGCGACCTGCTCGCCGAGGTGGGTGTGGCCGTCAGCACGCTGTGGCACGGATAGACCGCACTTTGGCACGGATAGGCGGGTGTGGAACACTCCGGACATGATCGGCGAACCGCTGTCCCCCCGCCACGACGACCCGGAGCTGCGCCGCGAGCTGGTGGCCGAGGGCGCGATCTTCACCGCCACCTGGCCGGTCCGCGGCGACGACATCAGCCACGACCGCCGTCTCAAGTTCGACGGCGTGGCCCGGAGTCTGCAGGATCTCGGCCAGGATCATCTGGAGCAGATCGAACACTCGCAGATCCATCCGCACTGGGTGCTGCGCCGCACCGTGATCGAGATGCACGCGATCGGTGAGCAGCCCGATCAGCTGACCGCCGAGCGGTGGGCCGCCCACACCGGTTCCCGCTGGATGACCGCCCGCGTCGACCTCGACGGCGCCGCGGGCACCCGGATCGCGACCGAGGGCTTCTGGATCAACTTCAACATCGACACGCTCACCCCGTCCGCACTGAGCGAGACCTTCCTGCACCGCATGGGCGGCGCCGCGGTCCCCGGGCGGCTGCGTTGGAAGAAGTGGCTGGATCCGGCGCCGCACCCCGCCGCCGTTCCGGTGCCCTTCCTGCTGCGCGTCTGCGATCTGGACATCATCGACCACGTCAACAATGCGGTGTACTGGACCGCGCTGGAGGAGGCCCTCGCCACTCAGCCGGATCTGCGCGAGCAGTTGCCGCTGCGGGCCGTGGTGGAGCACGACTCGCCCCTGCAGCTCGAGGATGCACCGCAGCTGTTGGCCCACAGGGAGGGCGATGTGCTGTCGGTCTGGCTGATGGCCGGCGAGCGCACCGCCGCGGCGATGATCGTCGAGGCGCTGCCCGCGACGCCCTAGAGTGATCGGCTACGCCGGAGCGAGCACCTCGGGCCAGTACTTGCCCAGGCAGGTCCCGGGCGTACCCGCGCCGGTCTTGCCGAAGCCGCGGCTGATCGCCGCCACCCGCTCGGGGATGGTGCCGTGGCCCATGCCCGGCGCCGGATCGGAGACGCTCACCATCAGCACCACGGCCTGGGCCATCTCCTTGGCCGAGAGGTCGTCGCGGGCGAAGACCGTCTTTCCCCAGTTGCCGGCGAAACAGTCGGCCAGCAGCTCGGCGTTGTTGCCGCCCGGCAGCTGCGCGTCCGACAGCCCGTAGGCCTCGGCGAGCCGGTACATGACGTTGTGCCCGTACTCGTGGGCGACGATGGTCGCCGCGCTGAAATCACCGAGCAGCACCCCGCGCTGTCCCATCAGCTTGCCGTCCCAGATGTCGGCGAAGGTGGTCTCCGGCAGGATCACCGAGCCGGTCCGCTCGTTGTTCTGCCCGTCCCGGCCCGGATCCAGCGCGCAGTACAGGGCGTTCGGGAAGTCGCTGGTCATCGTCAGCGTCGCACCGTCGGCGTCCTCGCAGCGAGTGGTGAAGCGGGCTCCCGGCCCGATCAGCTGCCGTCCGGCGCTCGCCTCGCCGATGTTCAGCGCACTGAACCAGCCCTGCCAGGCGACGTCCAGATCGTCGAGCACGCTCTTCAGGTAGGCCGGGACGGTGCTCGCGGCATTGGCCGGAGTGACCCCGGAGGCCTCGATGTCACCGGCCGGCGAGGTCAGCTCCGGACACGCCTGCTCGCTGCACTTCTTGGGCGCGGCGGTGGGCTTGGGGGTGCGCGGCGAGCCGGGTGTCAGCTCGCCGCACCCGGTCAGCACCAGCAGGGCGCCGAGCAGCAGGGCCAGCGGGACGAACAGGACACGGCGCGCGGATCGCAGACGGATCATGGCGCGAAACCTATCAAAGGCACCGGGCCCGCGGCCACGGACGCGCGGCCCCGCCGCCGGGCACACGCGAGGTACGACCCGTATGCTTGAGTGCCGTCGGAGTCGCCAGCGGCGGCCGCGGAGATTTCCCCGACAACCGTGCAGCGATCAGGAGGCCCCAGTGACTGTCGAATTCGATCCGAACCCGGCCTTCGCCAGCTATGCCCATCCCGAGCGCCTGGTCAGCACCGAGTGGCTCTCGGCGCACCTGGGCACCCCCGGCCTGAAGATCGTCGAATCCGACGAGGACGTGCTGCTGTACGACATCGGGCACATCCCGACCGCGCAGAAGATCGACTGGCACCTGCACCTGAACAATCCGGTGACTCGCGACTACATCGACGGCGAAGCCTTCGCCGAGTTGATGCGCAGCAAGGGCATCGAGCGCGACGACACCATCGTCGTCTACGGCGACAAGAACAACTGGTGGGCGGCCTACGCGATGTGGGTGTTCACCCTCTTCGGGCACCGGGACGTGCGCCTGCTGGACGGCGGCCGCACCGCGTGGATGGACGAACAGCGGGAGACCTCGTTCGAGGTGCCCGAGTATCCGCGCAGCGACTACCCGGTGATCGAGCGCGACGACACCGTGATCCGCGCGTTCGCCGGCGAGGTCCGCGCGGCGATCGGCAGCGAGCCGCTGGTCGATGTGCGCTCCCCCGAGGAGTACACCGGCGAGCGCACCCACATGCCCGACTACCCGGAGGAGGGCGCGCTGCGCGGCGGCCACATCCCCACCGCGGTGTCGATCCCGTGGGCCCGCGCGGCCGCGCCCGATGCGCGCTTCCGCACCCGCGCCGAACTGGACGAGATCTATGCGGGCCTGGATCCGGCGACCCCGACGATCGCCTACTGCCGCATCGGCGAACGCTCCAGCCACACCTGGTTCGTGCTCACCTACCTGCTCGGCTTCGACGCGGTCCGCAACTACGACGGCTCGTGGACCGAATGGGGCAATGCGGTCCGGGCCCCGATCGTGACCGGTCCCGAGGCCGGCACCGTCTGAGCGGCTCGGTCCCACCGGGTTCGCCGACACAGGGCTTCGCCATGACTCTGACTCCCGCCCTCGCCGAGATCGTCGGCGACTTCACCGCGCTCGACGAGCGCGATCGGGCCACCCTCCTGCTGGAGTTCGCCGACGAACTGCCGGAGCTGCCCGTCCACCTGGAGGCGGCCGCGATGGAGCCGGTGCCCGAGTGCCAGTCGCCGATCTTCCTCACCGTCGACGCGGCCGACCCGGCCGCGGTGCGCCTGTACTTCAGCGCCCCGCGCGAGGCGCCGACCACGCGCGGCTTCGCCTCGATCCTGCACCAGGGCCTCGACGGCGCCAGCGCGGCCGAGATCGCCGCCGTGCCGGTCGACTTCGCGAGTCGGCTGCAACTCGACGGCGTCGTCTCCCCGCTGCGACTGCGCGGCATGACCGGCATGCTGGCCCGGATCAAGCGGCAGACCGCCGAACAGACGGCCTAGGCCGGCCCCGGGCTCCCCATGGAATTCCTCCAGATCCTCGACACCGAGCTCGAGCCGGGAGGCCTCGCCGAATGGATTCCGGCCGCCCCCGGCGGCCTGGGCGCCTGGGCGCGCGACGACCGGGGCACGTCGCACAATCACGAGCAGCATCTGCGGGCCGCGCACGATCACCGGGTGCGCACCGGGCAGCAGGGCGGGCGCGAATCCTGGCTCGGGGTACTGGTGGAGTTCGACGAGCAGATCGACCTCGACGCCGTGCGCACCGCGCTGCTCGGCTGGATCGATCGGCACGAGGTGCTGCGCTCGCACGTCTCGCTCAACGCGGCGCGGGAGACCACCGAGCGATACACCAGCGGCCCGGGCAGCATCCATCTCCGGATGCGCCGCATCGGCTGGTACAGCGACCCGCACCTGCTGATCGAGCAGATCGCCGGCTCCTTCGACCGGGCCACCGCACCGCTGCACTGGCCGGCCTACCGGTTCGCGACCGTCGCCCGCTCGGGCAGCTTCACGCTGCTGTTCGCCGCCGATCATTCGCTGGTGGACGGCTACTCGTTGATCAACACGCCGCACGAACTGCGCGAGCTCTATCGCGCGGCCCGGGACCGGCGCCCTCCGCAGCTGCCGCCGGTCGGCAGTTACCTGGACTTCTCCGGCACCGAGCGGCTGGCGGCCGATGCCGCGGATGCCCGGCACACCGCGGTGGCCGTGTGGAGCGAATTCCTGGCCGGACGCTCGAGCCTGCCGCGGTTCGCGCTGCTGCCGCAGCCCGGCCCGCGCGATCATCCGCCGTCCTGCCAGCCGGCCCACACGCTCGGGCTGCTCGGCGCCGCGGCCACCGAGGCGCTCGACGCCCGGGCCCGGGAGCTCGGCGGCTCGCTGATCGGCGCGGTGCTGACCGTCGCCGCGCTGGTCTACCGTGCGCAGAGCATTCGCGGCGGCGCGCCAGCCGACCGTTTCGCCACCCTGATGCCGCGGCACACCCGCACCCACGCCGAGTTCCACGCCGCCCTCGGCTGGTTCGTCTCGCTGGCGCCGGTCGGCATCGACGTCTCCGACGATCCGGACTTCCCCACCGCGCTCGAACGCATGATGGTCTCCCTCGACCGGGCCCGCGAGGGCGCCTCGTTGCCGCTGCTGCGGCTGGGCCAGCTGCTCGGCTTCGTTCCGCAACCGAAGTTCGTGGTCTCGTTCATGGACACCCGCGGCGTACCCGGGGCCGCCAACGAGGACTCCGGTGGCGCCCGGGTGCTGCGCAGCCACACCTACGACGACGACGAGGTCTATCTCTGGGTCAACCGCACCCCGAGCGGTCTGCGCCTGCACCTGCGGTATCCGGCCGACGAACCGGGCTGGTCCCGCTCACCGATCATCGGCGCATTCCTCGCAGACTTCACGTCCCTACTCGCGCGTATCGCCGCGGGCGGGTAAACACTCTCGAGAACACGTCCCTCCCGCGAAACCAAGCAACTGCTAGGTGCGTTAGTGTGAGGACCGGATTTGCACGACGATGGCCCGCGACCCCGACGCGGGCCCAGGCAGGAGAGCCAGTGACCACCGAGATCCCCCAGACGACCATCAAGAAGGTGCTCATCGCCAACCGCGGTGAGATCGCGGTCCGGGTCATCCGGGCGGCGCGGGATGCGGGTATCGGCTCCGTGGCGGTGTACGCCGAGCCCGACGCCGGCGCCCTCTTCGTGGAGTTGGCCGACGAGGCCTTCGCCCTGGGCGGTCAGACCTCCGCCGAGTCGTACCTGGTCTTCGACAAGATCCTGGATGCGGCGGCCCGCTCCGGCGCCGACGCCATCCATCCCGGCTACGGCTTCCTCTCCGAGAACGCCGACTTCGCCCAGGCCGTGATCGACGCCGGGCTGACCTGGATCGGTCCGTCGCCGCAGTCGATCCGCGACCTGGGCGACAAGGTGACCGCCCGGCACATCGCCGAGCGCGCCAAGGCGCCGATGGCCGCGGGCACCAAGGATCCGGTGGCCGGTGCCGACGAGGTCGTCGCCTTCGCCGAGCAGTACGGCGTGCCGGTGGCCATCAAGGCGGCCTTCGGCGGCGGTGGGCGCGGCATGAAGGTGGCGCACACCATCGAGGAGATCCCCGAGCTGTTCGAGTCGGCCACCCGCGAGGCCGTCGCCGCCTTCGGCCGCGGCGAGTGCTTCGTGGAGCAGTACCTCGACAAGGCCCGGCACGTCGAGGCACAGGTCATCGCCGACCAGCACGGCAACGTGATCGTCGCCGGCACCCGCGACTGCTCGCTGCAGCGCCGTTTCCAGAAGCTCGTCGAAGAGGCGCCCGCGCCGTTCCTGACCGACGACCAGCGCGCCCGCATCCACTCCTCGGCCAAGGCGATCTGCCGCGAGGCGCACTACTACGGCGCCGGCACCGTCGAATACCTGGTGCAGGGCGACACCGTGTCCTTCCTCGAGGTCAACACCCGCCTGCAGGTGGAGCACCCGGTCACCGAGGAGACCGCCGGCATCGACCTGGTCCGCCAGCAGTTCCGCATCGCCGAGGGCAAGGCCCTGGAGATCACCGAGGACCCGGCCCCGCGCGGCCACTCCTTCGAGTTCCGGATCAACGGCGAGGATGCCGGGCGCGGCTTCCTGCCCGCCCCCGGCCCGGTGACCGTCTACCGCGAGCCGTCCGGTCCGGGCGTGCGCGTCGACTCCGGCGTCCGCCAGGGCGACGTGATCGGCGGCCAGTTCGACTCCATGCTCGCCAAGCTGATCGTCACCGGCGAGAACCGCCAGCAGGCCCTCGAGCGCAGCGCCCGCGCGCTGGCCGAATTCGAGGTCGACGGTCTGGCCACCGTGATCCCGTTCCACCGGCACATCGTCGAGAACCCGGCCTTCCAGGCGAGCCTCGACGCCGACGGCGCGGAGAAGTTCGACGTCTACACCAAGTGGATCGAGAACGAGTGGGACAACCCGCTCGAGCCGTACAGCGGCGCCGGCGCCCAGGGCGACGACGAGGAGACCCTGCCGCGTCAGAACGTGGTCGTGGAGGTCGGCGGGCGCCGCGTCGAGGTCTCGCTGCCGGGCGAGCTGAACCTGTCCGGCGGCGGTGGTCGCGAGACCGCGATCCGCCGCAAGCCCAAGCCGCGCACCCGCGGCGCCAAGGGCGGCAAGGCCGTCTCCGGCGACGCCGTGGCCGCACCCATGCAGGGCACCGTGGTCAAGGTGGCCGTCGCCGAGGGCGACACCGTCGCGGCCGGCGACCTGGTGGTGGTGCTCGAGGCCATGAAGATGGAGAACCCGGTCACCGCGCACAAGGACGGCACCGTGACCGGCCTGTCCGTGGAGGCCGGCGCCGCCGTCACCCAGGGCACCGTCCTGCTCGAGATCAAGTAGCGCTCCTACCCGAGTAAACGCCCCGGCGGCCGGAGATCACTCCGGCCGCCGGGGCGTTTTCGCGGGACGACTCAGCGGATGTTGCTGGCCTGATTGCTCCATGCCCGATTGCCGAAGAGCTCACCGGAGTCGGCGACGAAGACGCTGTGCGCCCGGGCATCTCCGGCCAGTTCCCCGCGCAGCCACGCGGTGACATAGCCGAGGTAGCCGGTCACCCCGTCGGCGCAGGCGAAGGCCCCGGCCGCGCAGTCCGGTTGCCCCTGAACGTCGTTGTGGTCGGCGCGGTTCAGTGTCGCCCACACCTTGGCGATGCGTTCCGGCGTCGCCCGGTAGAAGGCCTGATCCGACTGGATCGCACCGCCCGGCCAGGCGTGCGCGTCCTCGTCCGTGGACGGCGACAGGAAGGTGTCCGCCGATCCGTTCAGGTAGAAGATCGAGCCGCTCCGCAGATCCCTCGGGGTACTGCACGGTTCGCCGGCACAGAAGCGCTGCGCGGGCAGTTCGATCGGCAGCGCCGTCTTGATCAGCGCGGGATCGTCGATCATCGCCGCCAGCGAGCCGGTGGCGCCCTGCGAATGCCCGGCGGCACCGATCGCCGCGGTGTCCAGCTTCCGGTGAAACCGGCTGCCCGCGGTGGAGTTCTGTCGGACCAGGTACTCGGCTGCCGCCCGCATATCGGCTCCGCTGTTGTTGAACTGGTTCTGGGTGGCGATCACCACGAACCCCCAGGACGCGAGGTGTCGCAGAAGAGCGTCGTACCGACCCGGTTCGGCGAGGGTGCCGTTACCCCAGGTGATGACCGGGTGCCGGATGCCCTCGGCACCCAGATCGGCCGGATACCAGAGGTCGAACTTCGCGCCGGTCGTATCGCAGCACCCGGCGCCGGCCTCGTGGTTCACCGACCAGGGACCCGGCACCCGATAGGCCGATTCAGCCGTTCCGGCAGCCGGGGTGGCCGCCGCGGGCGCGGAGACGATCAGGACGATCAGGCAGGCCAGGACGGCTGCCACGGCACACAGCCCGAACAGCAGCCGGGCGGGATTGGCGACTCTCATGGACTCGAGTCTGCGGCCACACCGCCAATTAACCGAGTACCCAGTCAGCTACGAGACTTTCTCGATGCCTTACCGTTATTATTTCGTTATCTATGCGCCGGAATCGTCCGAATCCTCCACCCGAATGCGCGCGATCAATCCCTCGATGTAGTCGTCGAAGAACGCCGCCATGTCGACCCGCTCCGGATCCAGCAGCCACTGCAACTGAAGACCGTCGATCGTGGCGACGATCTGCCCGGCCAGTGCGGCGACATCGAGATCGGCCCGCAACTCACCGTCGTCGATGCCCTCGCGCAGCGCCTCGACCAGTCGGTCGCGCAGGGCGCGGTAGTGCCGAGTCGCCCACTCCCGCGCCGGATGATCGGCGGTGACCGCCTCCCCCGAGACGACGGTGAACAGCTGCACCAGACCGGGGACGCTCTCGTTGGCACGCACCAGCACCTGCAGCCGGCGCAGCGCACCGACACCGCGCAGCCGCTCGCCGGCGGCGAAGCGCTCGAGGTCCCGAAGGTCGCGCTGCGCGAGCACCGCGGTCAGCAGTGCCGCCTTGTTCGGGAAGTAATGCCACAGCCCAGGCTGCGACAGACCGCAGCGCTCGGCGATCTCGGCGGTGGAGGCATTGCGGTAGCCCTGCTCGGCGAAAACCCTCAGGGACTCGTCGATGATCTGCTCTCGGCGCTGCTCACCACGCAAGCGGCGCCGTGGTTGCGGCGTCATGAGCGCCGACCCTAATAGCCTCGGCCACCGGTGGGGCACGCGCCCCCGAATGATCACGAGTCGATAACATAACTGACTGGCCACTCGGTAATGGATCGGGAGCCTGGCACGCTCATGCCCGCACCGTGCGAATTCCCGGAGGAGCCGACGAATGTCCGAGTCCATCGACCAGTTGCTGACCCGACTGGATCTGCCGGCCAAGATCGCCCTGATCTCCGGTGCCGCCTTCTTCCGGATGGCCGGCGCACCCGCGATCGGCTTGGCCGAGATGCCGGTGTCCGACGGACCGTCCGGTGTGCGCGGTGAGCAATGG
Organism: uncultured Gordonia sp.; assembly: GCA_964513715.1. Lineage (GTDB taxonomy): Bacteria > Actinomycetota > Actinomycetes > Mycobacteriales > Mycobacteriaceae > Gordonia. Next base: position 9,755 of record CAZEOP010000069.1, read on the forward strand.
GACGAGCGCGACCCGTCGGTGAGCCTGCCGTCGGGCAGCGCGCTGGCCGCCACCTGGGACCGGGATCTGGTGACCGAACTCGGCGCACTGATCGCCGCCGAGGCCCGCCGCAAGGGCGTGTACGCCGTCCTCGGGCCCACCATCAACCTGCAACGCTCCCCACTCGGCGGCCGGCATTTCGAATGCCTCTCGGAGGACCCGATGCTCACCGCCGAGATCGCCGAGTCCTATGTGCGATCGGTCCAGGCTCACGGCGTCAGCGCCTGTCCCAAGCACTATGTGGCCAACGACTCGGAGACCGAACGGTTCACCGTCGACGTCGACGTGGCCGAGCGCACCCTTCGGGAGGTGTACCTGTACCCGTTCGAACGCTCGGTGGCGGCCGGCGCCTGGATGGTCATGGCCGCGTACAACGCGGTCGACGGCACCACGATGACCGAGAACCCGCTGCTCGACGAGCCGTTGAAGGGCGAGTGGGGCTTCGACGGCGTGGTGGTCTCGGACTGGTCCGCGGTGCGGACCACCCGGGCCGCCGCACACGGCTGCGATCTGGCGATGCCGGGCCCGTCCCCGGTATGGGGTGAACCGCTGGCCGAAGCGGTCCGCGCGGGCACCGTCGCCGAAGCCGCGATCGACGAGAAGGTCCGCCGCATTCTGCGCTTCGCCCGCCGGGTCGGCGCCCTGGATCGGCGCCCGGCGCCCGCACCGTCGTTCACCGATGCCCAGGCCCGGCGACTGGTGCGCTCGGCGGCGGCAGCGGCGATGGTGCTGGTGTCCAACGACGGCACCCTGCCCCTGCAAGCACCCGCCTCGGTGGCCCTGATCGGGCCCGGCGCCGACGATCCGCGGTACCTGGGCGGCGGCAGCGCCACCGTGATTCCCGGGCACACCGTCTCGCCGCTCACCGCCCTGTCCGCGCTGCTGCCGCTGGCGCACGCCCCCGGCGTCCACCTGAGCGAGGACCTGATCGAGGCCCCGCTGACCCTGATCACCGACCCCTCCACCGGCACCCCGGGCCTGCGCGTGCGCTACTACGACGGGCATCGGGTCGGCGCCTCCGAACATCGCACGGCGGGCCGGCTGATGCTGTTCAACAATCCGCACGCCCTGGGCGCCACCGCCATCGAGGCGCGAGCCACCCTCCGCGCAGACGCCGACGGCGACTGGCGCATCGGCCTGGCCGGGGTCGGCGACTTCTCGATGACCCTCGACGGCGAGACGGTGATCGCCGAGATGATCCCCCCGGTCGGCACCGATCCGGCGGCGATCGCCCTGCACCCGCCGCAGCGCTTCGTCACCCGGACCCTGACCGTCGGCCAAGAGCTGGACGTGACGATTCGTCTGGTACCCGGCGGGCCGTTGCCGGTGATCGGCCTGACCCTGGCGGTCAGCCGGCCCCGCCGCAGCGACGACGAGGAGTTCGCGGCCGCGGTGGAACTCGCCCGGTCCAGCGAGGTGGCCGTGGTGGTGGTCGGCACCACCGAGCAGATCGAGTCGGAGGGCTTCGACCGCGCCGACCTGCGCCTGCCGGGCCGGCAGGACGAGCTGGTGGCCGCGGTCGCCGCGGTCAATCCGCGCACCGTCGTCGTGGTGAACGCCGGTTCGCCCGTCGAACTGCCGTGGCGCGACGACGTCGCCGCCACGCTGCTGACCTGGTTCCCCGGACAGGAGTTCGGGAACGCCCTGGCCGACGTCCTGACCGGCACCACCGAGCCGGGCGGCCGTCTCCCCAACACCTGGCCCAAGACCATGGCCGATGTACCTGTGCTGTCCACCACCCCGGACGCGGAGAACACCCTGCGCTACGACGAGGGCGTCCACCTCGGCTACCGCGCCTGGCTGCGAGCCGGAACCGAACCCGCCTACCCGTTCGGTCACGGGCTCGGCTACACCGAGTGGGAGCTTTCGGCGCTGTCGGTCGGCGCACCGACCGACGACGGCATCGGCGCCACCGTGACGGTCCGCAATACCGGCCGGCGGTCCGGGCGCCAGGTGGTGCAGGCCTACCTGTCGCGCACCGGCAGCAGCGTGGACCGGCCGGTGCGCTGGCTCGCCGCCTTCGCCCCGGTCACCGCGGCACCCGGCGAGGCGGTGACGGTACGGCTCACCCTGCCGCGGCGCGCCTTCGAGCACTGGACCGACGGCGGCTGGGTGCGGGAACCGGGCACCTTCCTCCTGCACGCCGGCACCTCCGTCACCGACCTTCCGCTCACCGCCGAGATCGCCTGACGATCCCCGTCTGCCCCCTGGAGACCCCATGAGCACACCCGCACACCGCGACGTCGGCGGCGCCGCCGCCGAGACGGCCGGCCGCCGGATCGACGGCAGGCTGCTCGGCCTGCTGTTCCTCGGCAATTCAGCGATGTTCGTCCTGTACCTGGGTGTCGGCTCGGTCCTGCTGCCACTGCAGGTGGAGCAGATCGACCCGGCCGACAAGGTCACCAACCTCGGCATCGTGGCCGGCGTCGCGGCACTGTTCGCGACCCTGGTCAATCCGGTGGCCGGCGCCCTCTCCGACCGCTCCCGGCGCCGCAATCCGTGGATTCTGGGCGGTGGCGTGGTCGCGGTGCTCGCCATGTTCCTGCTCGGCAGCGCCGGCACCGTGCTGCTGGTGGCCATCGCCTGGTGCTTCGCCCAGGCGACGATGAACGTCTATCAGGCGGCCATCACCTCGGTGGTGCCCGACCGCGTTCCGTTGAGCCGCCGCGGCATCGCCTCGGCGGCCGTCGGCCTGGGCATCCCGGTGGGTGGTGCGATCGGCGTGGTGATCGCCTCGATGTTCTCCGAGAACCTGCGCACCGGTTACCTCGTGCTCGGCCTGATCGTCGCCGCGGCGGCCGTAGTGTTCACGGCCGGCGCGAAAGAGCAGCCGTTGCCGCCGCAGGAATCGACGTCCCTCCGGCAACAGGTCCGGATGTTCCTGGAGGTGCTCCGCGAGCACGACTTCCGCTGGGCCTTCATCGGCCGGGCCCTTCTGGTGCTCGGATACTTCGCAGTGACCAATTACCAGCTGTACATCCTGCAAGATCACATCATGCTGCCCAGAGACCTGAAACCCGAACACGCCGTGGCCGTGCTGGTCCCGATCACCGCCGCCACCATGGCGATCTCCACGGTGGTCGGCGGCGTCCTGTCCGACAAGCTCGACCGGCGCAAGATCTTCGTCGCCCTCTCGGCGGCGCTCGCCGCGATCAGCCTGGTGATTCCGGTGATCAGCCCGACCTGGCCCGGGATGCTGGCCTTCGCCGCGGTCAACGGCCTGGCTTTCGGCTGCTTCATGGCGGTCGACACCGCGCTGGTGACGATGGTGTTGCCGAAGGCCGAACACGCCGCCCGCGACCTCGGCGTCCTCAACGTCGCCAACGCCGGCCCGCAGATCCTGGCGCCGTTCGTCGCGTCGATGGTGGTCGCCGCGGTCGGTTACCCGTCGCTGTTCATCCTCGGCGGCGCCCTCGCGGTTCTGGGCGCCCTCGCCGTCGCACCCATCCGCTCAGTCCGATGAGAGCCGTCGAGATCAACGCCGGGGCCTGGTACCTGCGGGCCCTGCGACACGACGACCGACTCTCCGACGTGCCGGCGCTGACCGCTCTCGGGGTGCCCGATCCGGTCGCCTACGTCACCGGCGCCGAGGACCACCGCGCCGAGGACCACCGCGCCGGCACGAGCGATGCCGAGGCCGATGCCGAGGCGCAACGCTGTGTCTGGGGCGTGTGCATCCCGACCACCGGCGAAGTGATCGCCCTGATCGGAGTCGACACCGCGGGACGGCTGCGCGGCGTCGCCCGCCCCGGGTACGAGGGCGCACTCGCCGACGCACAGGGCCCGGTCCAGCGCTACGCCCAGGGCGCTCTGGGCCTCACCGTGGGCCCACTGAGCGGGGATATTCCCTAGCAGCGATGTGGCCTTCGTCGCACCCGACGGGGTTACGTTGGAGTAGGCATACCCATCCCGGGCGGCGACGATTACCGTGGACAGAACGGCTCCACACCGATCCGGCGTGCCCGTCGTGCGCTCCTGCCTGAGCGCCGCCGTCCGGATCGACGAGTTCCGCACCGCACGAGACCGCCATGCCCGGCCATGGCGCAGACCAGAGAGGGCGCATGTTCCGTCGAATCGCCATTGTCAACCGGGGTGAGGCCGCGATGCGGCTCATCAACGCCGTTCGGGATCTGAACGCCGAAACCGGGGGCGACGTCCAGACCGTCGCCTTGCACACCGATGTCGACGCCGGCGCCACCTTCGTGCGCGAGGCCGATCTGACCTACGACCTCGGACCGGCCGCCGCGCGCCCGTACATCAACCTCGAGGTACTCGAGCGCGCCCTCGTCGAGACCGGCGCGGACGCCGCGTGGGTCGGCTGGGGCTTCGTCGCCGAGGATCCGGCCTTCGCCGAGCTGTGCGAGCGCCTCGGCGTCACCTTCATCGGCCCGTCCGCCGAGGCCATGCGCCGCCTGGGCGACAAGATCGGCGCCAAGCTGATCGCCGAAGAGGTCGGCGTGCCCGTCGCCCCGTGGAGCGGCGGCGAGGTCGCCACCCAGGAGGAGGCCGTCGCGGCCGCCGAGAAGATCGGCTACCCGCTGATGCTCAAGGCCACCGCCGGCGGCGGCGGTCGCGGCATCCGCCGGGTCGACGACGAGTCCGACCTGGTGGACGCCTACCAGCGCACCCGCGACGAGGCCGAGCGCGCTTTCGGCAGCGGCATCGTCTTCCTGGAGCGCCTGGTCACCGGGGCCCGGCATGTGGAAGTCCAGGTGATCTCCGACGGCGAGACCGCCTGGGCCCTGGGTGTGCGCGACTGCTCGGTGCAGCGCCGCAATCAGAAGGTCATCGAGGAGTCGGCATCGCCGGTGCTGTCGCCGGCCGAGGTGGACGAGGTGAAGGGCGCCGCCGAGCGGCTGGCCGTACGCGTCGGCTACTGCGGTGCGGCGACCGTCGAGTTCCTGTATCACCCGGGCGACAAGATGTTCGCCTTCCTCGAGGTGAACACCCGCCTGCAGGTGGAGCACCCGATCACCGAGGTCACCAACGACTTCGATCTGGTCCGTGCGCAGATCCACGTCGCCTC
>CAZEOP010000070.1:0-14622 GCA_964513715.1 uncultured Gordonia sp.
CAGGCCCGGCATCTCGTGCTCGGCGAGGCGGATCTCCTTGCGGCCGTACTCGGCCAGCGACAGGTCTGCGACCTTGAAATCGATTCCGTTGACGACGTCGGCGTGCGGAGCGCTGTCGGGCGCGGTGGTCATCTAGTCCCTCTCGATGGGCGGCCAGGTGGTGAGTCGCCCTAGGTTATCGAAGTCACAGGGCGACGCGGCGCGCGGCCCGCCACGTCTACAGGGTGTCGTAGACCGGCGCCACTTCCTCGCCGCGCTCCCGTTTGCCCAGCACCGAATGCCGCATGCCGTAGGCCAGGTAGACGACCAGGCCGATGGCCATCCACAGGATGAACCGGATCCAGGTGAAGGCGCTGAGGTTGATCATCAGCCAGACGCACGCCAGGACCGCCAGAATCGGCACGAACGGCACCAGCGGCGCGCGGAAGCCGCGCTTCAGGTCGGGGCGGCGCTTGCGCAGGATGATCACGCCGATGCAGACCAGCACGAAGGCGAACAGCGTGCCGATGTTGACCATCTCTTCCAGCTCGCCCATCGGCAGGAAACCGGCCAGGAAACCGGAGACGCTGCCGACCAGGACGGTCATCCGCACCGGGGTGCCGCGGCTGCCGGTGCGGGCCAGGCCGCGCGGGAACAGGCCGTCGCGCGCCATGGCGAAGCCGACGCGGGTCTGGCCGAGCAGCATCACCATCACGACGGTGGTGAGGCCGGCGAGGGCGCCGATGACGATGACCCACTGGGCCCATGTGATGCCGTTGAGCCGGAAGGCGGTGGCCAGCGTCGCCGAATCACCGCGCAGCTGCGTGTAGTTGACCATGCCGGTCAGCACCAGCGTGACGCCGACGTACAGCACGGTGACGATCGCCAGCGAGCCGAGGATGCCGCGCGGCAGATCCCTCTGCGGATTCTTCGCCTCTTCGGCGGTGGTGGCGACCACGTCGAAGCCGATGAAGGCGAAGAACACCAGGGAGGCGGCGGCGAGCAGGCCGTACCAGCCGTAGTTGGACGTGCCGGCACCGGTCATTAGGGAGAACAGCGTCTGGTGCAGGCCGGTCGCGGCTCCAGCCTGGTCCGCGGCCTCGGCCGGCGGGATGTACGGGGAGTAGTTCTTCGGCGAGATGTAGAAGGCGCCGACGATGATCACCAGCAGCACCACGGACACCTTGATGGCGGTGATCACCAGCGACACCATCGACGAGAGCTTGGTGCCCATCACCAGCAGCGCGGTCAGCGCGGCGATCAGCAGCACGGCGCCCCAGTCGAAGCCACCGAAGGGGCGGCCGGTGTCGCCCCAGGCGATCACCGTGTACGACGTGGCCGACGGGTCGGCGCCGGTGAGCAGACAGAGGAACTCGTTCAGATAGTGCGACCAGCCCTTGGCCACCACCGACGCGGCCAGCGCGAACTCCAAGATGAGGTCCCAGCCGATGATCCAGGCGACGAACTCACCGAAGGTGGCGTACGAGAAGGTGTACGCACTGCCGGCCACCGGGACGGTGGAGGCGAACTCGGCGTAGCAGAGCGCGGCGAGGCCGCAGGCGATCGCGGCGAGCACGAAGGCCAGCGACACCGAGGGTCCGGCTACGTTGCCCGCGGTCCGCGCGGTGAGGGTGAAGATACCGGCGCCGACGACGACGGCGACACCGAAGACCGTCAGATCCCACCAGGTGAGGTCTTTGCGGAGTTTGGTGTCGGGCTCGTCGGTGTCGGCGATCGACTGCTCAACGGACTTCACCCGGGTGAACGGATTGCTGCTCATCGCGGCTCCTGACTTCGATCGTGTGCGCGGGTGCACGGCGGGCGGGTGCGTTCAACCTAACGAACGGCGGGCCGCCGGCGGCAGGTTTCCGTGTCACCGACGCGTTAAGTGTCGTGGGCGACGCCGGCGCCCCGGTCGGACGTCCCCGTCAGACGCCGCGGTCATCAGACCCCGCAGTCATCAGACGCCGCGGTCATCAGACGTTGCGGTCATCAGACGTCGCGGTCATCAGACGTCGCGGTCGATGTCCGGTTCGAGGTAGATGGCCCGGGTCTGCGGGACCGCCGCGCGTACCCGCGCTTCGGCCGCGTCGATCGCCTGGGCGATCTGTATCGCCGAACTGCCCGGCGCGATGGCGATCTTCGCGGCCAGCAGCATCTCCTCCGGGCCCAGGTACTGGGTCTTCAGATGGATCACCCGGTCGACCCCGTCGCCGGGCAGTGCGGCCAGGATGGCCTCCTCTTCGGCGTCGGTCGCACCCTCGCCGATCAGCAGGCTCTTCATCTCCACCATCAGCACGATGGCGATCGCGCCCAGCAGCACACCGATGGCCACGGTGCCGATGCCGTCCCAGACGGGATCGCCGGTGAGCATGGTCAGTCCGACGCCGCCGAGCGCGAAGACCAGACCGATCAGGGCGCCGGCGTCCTCCAGCAGCACCACCGGAAGCTCCGGCGAGCGGGTGTTGCGAATGAAACTCCACCAGCCGGCGTCGCCCTTGAGCGGCCGCGATTCGCGCTGCGCGGTGTAGAAGCTGTAGCTCTCGAGCGCGATGGCGACCAGCAGGATCACCACGGCCACCATCGGAGACTCGAGGCCGTGATCGTGCGCGTGCCGGATCTTCTGATAGCCCTCGTACAGCGCGAACAGCGAACCGAGCGAGAAGATCACCAGTGCGACGACGAACGAGTAGAAGTAGCGCGCCCGGCCGTAGCCGAACGGGTGCAACCGGTCGGCCTGCTGCGCGGCACGCTTCTGCCCGAACAGCAGCAGCCCCTGGTTGGAGGTGTCGGCCACCGAGTGCACGCCCTCGGCGAGCATCGACGACGAGCCGGTGATCGCGAAGCCCACGAACTTGGCGACCGCGATGCCGGCGTTGGCGGCCAGGGCCGCGACGATCGCCTTCTTGGATCCCTCTGTCGACATTCGCATCTCCCCTTCGCCCTGGTGTCCGCGGCGCGCCCCGCGCCGGCGGGCAGCGACGGTTGCCGTGCCCGGCCGACGGCGGAAGCGCGCCGGTGTGGGTGTCAGCGTAACGGGCGACCGCGGCCGCGCACGCGCGTGGCGCTCGGCCCGGTCCGATCAGGTCAGAAAGGTCTTCCCGACGTGCTGATCGGTCTCCTGCATCCGGGTGCTCGCACGCGCGACACCGCTGCCGAGGTTGTCGAGCCGCAGCCGGGCATCGGCGAACAGCCGGTCCCACTGCTGCTGGGCGGTCTGATACTGACCGGCACCGCCGGAGTCCCAGTTGGCACCCAGCGCGGTCACCTGCTTGCGGAGCTGGCCCGAGAGCGTCTCGAGCCGGCCGAACTGATTCTTCAGATCGGCCGAGAGCACGCCCAGATTGTCGAAGTTGTAGCGAATGGTTCCGCCGTCCATGGTTCCCCCGTGTGTTGGTCAGTCGTGTGTTGGTCAGTCGTGTGTTCGTCGGTCGTGCGTTGGTGAAGTAGCGATCACGCAGTCGTCTCGGCCGGTCGCCCGGCACGGCGACTCAGAAAGTGAGACCACCGCCGGCAGCGATCGCCCGCCCGGCCTCCGCATCGGCGTCGGCGTAGCCGTGGAAGCCACTGGTCAGCTTGCTCTCGATCTCGTCGAGCGCCTGCTCCAGCCGCACCGCGGTGCCGTGCCAATCGGTGTGCGTATTGCCGAAGGTGGTCGACGCCGTGCCGTTCCAATCGCCCATCCCGTTGGCCGCGGAGGCCTTGATGCGGCCGATCACGCCGCGCATGTCGCCCACGATCCCCTTGATCCCGGCGGCGGCGGCCTGCCCGCCCGTCACGTCGAGATTCATTCTGCTTCCGTCCATATCCGTTTCCCTCCCTGTTGTTCTTCTGCTGCCGCCGGACCGCTGTTCGGCCCGGTCGGTCGTCTGTGTACTCCGCCGGCTACAGCGGGGTGTGCGGCTCGGTGAGCCGGAAGTCGACGTCGACGTCGACGGTCACCGCGGCGGGTTCGTCCGCGGAGAGTGGCACCGGCTCCGCCGCCGCGGTCACCGCGAGGGCCGCGGGCGCTGCGCGCGCACCGGACGGCCGGGCACCGCCGCCGGCGGGCACGCCGGGTGCGAGCGGCGCCGGGGCGGCGACGGCCGAGGCCGGACGGTTCCAGCCCGGCGCCGAAGAGCCCGCCGCCGACGGGCCCGTCCCGGCGGACGGTTCGGCGGTGGCCGGCCGGGCACCGAGGACCGATTCCGGCGCCGCGACGCCACCGCCCGTTCCGGCTCCTCCGACACCACCGAGGGACGCACCGAGTGCGGCCGGGCTGACAGTCGGCGCGGAGCCGCCCGCACTGCCCGCCGAGCCCGCGACGCCCAGGCCGGCGGCGCCCACACCCGGGGCGGCCGATCCGGCCGACAGGCCCGCGGCACCCGCCCCCGGCACCCCCGAAGCCGGCGAGTCCGCGCCCCCGTGGCCACCCGGGCCGGAGTAACCGGCGGCCCCGGCCGCCGACGACAGCACCGTCCCGGCCAATTGCAGGCCCGCGGACAGCAGCGGCAGTCCGGCATCGAGCAGTCCGCCGAGCGCATCTGCGGTGGCCGGTGGCGCGGTGACACCGACCGGTGCTCCCTCGGCGGTCATCGCGGCCGTCGGCCCGGCCAGTTGCGCGCGCGTGGCCGCGACCACCGCAAGCGCCTCCGCCAGCCCGTCGGCGGCGAAACCGAGCGCGGCCAGCTGGCCGGGCGGAGTCGCGATGGCCGGTAGGGTCGCCGCGATCAGACTCGCGGTCTTGACCGCTACGCCCTGCAACTCGGCGAGGCCCGTCGCCACCACCGCCAGTCCGCCCTGCACGGTGCTCCCCATCGCGCCGCCCTGGGCGGCGAGGGCGCCGCCGTCGGCGGCCGCAAGCGCGGACTTGGTGGCCGCACCCGTCCCAGCAGCCCCCGACCATAGACCGTCGAGCGCCTTGATCGCAGCGGTGGCCGCCCCCATCCCGGCCTGCAGCGCCTGCGACAGGCCCGCGAGCATCGCGGTCGGATCGTCGGCGCCGCCGGGCAGCGTGCCGGTACCGAAGGTGCGCAGCAGTTCGGCGATCGGTGCCAGCAGGCCGAGCGGATCGAGCGCGGGCAGCGCCCCGCCGGCGGCTCCGTCGCCCAGCGCACCGTCGCCCCGCACACCGTCACCCGGCACACCGCCGCCCTGAACACCGCTGTCGGTCCCCGCCGAATCGGTGTCGCGCGTGCCCGCGGCACCCGGAGCGAGCAACCGGCCGGCATCCGGCACGCTCGCCGGCGCGGGAATCCGCCCGGCCACCGCCCCGAGCCCCGGGCCAGGCAGATCCCCGAGACCCAGATCACCGAGACCCAGGTCGCCGAGCAACTGCGCGGGGGTGCGGTCGAGCAGTGCCGGCAGACCGGTCGGCGCCAGCAGCGCCCCCAGCGTCGGTCCACCGTCCAACCCGGCAGCCGACGGTGCGACGACCGGGGCGCTCATGCCCGGCTCAGTCCCGCGGCGCCGGCGGTGTCGGCGCCGGTGAGCGCGGACAGCGCGGCGCCGGCAGCCGTCGCGGTGGCGGTGTGCACCGCGGCCAGGGACACGACACCGGCCAGGTGATTGGCCTGCGCGAGGGCGAAGGCGGCCAGGAACTCCTGCCCGATCAGACCGAAGGCACCGGTCATCACCGCGGTCTGGGCCGCGGTGTCCGCGGCACCGGCCGCGGCGGTGGCGGCCCCGAGTGCCGCCGAGCTGGCGGCGAAGGTCTGCACGGCCTGCGACACGACGGTCAGTTCAGTCATCGTTCCCCCGATCGTTCGGCGCCTCCCGGAACGGGCGCATACGGATTGGACGCACCGGCCACCGATCCGGTTCCCGTTCCGTCCGGCGTGTCGGTGAACTCGTCGAGGAAGTCGGCGGTCAGCTCTGCCCGCCGGACCGCCAACTCACGCGCCGCCGCGGCGGCCGCGTCGACGATCAGGCCGGCCAGCCGCTCGGCGTCACCGCCGCCGGCGCCCGGCAGCAGTTCGAGCCCGGCCAGCGCGCCACCGGAATCGAGCCGGACCGCGATGCGGCCGCCGTCGGCCCGCCCGGTCACCGACAGACCACTCAGGTCGTGGTGGATCCGCTCCAGCGCGGCCAGCTGCGCACCCGCCCGAGCGACGATCGCATCCATCTCCGGATTCGGGAAGGTCACGACGGGGTCCCCCGCCGGCACCAGCGGTCGGCCGTCTCCTCCAGGGCCAGCAGCGTCGCCCGATCCGGCAGCCCGAACGCGTCGAGCACCTCCGCGGACGTCCCGGCGCGAGCCAATTCCTCGCGGCGCCGGTGCGCACCGATGCCGCGGGCCAGCGCGCACAGCGCGACGATCCGGCCGGCCAGCACGTCCGGCCCGACGGCCAGCTGACCGGGCGCGATGTGCAGGCTCACCGGCAGACCCTCGGGCGTGGTGGCGACCACGAGTTCCCCGCGCGGCGAACCGGCGTGACAGAGTTCGACCCGGCCTGGATCCGGCGGGTTCGGATCGACGGCGGAAGGATCGATGCGGCCGGTATCGAGGCGGCCGGGATCAGCGCGGCCGGGGTCGAGGCGACCGGGGCGCGGCGCAGGAACGGCGGTACGAGCGGTGCGGTGGTTCATGAGCGATTAGACGCACGAGCGGCCGATCCGGTTCCCTCCGGCCCCCGACGGCGTGGCGGCCGGAGATCTCCTCGGCAACGGGGCCATTGGTCTTGGACGCGCCGGTATCGAGTTCGGTTCCATCGCCGTCTTCTCGGGCGTGGCGTACGCGCACCGTCGTAGCCTCGCAACTCTCCGATCTGCCACCGGCCGGACCACCGGCCGCATTCGGACATCCAGCGGACCGGAGATCAGCAACGAGGGGGAACCATGACCGAAGCCCGACTGGCGGCACTGCCGCCGTGGCTGTGCGACGACGCCGAGGATCTGCGAGCCGACGACCTGCAAGCCGACGCCCTGCGGGTCGACCTGTCCCAGGTGGGGGTGGCACCGCCGCCCGCGGCCCAGATCCCACCGTCACCGGACCCGGCCACTCAATCCCGCCGAGCCGAGCAGCCCCAGCCCCGACCCCACGACATTCAGCACCGCGACATTCAGCACCACGACGACCAGAGCCACGGCGCCCAGGCCGACGACCCCCGGGCGCACGACGTCCCAGCGCCCGACGCTCCGCCGATGTACGCCCGCACCGCGAAGCCGCACACCGGCCCCACCGGCCCCACCGCCGCGCCGGCGGGCAGCGCGGGCCCGGCCGCGCGGCCGTGCGGCACCGTCGACCTGGCCGTCCCGCACACCGCCGGTCCGGATCTGGACCAGGTGGCACTGCTGCGCAAGGCCCGTCGTCCACCGGCCCGCGGCTGGCGGCGCGCGGTGCACAGCCTCACCGCCGGGGCGATCAACCCCGGCGAATCGGCCGCCGAACTCGAATACCAGGAACTGCTCGATCGGGTGCGCCGCCCGGTCCGCGGCGACTACCGGATCGCGGTGCTGTCGCTCAAGGGCGGCGTCGGCAAGACGACCACCGTCGTCGGCCTGGGCTCCACCTTCGCCTCGCTGCGCGGCGACCGGGTGGTGGCCGTCGATGCCAATCCCGATCTGGGCACCCTGGCCCAGCGGATTCCGCTGCAGACCGAGTCGACGGTGCGCGATCTGCTGGCCGATCCGGCGATCCACCGCTATTCCGATGTCCGGGCGCACACCTCGCAGGCCCCGAGCCGGCTGGAAGTGCTCGCATCCGAACGCGATCCGGCGGCGGCCGAGGCCTTCTCCGAGGACGAGTACCGCGGGGTGATCGGTCTGCTCCAGCGCTACTACAACATCATCCTGACCGACTGCGGCACCGGCCTCTCGCACGACGCCATGCGCGGCGTGCTCGACCTGTCCGACGCGCTGATCCTGGTCTCCTCGCCGGCCCTGGACGGTGCCCGCAGCGCCGGGGCCACCCTCGACTGGCTGGCCGGGCACGGTTTCGGCCATCTGATCGGCCGGTGCGTGGTGGTGCTCAGCTCGTCGCGGCCGGGATCGTCGTCCATCGACACCGATCAGCTGGCCCAGCACTTCCTCGCCCGCTGCCGGGCGGTGCTGTCGGTCGGCTTCGACGATCATCTGGCCGAGGGCGCCGACATCGACCTGGAACTGCTGAGCCGGCAGACGCGGCGCAGCTTCGTCGAACTGGCCGCGATCATCGCGGACGACTTCGGCGGCACCGCAGCGAGACGGCACCCACCCCGGTACCCCGAGTGAGGCGGGTATCACCGCAACCGTGACGTCAGCCGTTGGCACAGTCGCCGGTCCGGGGGTTGAATGGAGGGTGAACGTCCGGCACTGCGCGCCGGACGAGCCCACCGAATCCGGAGGAAGCCATGGCCGAGACCACATCCGTCTCGACGTCCGAGATCTCGCCCGCCGCCGCGGGTGCAGCCGGTCCCGCACCGCAGGTCCGCATCGAGTACCGCACCATTCACGGCTACCGCCGCGCCTTCCGGATCGCCGGCGAGGGACCGGCCATCCTGCTGATCCACGGCATCGGCGACAACTCGTCGACCTGGGACGAGGTGATCGGTGAGCTGGCCCGCGACTACACGGTCATCGCGCCGGATCTGCTCGGGCACGGGCTGTCGGACAAGCCGAAGGCCGACTACTCGATCGCCGCCTTCGCCAACGGCATGCGCGACCTGCTGGTGGTCCTCGGCATCACCAAGGTGACGGTGGTCGGGCATTCGCTGGGCGGCGGCGTCGCCATGCAGTTCTGCTACCAGTTCCCGCGCTTCGTCGAGCGGTTGCTGCTGGCCGCGCCGGGCGGCGTGACCACCGAGGTGACGCCGGCGCTGCGCGCCGTGGCCGTGCCCGGCGTCCCGTATCTGCTGCGCGGTCTGGGGCTGCCCGGCGCACTGCCGCTGCTCCGGGCCATCGGGCGCTCACTGGCCCGCGCCGATGCGCTGCCCGGGATGCCCGAGCGGCTGGCACCGCGCAATGTGATCACCGATCATCAGGATCTGCTGCGCATCGTCGACGATCTGGCCGACGACGAGGCGCATCGCGCCTTCATCCGCACCCTGCGCGCCGTGGTGGACTGGCGCGGCCAGGCCGTCACCTTCCTCGATCGCGGCTATCTCACCGCCCGGCTCCCGCTGATGATCGTCTGGGGCAGCAGGGACAATGTGATCCCGGTGCGCCACGCGGAACTGGCCGGCGCGGCCCTGCCGCACGCCCGGGTGGAGATCTTCGACGGCGCCGGGCACTTCCCGTTCCGCGACGACCCCCAGCGCTTCATCGCCCTGGTCCGGGAGTTCATGACGACCACTGAGCCGAACGACTTCGACCCGTACAACTGGCACCTGCTGATGTCGGCGGGCGCGCAGCTGGACCGCATGACCGGCGACGAGCAGCTCCTCGACGAGATCCGCGAGGCGATGGAGGACGACCGCAGCGTCAGCTGATCGATCGGCCGTCAGCTGATCGATCAGCGCGGCAGTCAGGCGACCGGGCCGGATGCTCCGGTCACCTGGCGGAGCAGAATCTCGGTCAGATCGCGCTGCCAGGCGGCGTCGAGCCCGTCGGGACCGCGCAGAATCGCCGCGATCAGCGCACTGCCGAAGGCCACCTCCACCAGCATCGCCGGATCCACCGTCAGCGCGACGCCGTCGCGCGCGGCCGCGGCGGCGAACCGCTCCCCCAGGTCGTTCCACACGGCGGCGCGCAGTCGCTCGGTCAGTTCGCGCTGCAGATCTTCGTCGGCCGCGAGCTCACCGAGTAGCCCGGCGATCGCCCGGACCATCGCCGGATCGGACAGCAGCTGCACGCTGCCGGCCACCACCGCGGCCGCCTCCTCGCGGACCCCGGTGTCGAGCCGCCGTTCCGGCACCGCCACATCGCCGGGGAAGAGCGCGTGGTGCACCAGGTGCACCTTGCTGGGCCACCGTCGCCGGATGGCCGGCACCGACGTGCCCGCCCGCGCCGCGACGCCGGTCAGGGTCAAGTCGGCGTAGCTCACCTCGCCGAGGAGGTCCCGCGTCGCCGCCAGCACCGCGGTGTCGATGCGGTCGTCGCGCGGGCGTCCACCGTTCGTCGTCTCCACGTTCATCATCCTCCCCGTTCGCCGCACATCCGGACAATCCGGCCCTATGGTGTGAGTCAGCTCTCGTCATCTCAAACACTTGACGTAGCTCACATCATGCCTTAGTTTCGTCATACAACGGAACGTAACTCGGGAGAAACGATGACCGACCCTTTGGCCACCGCGCCCATCACCACCACCGCGGACCTGCTGCAGGCCCGCAGCGACGACCCCAACACGGCCCTGCTGTTCGAGGACTCCCGGTGGTCCTGGCAGGAGTTCGTCCACGAATGCGCAGTGCGCGCCGATGCGCTCACCGAACTGCGCCGCTCCTTCCCCGCCGACGCCCCGTGGCACGTCGGCGTGCTGATGGACAACGAGCCCGAGTACCTGTTCCTGATCGGCGGCGCCGCCCTGTGCGGCGCGACCATCGTCGGCGTCAACCCCACCCGGCGCGGCAGCGAGCTGATCGCCGACGTGACCGGCACCGACTGTCAGGCCGTGATCGTCGGCGACAGCTACCTGGACCTGTCCGACGACCTGGCCGGCGAGGTGCGCCGGCTGCCCGCCACCGGCGACGAGTACCAGGCGCTGCTGGCCGCCTCGGCCGGATCCACCGCGGCCGACTGGACCGACCGCTCGGTGCAGAACCACCTGTTGCTGCTGTTGTTCACCTCCGGCTCCACCGGCGCGCCGAAGGCCGTCAAGTGCAGCTCGGCCCGGCTGGCGGCGATCGGCACCCTGAACATCCACAACGCCACCTCCGCGGACGTGGCCTACAACGCCATGCCGCTGTTCCACGGCAATGCGATCATGAGCGCCTGGGCGCCGATCCTCTCGGCGGGCGGCACCTATGCGCTGCGCCGGAAGTTCTCCGCCTCCGGCTTCCTGCCCGACATCCAGCGCTTCGGCGCCACCTTCTTCAACTACGTCGGCCGCTCGCTCTCGTACATCCTGGCCCAGCCCGAACGCCCCGAGGAGGCGCAGAACAGCCTCAAGTTCGGCTGGGGCACCGAGGCCTCGCCGCGTGACCGCGAGGAGTTCAGCCGCCGCTTCGGCACCCCGATCACCGAGTCGTACGGCTCGTCGGAGGGCGTTTGCGTCATCGTCCGCGATGCGTCCACCCCGCCGAATGCCCTCGGCACACCGAACCCGATGCTGGGTATGACCATCTGCAAGGCGGACGGCCAGGAGTGCCCGCCCGCCGAGTTCGGCCCGGACGGGACGCTGCTCAACGCCGCCGAGGCCATCGGCGAGATCGTCGGCCGGGGCGGCGGCGCCCGCTTCGAGGGCTATTACAACAACCCCGAGGCCGAGGCCCAGAAGATTCGCGACGGCGACTACTGGTCCGGCGATCTGGCCTACCGCGACGCCGACGGCGTCTTCTGGTTCGCCGGCCGCACCGCCGACTGGATCCGCGTCGATTCGGAGAACTTCGCCACCGCCCCGCTCGAGCGGATCCTGGTGCGCTTCCCGGGCGTCACCGGGGCCGCCGCCTACGGCGTGCCCGATCCCCGGACCGGCGATCAGGTGATGGTGGCCCTGGAGTACGACGGCGAATTCGATCCCGACGCCTTCCAGCGCTTCCTCACCGAGCAGCCCGACCTGGGCACCAAGTGGACCCCGCGGTTCATCCGGCTGACCGACAGCCTGCCGATGACCGCCACCCGCAAGCTCGACAAGACTCCGCTGCGGTCCGTCGGCTGGGTCACCACCGATCCGGTCTACGCGCTCGTCGACGGCCGCTACCGCCTGCTCGACGAGGCCGACAGCGCCGCGCTCGCCGAGGAGTTCGCCGCCAACGACCGCAAGCACCTGCTGCCGGTCTGAACCCGGCCGCCCACCAGCTCCGGAGACCTCGACCCCGAGGCCCCGAAGACCCCGTTATCTATCAGCCCCTCTAGATAAGGAGACCGTCATGGTCGAAATCAATCAGGAAGCCCTCTGCGAGTTCATCCAGGCCCGCCTGGACAAGACCACCAACGAGCGCCACCGCAAGATGCTCGAGCGCATGCTCGAGCACGCCCACCACGAGCACCAGGGCAACCTGGAAGGCCTGATGGGCACCCTGGGCCCGGCCACCAACTACCACTTCTGGGAGCTTGCCGGCGATGTGGGGCCGAAGGGCCTCGACGGCGTGCGCGACTACTACTCGCACCTGGTCGAGATGAACGCCCACGTCCTCGAGTTCGCCTGCGACCGCATGCTGGTCGACGACGACTGCATCGTGATCGAGGGCTGGCTCACCATGATCTCGCCCGGCGCCTATGTGGCCGAGAACCCGATGGCCGCCTCGTTCGCCGATCCGGCCAAGAACTACCTGGTCAAGATGCGCAACGTGATCTTCTGGCCGTTCGACGAGAACCTCTACATCATCGGCGAGGACTCGTACACCGGCGGCCCGATGGAGATCCGCGAGCTGGCCGACGAGGAACTGCCGCCGGCCTTCCGCGAGGCCATCGGCATGCCCGCGTAAGACCTTCTCACGACCGAGAAGCCCCCGCAGCGTCGACAGGACTCGCAACAGCGAGCCGACCCGCCGTCGCGGGGGCTTTTCGACGTTCCCGCTATTCTGCGGCCATGCGGATTCTCCGGCCGGCGACGGCGCTCGCCGCACTTCTCGTCGGTCTCACCACCGGTCTGGCCACCGGATGCACTCCCCGCAGCGCCGACCCCGTTCCCGCCACGCCCGCATCCGGCATCGTGCGCCACGACCTGCCGCCGCTGGTCAAGCGGTATCCGGCGGCCGGCCGGCCGGTGTCGGCGGACTGGGTGAGCGCCGAACGCTGCCCCGACCACAACGATCGCTCGATCCCCGGCCCGTGCGACTACTCGCTGACCGCGATCATCCGGCTGGAGCCCGCGGTGGCGCAGACGCTGCGCACCGCGAATCGACTCGCCCCGCTCGGCGGACCGCCCGGCGTGCCCACCCTCCTGGAACCACTGCTGCCCGCCGGCCCCTTCGAGGGCGGCGCTGACCTCGATGAGTCCCTGTCGACCTTCTGGCCGACGTCGGCCTACCTGCACAGCCGCGAGCCGGTACTCGTCGTGCGCTCCCAGAGCTTCTAGCTGTAGCCGGACGCCCGATCGCCGAGTTGTTGGCATATACGAGGGGTCCGTGGACCTATAGACCACGGACCCCCCGTATATGCCGGTAACTCCTCCGGCAACTCGCCCGCCGGTCCCTGCTCGGCTCAGGACCGTCAGCCCTCGCCGCCGCAGCAGCCGCCGCTGCCCAGCTGATGGGCGGTACGGACGTCGCGGGTCAGCGCATTGCGGGCGGCCCACTGCGCCGGCGGCGGATAGTAGACCTCGGCCAGCGTCAGGCCGCGCGCCTGGGCGACGGGCACCTCGGGGCTGCGCGAGCGCTCGTCCAGCAGACCCGCGCACCAGGCCGCGGAGCGACGACCGTCGCCCACGGTGGCCACCGCGCCGACCAGCGAACGGACCATGGACCAGCAGAAGGCGTCGGCCTTCACCCGGGCCACCAGCACGCCCTCGTCGTCACGCCGCCAGGTGAACTCCTGCAGTTCGCGGATGGTGGTGGAGCCCTCGCGGAAGCGGCAGAAGGCGGCGAAGTCGTGCAGGCCGAGCAAGGACGATGACGCCTCGTTCAGCAGATCGAGGTCGAGTGGGCGCGTCCAGTCGGCGGTGCGCCGCGCGGACAGCGGCTCGGCGCCCCACGGGGCGTCGGCCAGCCGGTACTCGTAGCGCCGCGCCAGAGCCGAAAAGCGCGCATCGAACTCGACCGGCACCTCGTCGATCGCCTTGACCCGCACATCGTCGGGCAGCATCTTGGCGAGACGGCGGACCAGGCGCGCCGGATCGCCGCCGATCGAGCGGGTGTCCAGGGCCGCCCTCGGCACATCGCAGTGCGCCACCTGCCCGGTGGCGTGCACCCCCGCATCGGTGCGCCCGGCCACGGTGAACCGGATCGCCGAGCGGAGCACGGTCCCCAGCGTCGTCTCCAGGGTCTCGCACACGGTGCGCCGTCCCGGCTGGGTGGCCCAGCCGGAGAAATCGGTCCCGTCGTAGCCGATCAGCAGCCGCAGACGACAAACCCCGCCACCGGAATCGGTGACGGGGTTCATCGTCATGCGTGTCTACCCGTGCGGCGATCGAGCCGATCGCCGCGGCGGATCAGTTCTCGTCCTGCTGCGACGGCGGCAGCGAGTACCCGGCGGCCTCGGCGTCGGCGTCGGTGGCGAACCAGATCTCGGCGACGGTGGCGTCGAAGAACTGGGTGCCCGGACGATGGTACAGCATCGAGTCGGCATTGCCCTTGATCGGGAAGCCCTCGGGCTGCGAGCCGTCCTCCAGCGGTGCGTGCGCACCGGCCGGCAGCTCGGCGACGGCGACCGCAGCGGTCTCGGCGACCGCCTCGTCCGCGGTGTCGGCCGGCTGAGCCTCGTCGGCGGCCTTCTTCTTGGACGCGGCAGCGCGGGTGGACCGGCTGGCCTCGGCCGAAGCGGTCTGCTCGGTGACGAGCGCGATCACGGCCATCGGGGCATTGTCGCCCTTCCGGTTCGCGACCTTGACGATCCGGGTGTAACCGCCCTCACGGCTCGAGAAGAACGGACCGATCTCCTCGAACAGCTTGTGGACGATGTCCTTGTCGCGGATGTCCTTCATCACCTGGC
>CAZEOP010000071.1:0-14614 GCA_964513715.1 uncultured Gordonia sp.
CCCGGCGGGATTCCGCCTACGCCGCCTGGGTGTCGATCAGCGTCGGCTGCAACAACACCTGCACCTTCTGCATCGTCCCGGCGCTGCGCGGCAAGGAGGTGGACCGGCGGCCCGGCGACGTGCTCGCCGAGGTCCAGGCACTCGTCGACCAGGGCGTCCTGGAGGTGACCCTGCTCGGTCAGAACGTGAACGCCTACGGGATGTCGTTCGCCGATCCCGAGCTGGAGCGCAATCGCGGGGCCTTCGCCGATCTGCTGCGGGCGTGCGGGCGCATCGAGGGGCTCGAGCGCGTCCGGTTCACCTCGCCGCACCCGGCGGAGTTCACCGACGACGTCATCGAGGCGATGGCCGAGACGCCGAATATCTGCCCGCAGCTGCACATGCCCCTGCAGTCGGGGTCGGACACCGTGCTGCGGGCCATGCGCCGCAGCTATCGGCGCAGCCGCTACCTGGGCATCCTGGACCGGGTGCGTGCGGCGATGCCGCACGCGGCCATCACCACCGACATCATCGTCGGCTTTCCGGGCGAGACCGAAGAGGACTTCCAGCAGACCCTCGAGGTGGTCGAGGCGGCCCGCTTCTCCAGCGCCTTCACCTTCCAGTACTCGCCGCGCCCGGGCACTCCGGCGGCGACGATGCCCGATCAGGTGCCGCCGGAGGTGGTCACCGAGCGCTACCAGCGGCTGATCGCGCTGCAGGAGCGGATCTGCCTGGAGGCCAACGAGGAACTGGTCGGCACCGATGTGGAACTGCTCGTCGTCGCCGGTGAGGGCCGCAAGAGCGCCGAGACCGGCCGGATGACCGGCCGGGCGCGCGACGGCCGCCTGGTGCACTTCCGTTCCCCGGACACCGCAGGCATCCGCCCGGGCGACATCGTGCACACCCGAGTGACCGGCGCCGCGCCGCATCACCTGATCGCCGACGGCGGCCTCACCGGGCACCGGCGCACGCGTGCGGGTGACGCGCACGAGGCCGGTTCCACCCCGACCACCGCGCCGGTGGGCGTCGGCCTCGGCCTGCCCACCCTGGGCCGCCGGGAAACGGCCGCCGAGCCGGTGACCGCCTGCGGCACCGGCGCGTGCGGATGAGCGTCGCCGCGGCCGCCCGGACGGGCCGCACAGTACCCAGAACCCATCGAGGAGAGGACCAGCGATGAGCGAGATGCCCGAGAAGCCGACCGCGGGATCGGACCGCGAGGCGCTGCGCGCCTACGAGAAGGACCTGCGCAAGGCCGAGCGCAAGGTGGCCGGGGAGATCGACCCGGGCGCCCGCGCGATGGTCGTGGCGGTCGGGGTGATCGTCGCGATGGTCTCGCTGATCCTGCCGCACGCCGGCGACGCCACCGGTCTGGACGTGCTGTCGATGTCGCACCGCGCCCACGAGCAGCGGATCGCTCTGCCCTCGCAGATCTTCGTGTGGCTGCTGGTGATCTTCGGCATCGGTTTCTCGATGCTCGCCCTGGTGACCCGGCGCTGGGTGCTGGCCTGGATCGCGCTGTGCGGCTCGGCCGTCGCCTCGGTGGCCGGCATGCTGGCCATCTGGACCCGCAACACCGTCGGCGTCGGCGGCATCGCCCCGCCCAGTGGCGCGGGCATCGGCCTGATCCTCGGCTGGCTGGTCGCGATCGTGCTGACCTTCCACTGGGCGCGGGTCGTCTGGGCCCGCAGCACCTACCAGCTGGCGCTCGAGCAGGAGCGCCGCGAACAGGCCGCCATCGCCGAGCAGTTCAACCGGGCGCTGCGCCGGCGCGAGGCCTCCGGCCGCCCCGCGCGCAGCTACCTGGCCGAGCCGGCCGATCAGCCGGGCAGTGAGGACGACGACCGCTAGGATCGCCCGCATGCGCCGCTTCCGGTCTGTTCTCCGCGTCCCGCCGCTGACGGCGGCCCTCGTCGCCGTCTGCGCGTCGGCTCTGCTCGGCGCCGTCCTTCCGGGATCTATCGCGCCGGCTGCGGCGCAGACGCCGCGGTGGACCCTGATCGGCGTGGATGACGTGTCCAGCGCCGTCTACACGCAGGGCCTGGCCGGTGGCCGCGACGGTGTGCTGCGCGGCCGCGGCTACACCAGTATCCGCCCGGAGGTCGCCGTCGACGGCTGGACGCACATCGGCGACGGCGACCTGCACGCCGGCCGGATGTACGACGCCTACGAGAACCTCGGCGCGCGCCGGAAGCTCTATACGATCACCGCCCCCGACGGCGCGCTCCGCCGCTACTACCACCGGCTGATTCCGGGCGAGGCGGCCAACAACTCCTTCGTCACCGTGAGTCCCGACGGTCGGTACCTGGTGAGCGGCGAATGGGGCGCGGTCGACCGGCTGCTGGTCTTTGCCAATCCGGTCGGCCGCCCGGACGGGGCCGATCTGGCGCTGGCCGGCACGATCGATTTGGACCGGCCGCTCACCGACGTGCAGAGCTGCGATTTCCTCGACGCGAGCACGCTGATCTGCGCCTCGGACACCCCCGAGCAGGCCGTCTACACCGTCCGGCTCGCGCATCCCCTCGGCGACGGCCTGCCCGTGCGCGCGAGTGTGCACCGGGAGTTCGCACTGCCGCACCGCAGCGCCTGCCGGGGCGGCTACGAGGCTGAGGGCATCGACTACGACGCGCACCGGAAGGTGCTCAGCGTCGCGGTGATCGATCCGGCGCCGTGCCTGCTCAACACGAAGATCTTCCGGTACCGGCGGACCGCCGCGACGCACTGATCGCCGGGCGGCGGCCGCCGTCTCGAGAGCTCGCCGCGCCGGGGATCAGCGGTCGCTGATCGCCGTCTGAGCGGCGCGCGCCCACTCCGTCCACTGCGCGGCCTGCTCGCGCAGCTTCTCGGCGTCCCGGGCCTTGCCCGCGGCCTGCGCCTTATCGGCCTGCTCGGTGAGTCTGGCCGCCCGCTCGGCGAACTGTGCGGCGCGGGCCAGCGCCTCGGGGTCGGTGCGCGACCAGTCGGCCTCCTCGGCCTCCCGGATGCGCTTCTCCAGCGCCCGCGCCCGGCCCTCCAGCGCGTGCATCTTCTCGCGCGGGACCTTGCCGATCTCGTCCCAGCGGTCCCGGAAGTTCCGGAACTCACGGCGGGCGGCCTCCAGATCGGCGGCCGGGTCGATCGACTTCTCGTACTCGTCGAGCAGCGCGGCCTTCGCCTCGGCGTTGGCACCGAACTCGGCGTCGCGTTCGGAGTTCACTGCATTGCGGGCGGCGAAGAAGACGTCCTGGGCGGCTTTGAAGCGCTTCCACAGGGCGTCGTCGGCGTCGCGCGGCGCCCGGCCGGCAGCCTTCCACTGCGCCATCAGGTCCCGATACTGCGCCGCGGTGGCCGCCCAGTCGGTGGAGGTCGACAGCGCCTCGGCTTCGGCGATCAACTCCTCCTTGCGCGCCTTGACGCCGGCACGCTCTCGGTCGAGTTCGGCGAAGTGTGCGCCGCGCCGCCGGTTGAAGGCGTCCCGGGCGCGCGAGTAGCGCTTCCACAGCGCATCGTCGGTCTTGCGATCGATGCCCTTGACGGTCTTCCACTCGTCGAGAATCGCGCGCAGCCGGTCGCCGCCGTGCTTCCACTGGGTCGAGTCGGCGCCGATCTGCTCGGCTTCGGCGGCGAGCTCCTCCTTGCGGGCCAGCGCCGCGGCGCGCGCGGCCTCGCGCTCGGCCTTCACCTCGCCGGTCAGCGCACCGGCCCGGTCGACGATCACCTGCAGCCGCGCCGTGAGGGCCTCGACGTCGCCGATGACCTGGGCGGTGGGCAGACTCTCGAGCAGGTGCGCCGCGGCGGCCTGCGTCTTGCGCGGATCGCCCGAGCGGGCGTCGAGCCGTTCCTCGAGGATCTCGGTCTCGGTGGCCAGGTCGGCGAACTTCCGGGAGAAGTGCTCCAGGCCCTCCTCGCGGGTGCCGGCTTGCCAGGATCCGATCTGCCGCTCGCCGTCGGCGGTCTTGCACCAGACGGTGCCGTCGTCGTCGATGCGGCCGAAGGCGTGCGGATCGCCGATCTCGACGTGATGGACGGCGACCGGCGGCCGCGCGGTGCCGGAGGCGGGCGCCACCGGTCCGGGGCGCGGTCCCGGTCGGGGCCCGGGCCGCGGTGCGGGCTTGGGTGCGGATTCGGCGGTGCCGCTGTCCGGGAGGTCCGGGGTGGGCTGTTCGGAGGTGCTCATCGATGATCCGCCTGTTCTCGTCGCGCCGCGCGTCACGGCTGCCGGTCACCTGCCGGGGAGCGCGTCGTGGCGGCGCCCGGCGGGTGTCGTGATTTCCGCTGCCTATTCAAACAGGTCGGCGGCGGGTGCGTGGTAGACGCGCGGACATTGCGGAGCGTCGGGCGACCGGCGCGGCACTGGGCCGCGGGTGTCCCGGGTACGGTCGAGGCCGTGTTGGCACAGATCGCGGTGATACCGAGCGCACCCCTGCTGGTGCCGGAACTCTCCGGTCCGGGCGCCCGGGACGCCGAACCGGTGCGGGCCGCGGTGCTGGCGGCTGGCCGATCGCTGGCCGAGTCGGCGTCGCGCTGGGTGGCCCTCGGCGTGGGCGACATCGCCGGCGCCGGTCCGCAGGAGGACTGCGCGCGCACCGGGGACTTCGGCGCCTACGGCGCGGCGGTACCGGTGGTGCTGCCCGGGCCGGTGGAGCCGGTCGCCGGACAGTCGCCCATGCCGCTGTCGATGCTGATCGCCGGCTGGTTGGCCGGCCGGGTATCGCCGGCGCCGGTCGCGGTCGCGCCGTTGCTCCCGGATCCGGCGAGCGACCCGTCGCTGTGCCGGCTGCTGGGCAGCATGGCGGCCCTGTCGGACGATCTGCTCGGCGGGGACGAGCCGGTGGGACTGCTGGTGGTGGCCGACGGCGCCAATGCGCTGAGCCCGTCGGCGCCGGGCGGCGGCGAACGGGAGAGCGCGTGGACGCTGCAGCGGCGGATCGACGATGCCGTGGCCGCGGGCAGCACGCCCGGGCTGGCCAGCCTGGGCGCTGCCGAGTCGGTGCGGGAGGGCATCGTGACGCGGGCCGCCTGGCAGGTGCTCGGCGGCGTGCTCGACGAGTGTCCGGTCGGCGACGTGCAGGTCCGCTACCGCGGGGCCCCGTTCGGCGTCGGGTACACCGTGGCCACCCTGACCCCGGAGCGGCGGCGGTGAGCGATCGGCCCACCCCGGTCGCGGTGATCGGGCCGACGGCCGGCGGCAAGTCCGACCTGGCGCTCGATCTGGCACAGGCGCTCGACGGCGAGATCGTCAACATCGATGCGATGCAGCTGTACCGGGGCATGGACATCGGCACCGCGAAACTGCCGGTGGACCAGCGCCGCGGGATCGTGCACCGGCAGCTCGACGTCCTGGAGGTGACCGAGACCGCGACCGTCGCCGGCTATCAGACCGCGGCCTCGGTCGATGTCGAGGAGATCCTGGCGGCCGGGCGCACGCCGATCATCGTCGGCGGCTCGATGATGTACATCCAGGGTCTGCTCGACGACTGGCGTTTCCCGGCCACCGACCCGCAGGTGCGGGCCCGCTACGAGGCCGAACTCAGCGAGATCGGCGCCCTCGCGCTGCACGCGCGGCTCGCCGCGGTGGATCCGGCCGCGGCGGCGGTCATCCGGGACACCGACGGTCGGCGCATCGTCCGCGCCCTCGAGGTGATCGAGCTGACCGGGCAGCCGTTCGCCGCGTCCGCACCCGCCATCGGTGCACCGCGCTGGGGAACCCGCATCCTGGCGCTCGACCGGGAGACCGCGGCCCTCGATGAGCGGATCGCCCGGCGGACCGACGCGATGTTCGCCCAGGGGCTGGTCGGCGAGGTGGCCGCCCTGTGCGAGCGGGGTCTGCGCGACGGTCTCACGGCCTCCCGGGCGATCGGCTACGCCCAGGTCCTGGCGTATTTCGACGGACGGCACAGCCTCGATGAGGCGCGCGAGCTGACCTTCATCGGCACCCGGCGGTACGTCCGCCGGCAGCGCTCGTGGTTCCGGCGCGATCACCGCGCGATCTGGCTCGACGCGGCCGATCCGGCCCTGGTCGACGGGGCGCTCGCCGCGCTGGACTCGGTACCCTGATCGGGTGAGTCAGACACCGCTGCAGTTCGCCAAGGGGCACGGCACCCAGAACGACTTCGTCATTCTGCCCGATCCCGCCGCCGAACTGGACCTGAGCGCCGAGCTGGTGGCGGTGCTCTGCGACCGGCAGCGCGGTCTGGGCGCGGACGGCCTGCTGCGGGTGGCCACCGCCGGCGCCCTGGTGTCTGCCGGCGTGCTTGCGGCGCTGCCGGACGGGGTGGCCGGCGGTGACTGGTTCATGGACTATCGCAACGCCGACGGCTCGATCGCCGAGATGTGCGGCAACGGAGTGCGGGTCTTCGCGCACTACTGCCGGGCGGCGGGCCTGGTGGATCGTGACGAGTTCGTCGTCGGCTCGCGCGCCGGGGCGCGGCCGGTCGTCGTGCACGAGTGGACCGACAGTGCGGCCGAGGTCACCGTCGGCATGGGGGTGGCCCGGCTCGGCGGCCCGAGCCGGGTGCGGATCGCCGGCCGCGAGTTGACCGGCGAGGCCATGGACGTCGGGAATCCGCACCTGGCGTGCGTGCTGCCCGGTGCCGGCCGCGACGAACTCGCGGGCCTGGACCTGACGGCGGCGCCCGAACTGTCGGCGGACGTCTTCCCGCAGGGTGCGAATGTGGAACTGCTGACTCCGCTGGTTGCGGTGGACGATGCCGGGCGCAGCGGCCTCGACTACACCGGCGCCCTGCGCGTCTACGAGCGCGGTGTGGGGGAGACGCGCTCGTGCGGCACCGGTCTGGTCGCGGGCGCCGCGGCGGCCCTGCACGCTCTGGGCCGCGAGTCGGGGGTGGTCGGGATCACCGTGCCGGGCGGCGCGGTCACCGTCACCATCGCGCCCGACGGGGCGCTGCTGCGTGGACCGTCGCGCCTGGTGGCCCGCGGTGAGCTGATCGACGGCTTCCTGGGCGGCTGAGCCGGGCGGTGTGCCGGGATGTCTGCGAGTGGCCGACCGGATAACCGGATGCGCGCAATGGTCGGCATCGGGCACCATGGACGCCATATGACTGAACTGCACGAATTCTCGAACCCTGAATTCTCGAACCCCGAATTCCCCGAGCCCGAGATTCCCGAGCCCGAGATTCCCGAGCCGGCGATCCCCGCCGCGGGCCGCACGGGCGATGCGCCCACCACCGGCGAGCTCCAGCTCGACGAGCGGGCCTCGCTGCAGCGCGTGGCCGGGCTGTCGACCGAGCTCACCGACGTCACCGAGGTGGAGTACCGCCAGCTGCGGCTGGAGCGGGTGGTCCTGGTCGGTGTCTGGACCTCGGGTACCGCGGCGGAGGCGCAGGCCAGCATGGCCGAGCTGGCCGCGCTCGCCGAGACGGCGGGCTCGCAGGTCCTCGACGCGGTGATCCAGCGCCGGAGCAAGCCCGACCCGGCCACCTATCTCGGTTCGGGCAAGGCCGAAGAACTGCGCGAGATCGTCCTGGCGACCGGTGCGGACACCGTCGTCTGCGACGGCGAGCTCACCCCGGCGCAGCTGACGGCGCTGGAGAAGGTCGTCAAGGTCAAGGTGATCGACCGGACGGCGCTGATCCTGGACATCTTCGCTCAGCACGCCACGTCCCGCGAGGGCAAGGCCCAGGTCTCGCTGGCCCAGATGGAGTACATGCTTCCGCGGCTGCGCGGCTGGGGCGAGTCGATGTCGCGGCAGGCGGGCGGGCGTGCCGGCAGCAACGGCGGTGTGGGCCTGCGCGGTCCCGGCGAGACCAAGATCGAGACCGATCGGCGCCGGATCCGCGAACGAATGGCCAAGCTGCGCAAGGAGATCCGCGGCATGAAGACCGCGCGCACCGTCAAGCGGGCGCAGCGCAGTCGCGGGCAGATCCCGGCGCTGACGGTGGTGGGCTACACCAACTCCGGCAAGTCCAGCCTGGTCAATGCGATGACCGGTTCGGGGGTGCTGGTGCAGGATGCGCTGTTCGCGACCCTGGACCCCACTACCCGCCGGGCCAAGCTGGCCGACGGCCACGAGGTGGTCTTCACCGCCACCGTCGGCTTCGTCCGGCACCTGCCCACCCAGCTGGTGGAGGCCTTCCGTTCGACGTTGGAGGAGGCCGTCGACGCCGATCTGCTGATCCACGTCGTCGACGGGGCCGATGCCTTCCCGGGCAAGCAGATTTCGGCGGTCCGCGGTGTGCTGCACGAGGTCTTCGCCGACGAGGGGGTGTCGCCGCCGCCGGAGCTGTTGGTGATCAACAAGATCGACGCCGTGGATGCCACGCGGATGACGGCGCTGCGCGGTGAATACCGCGACGCGGTCTTCGTCTCGGCGCACTCGGGTGAGGGGCTCGACGAGCTCTTCGCGCGCATCATCGAGTTCGTCGAACGCGGCGACGTGGAGGTGACCCTGGCGGTCCCGTTCGCGCGCGGCGAGGTGATCTCCCGGCTGCACCAGCACGCGCACGTCCTGCACACCGAGCACACCGCCGACGGCACGCGTGTTCGGGTGCGCCTGCCCAAGGCGCTGGCCGCCGAATACGCCGACCTCGTCGTCGCCGGCTAGCCTCGCCGGCGGACGACCGGTCTAGGATTCCGGAATGCCGCACGCACAGATCGAAGTCCGCCGAGTCTGGTCGCCCGCCGAGGAGGTGGGATTGATCGACGCGGTGCACGAGGCACTGGTCGTGGCGTTCGCGATTCCGGTGAAGGACAAGCACATCCGGCTCATCGTGCACGAGCCGCATCGGTGTGCCACACCGCCGGACCTGGCGCAGCCGGAGTATCTGACACTGGTCCACATCGACTGTTTCGCGGGCCGGTCGCTCGATGCGAAGCGGCGATTGTACCGGGAGATCGTCGACCGGCTCGGCGCCTTCGGCATCCCCGCCGACCACGTCTCGATCACCGTGCGCGACATTCCGGCGGAGAACTGGGGCATCCGCGGCGGACAGGCGGCGTGCGACGTCGACCTCGGCTTCGTCGTCGACGTCTAGCGGGGCGGATCCTGACTCGACGATTAGGGCTGGGTACTCGAGGAGAGTGCCCGGCCCCTGTCGTCGGCCGTGGAAGAGGCGGGCCTACTCGGCGTCCAGATCCTGGGCCACCAGGGCCGCGATCTGGTCTACGGCGGCCTGATCGTCGCCCTCGACGATCACGGTGGTGCCGCACTCGGCGCCCAGGGTCATGATCATCAGGGCGCTGCCGGCGTCCACCGGCTCGCCGCCCTCGACGGCCAGGGTCACCGCCGAGCCGAGGGCGCCGGCGGCCTCGGCGATGACGGTGGCCGGGCGGGCGTGCAGGCCGACGGACGAGCCGACGGTCACGGTGCTGCTGGGCATGGGATGCCTTTCTGTTCTTCGGAGAATGGTCGTTCTCCAGGGAAATCCGGAGCGGGTGCCCCGGATCGGGTGCTTGCTACGAATCTATTACGCGGCGGCCGCTTCGAGGGCGGCTTCGTCGGCCTCGGGCGCGGTGCGGCCCATCGACTTGGCGGCGATCACGGTGACCGCGGAGACCACGACGCCGACGGCGAGGGCGATGAGGAACTTCCACCAGGTGCCGTTCATGGCGAACATCACGAAGACGCCGCCGTGCGGGGCGCGCAGCTGCACGTTCATCGCCATCACCAGACCGCCGGTCACCGCGCCGCCGAGCATCATCGCCGGGATCACCCGGAACGGGTCGGCGGCGGCGAACGGAATGGCGCCCTCGGAGATGAAGGCCGCACCGAGCAGCCAGGCCGCCTTGCCGTTCTCCCGCTCAGGTTCGGTGAAGACACCGCCGCGCAGCACCGTGGAGGCGAGAGCCAGGGCCAGCGGCGGGACCATGCCCGCCGCCATCACCGCGGCCATGATCTGCCACTGCGCCAGCCCGGCGGTCGCCAGGCCCAGACCCGCGACGGCGAAGGCGTAGGCCGCCTTGTTGACCGGGCCGCCCAGGTCGAAGCACATCATCAGGCCGAGCACGGCGCCGAGAATGATCTTGGAGCTGCCGGACATCGAGTTCAGGCCGTCGACCATCGCCTCGTTGAGCCAGCTGAGCGGGCGGCCGAGGAAGAGGTACATGACGCCGCCGACGATCAGCGAGGCGAACAGCGGGATGATGACCACCGGCATCAGGCCGGCCGCCCAGCGGGGCAGCTTCAATCGGGTGAACCAGAGGGCGACGACACCGGCGAACAGGCCGCCGATCAGGCCGCCGATGAAGCCGGCGCCGACCGCGAGCGAGACCGCGCCGGCGACGAAGCCGGGTGCGATGCCCGGCCGGTCGGCGATCGCGAAGGCGATGTACCCGGCCAGCACCGGCACCATGAAGGCCATCGCCAGGCTGCCCAGGGCGAAGAAGACCGCGCCCAGATACTGCAGGAGGCCGCCGGGCGGAAGGTCCCAGAGGCTGTTGTTAAGCGCGTAGAAGGCGGCGTCGTTCATGCCGCCGACACAGCCGCCCGGATAGGTGACATTCCCGTCGACCAGGTTCTGCGGGACGCAGACCTTCGCATTGGCGATCTCGTAGCCGCCGAACAGGAAACCCAGGGCCATCAGCAGACCGCCCGCGGCGACGAACGGGATCATGTAGCTGACACCGGTCAGCAGTGCCTGCTTCAACCGGCCGCCAAGGCCGATCGCGGCACCCTCTGCCTCCGGTGAGTTCCCGGCATCGCCGGCGGCGACGCGGCGCGCGTGCGGATTGGCCGCGGCGGCGACGGCCTCGCCGATCATCGCGTCCGGCTCGTTGATGGCGCGTTTGACGCCCGATTCGATCACCGGCAGACCCGCGAAGCGCTCGCGGCCCTTGACCCCCACGTCGGTGGCGAAGATGACCGCATCGGCCTGCCGGATCTGCTCGGCGGTGAACGGGGTGGTGCCCGACGAACCCTGGGTTTCCACCGCGTACTCCACCCCGGCCCGCTCGGCGGCGAGCTTCAGGGCGTCGGCGGCCATGTAGGTGTGCGCGATGCCGGTGGGGCAGGCGGTGATGGCCAGGACGCTGCGCGGACCGGTGCTCTCGGCCGGGGCCGCTGCCGCCGCGGCGGGAGCCGCCGCACTCGGGGCCACGGGTTTCGGGGCCACAGGCTTCGGGGCCGCTGCTTTCGGGGAGACGGCCTCGTCGACCAGGGCGACGATCGCGGCCTCGTCCGGGGCGTCCCGCAGGGCCGCGACGAAGTCCGGGCGCACCAGGGCGCGGGCCAGGGCACTGAGCAGCTTCATGTGTTCGCTGCCGGCCCCGCCGGGCGCGGCGATCAGGAAGACGATGTCGGCCGGCCCGTCGGGGCCGCCGAAGTCGGCCTTGTTCGTCAGCCGCGCCATGCCCAGGGAAGCGGTGTGCACGCCGTCGACGCGGGCGTGCGGGATGGCGATGCCACCGGGCAAGCCGGTGGGGGACTTCGCCTCGCGCGCCAGGGCGGCCTCGGCCAGCTCGTCGGCGTCGCTGCAGCGGTCGGTCTCGGCCAGGGTCTGCGCCAGTCGCCGGATCACCGCCTCGGCGTCGTCGCCCGCGTCGACGTCGAGCAGGACCAGCTCGGGCGTGATGATCGGTTCGGACATGGTCTTTCCTTCGCTTGGGGTTCCGGTCAGGACAGCCGCCGGACTCCGACGCCGGCGAGGTCGAGGTGGGCGGGGGACGGCGGGGTGGTGCCGGGCAGGCCGGCGGCGGCCGAGCCGTAGGCGACGGCGGTGCGCAGCCGCTCGGCCTCATCGGCGCCGCGCTGCTCGGCGATGAGGTATCCGGCCAGTGAGGAGTCGCCGGCCCCCACCGTGCTGCGCACCTGGACGCGTGGCGCGGTGGCGACCCAGGTGCCGGCCGGCGTGGTCAGCAGGGCGCCGGCGCCGCCGAGGGTGGTCAGCACCGCGCCGCCGGTACGTTCGACGAGGCTCCGGGCACCGGCGGCAGCCGGTCCGGGGTCGCCGCCCTGCGCGGCGCTCTCCATGGCGGCGCCGTCGCCGCCCACCAGCTCGGCGAGTTCGAAGGCGTTCGGCTTCAGCAGATCCGGCTGCGACCCGCCGAGGGCGGCCAGCGGCGCGCCCGAGGTGTCCACCGCCACGCGAACGCCGAGCCGGTGCAGCCGCGTCGTCAATTCGGCGTACCACTCGGGCGCCACCCCCGGCGGCAGCGAGCCGCACAGGGCCACCCAGTCCGCACCGTCGGCGGCCGCGGTGATCAGCGCGGTCAGGTCGGTGAGCTGCGCGCCGGACAGTGCGGTACCGGCCTCGTTGATCTTGGTGGTGGTGCCGTCGGGTTCGGCGAGGGTCAGATTGGTGCGCACCGGGCCGTCGACGGCCACCGCGCGGTAGGGCAGTGCGGCCGTGTCGAGCTGGGCGAGCAGCGGATCGCCGGGGCGGGCGGGCAGTACGGCCAGCGTCTCGAGGCCGGCACCGGCGATCACCCGGGAGACGTTGATGCCCTTGCCTCCCGGCTGGTCGCGCACCACCTGGACGCGCTGGACCTCGCCGCGCTCGAGTGGGCCGGTCAACTCGATGGTCCGGTCCACACTCGGATTGGCCGTCACGGTCAGGATCATGCGATCACCACTTCGATGTCGAGGGCGGCGAGGTCGTCGCGGAACGCCGAGTCGATGCCGTCGTCGGTGACGATCGCGTCGACCTCGGCGAGAGCGCCGAAACTGACCAGGTCCTCCCGGTTGAACTTGCTGGAATCGGCCAGCACCACCACCCGCTCGGCGGCGGCGATCATGGCGCGCTTGGCCGCCGCCTCGTCGGGATCGGGCGTCGACAGTCCGTGCCGCAGGCTCAGACCGTTGGTACCGAGGAAGGCGACCGAGACGCGCAGCCGGCCCAGAGCGGCGACCGTGTCGGCGCCGACCGCGGCCTGTGTCTTGCGGCGTACCCGCCCGCCCAGCAGTGTCGTCTCGCAACGCGGCACGCCGGACAGGTGCGCCGCAAGCGGCAGCGCATTGGTGACGGCGGTGAGCGTCCGATCACCGGTGAGGGCCTGCGCGACGCGCAGCGTCGTGGTGCCGGCGTCGAAGAGCACCGATCCGCCGCTCGGCGGCAGCAGGCTCTGGGCGGCGGCACCGATGGCGGTCTTGGCTGCGAGCCGGTCCTGTTCGCGCTGCGCCAGGTCGGGTTCGTCGACCACCGCGGCGACGTCGGGGCGTACCGCGCCGCCGTGTACCCGCAGGATCAGACCCTGCCGGGCGAGGGCTCCGAGGTCGCGCCGAACGGTCTCACCGGTCACGTCGAAGCGGACCGCGAGGTCGGCGACGGAGACTCGGCCGCGGGCGCGGACCTCGGTCGCGATGGCCTGTTGGCGTTCTTCCGCGTACATGTCACCGCCCAAAGTAGAGTCCCGGTTACGTCGACGGAGGCCGCACACGAGATGTTGTTATCTCTGTGTTTACCTGTGACTCTGTTGATTTGCAACCGTTTTCTGTAATTTCAATCACATGAACGAGGTGGGCACGATGACCGCGGCGGAGAACTACGGAGCGAGCACGGTGGTGCGCGGTACACCGGTGGTGCACGGGCTGGCGTACGGACCGGTGATCCGGCCGGCTGCGCTGCCTGAGTTCCGGATCGATCCGGACGCGACGGTGCCCGAGGATCAACGCGCGGCCGAGCAGCAGAGGTTCGATGCGGCGGCGGCGACGGTCGCGGGCCGCTTGTCCGCGCGCGCCTCGGCCAGCACCGGCTCCGCGGCCGAGGTGCTGGCGGCCACCTCGTCCCTGGCCAAGGATCGGGCCTGGCTGGGCGCCGCGAGCAAGTTGATCGCCGCGGGCACGCCGGCCACCGCGGCGACGGTCGCGGCGATAGAGCAGATCGGGGAGATGTTCACCAAGCTGGGTGGACTGATGGCCGAGCGCGTCACCGACCTGCGCGACATCCGGGATCGGGTGGTCGCCGAACTGCTCGGGCTACCCGAACCGGGCATCCCCAATCCGGACGCACCGTCCATCCTGTGCGCCGACGACCTGGCGCCGGCCGATACGGCGGGGCTGGATCCCGCGCGGGTGATCGCGCTGGCCACCCGGCTCGGCGGGCC
The DNA here is from genome assembly GCA_964513715.1 of uncultured Gordonia sp. Taxonomy (GTDB): domain Bacteria; phylum Actinomycetota; class Actinomycetes; order Mycobacteriales; family Mycobacteriaceae; genus Gordonia. Next base: position 13,954 of record CAZEOP010000071.1, read on the forward strand.
GTCGAGCCACACCGCGATCATCGCCCGGCAGCTTGGCATCCCGTGCATCGTCGCGGTGGCCGATCTCGATGAGATCCCCACCGGGGCAACGGCATTCGTCGACGGCGCACTCGGTGTCATCGGCGTGGACCCCGATCTCGCGCAGATCGAGGCGGCGGTGGCGGCCGCGGGTGAAGCCGCCGCGGCGGCCGCGGCCTGGCGTGGCCCCGGACAGACCGCCGACGGCCATCGCGTCTTGATCCTGGCGAACGTCGCCGACGGCGCATCGGCGCGCACCGCCGCCGAGCCGGGGATCCTCGAGGGCGTCGGCCTCTTCCGCACCGAGCTGGCCTTCCTCGACCGGCCCGATGAGCCGCCGGTGGCGGAGCAGACCTCCCTCTATCGCGAGGTGATCGACGCCTTCGACGGCCAGAAGGTGGTGATCCGGACCCTCGATGCGGGCTCGGACAAGCCGCTGAAGTTTGTCACCCACCCCGATGAGCCGAATCCGGCGATGGGTGTGCGCGGCAACCGCATCGTCATGACGAATCCGGAGATCCGCGAGCATCAACTCGATGCGTTGGCCGCGGCCGCAGCCGACACTACCGCGGTGCCCTGGGTGATGGCTCCGATGATCGCCACCGTGGCCGAGGCCCGCGAGTTCGCGGCCCTGCTGCGCGAG
>CAZEOP010000072.1:0-14571 GCA_964513715.1 uncultured Gordonia sp.
GGCGCGCGCGTCCAGTGTTCGAGGAGAGCTCGTCGCTCAGAGCTGCTTGAGGTCCGACTGCTCCCAGACCGCGCGCATCGAGACGATCTTGCCGTCCTCGTCGAAGACCATGATGTCGACGGGGGTGATCTCGAAGGACATTCCGGCCGTACCGGTCACCAGGGTGAACTCGAAGACCGCGGTGTCGCCGGCGATCTTGGTCCACTTCAGCGAGGCCTCGCGCGAATCCAGGTTGGTGATGATCGAGTAGAACTCGACCAGTTCCTCGCGGCTGCTGCGGATCGGGGCACCGATCGGGTCCTCCACCGTCGCGCCGGGGGCGTACAGGTCGGCGATCTGTACGGCGGTGCCGTTGTTCAGCAGCTCGACGTAGGCGTTGACGGTGGCCGCGATCTTCTCCGCGCTCATGGATGCTCCTTGAAAGTAGAACGTGTTCTATTCCTCGGCACGATAGCAGCCCGGAGCGGTCCGCGCGCTGTGTCACGATGGGCCCATGAGTCCGCCCCGCGCGAGTGCCCTCGTGCATCTCGGCGACACCTCGTTCCGTCGCCGGGACGTGATCGCCGGCTACCGCGACATGCTCGCGGCACTGTCCGGATTCCGCGTCGACGATCAACCCTGGGACGCCGCCGCTCAGGCGCAGTTCTACGGCCTGCTGCGCACCACCGCGCCCGAGATCTTCGGCGGGGGTGGGCCGGTCGGGCCGGTAGCCGCCGCCAGGCGCGCCCGCACCTATACCAGCGCGCTGGTCAAACTCGGTTTCGTCGACGAACACCAGCGGCGGCTGACCGCGCTCGGCGCCGTCTTCGACGACGGCGACGCACGCCTGCTCGACGACTTCGACCGGCTCTGCGCGCTGACACCGGAGAACTCCGCGATCCTGCGCGGCGCCCTGAGTTACACCGAGTCCACCGGCGACGGCGGCCGCTACTTCCCCGTCCGGCTGCTGCTGCGCGTCCTCAACGCCGTCGGCGACCTGCGTACCGACGAGTTCGCGCTCGTCTTCATCGCCGGACCCCGCTACTTCGGCATCGACCCCGAGCCGCTCATCGACGCGGTGCACGCCATGCGGACCGACGGCGCGACCCTGGAGAACCTCCTGCTGGCGGCCGGGCGGTCCCGGCCGCAGGAACAGTACATCGCCTCGGGCATCTTCACCGCGGAGGCTTTCCCGAACCGCAAGGGCGCCACCTATGTGGCGCGCTACCGGGAGTTCCTCGCGGCCGTCACCGACTTTCGCGCCCACCCGAGTATGGCGAACCTCGCCCGGCTGCGGCGCGCCGTCGACGACGGCGGCACCAGCGTCGCGAAGCGCTTCGGACCGGCCCGCGCACTGCCCGGCCTGGCCAAGCACGGCGACGGGCCGCTGACGGTGCACGCCGGGGCGCGCTACCCGGCCTGGGCCGGCGGCGCAGCGGACTTCCGGCGGGCCCTGGTGGACCTGTTCAACGGCAACCGGACGACGTCGCTCATCGACGAGTACCTGGACAACAATCTGCGGATCCTCACCGCGACCGGGGTGATCTCGGTGGCCGGCGATCGGGTGCGGATCGGCTCGCCGTATGCGCGTTTCTTCTTCTCGGCGAACGACGACCGGCTGGAGGTGATCGCCCCACCCGTACTCCCGGACGCTCGACGGGCGGCGCCGGTGACCGTCACCTTCGGTCCGGATGCCCTGGCGCGCACCGACGCCCGGATCACCGCCGAACACGGCGTGCCACCGGCCGAGATCGAGGCCTTCATCGCCGAGCGGGACCGCGAGCGCTTCGACGCGACGGTCTCCGCCGCCTTCCCGCCGTCCCGGGTGCACGAGTACCTGGGTCTGATCGCGACCGATCACCGCTCTGCGGCGGTGAACGCCGTACGCGACCGGGCGTTCGGTGGAAAGCCGACCATCCCGTGTCTGTACGAGTACCTGATCGGCCTGTCGCTCTACTACGCCGCCGGCCGGACTTTCGACCTGCGGCGCGCCTTCGGCCTCTCCCTCGACGGTGACTTCCTGCCGATCAGCCACGCCCCCGGGCTGCGCGGGGACATCGAGTTCGAGCTCGACGGCCGCCGGATCCTGGTGGAGGTGACCCTGATGGACCCGGCCACGCAGCGCCGCGGAGAACTGGAACCGGTACTCCGGCACGCCACCAACTTCGCCTGCGACGACCCGGCCACCCCGGCCCTGACCCTGTTCATCGCCAACGAGGTGGATCCCAACGTCGCCCGGATCTTCGGTTTCGCGCGCGTCATGGCGATGGCCCCGACCGATACCGCGTCGCGGCCGGGCCCGGCCGTCCCCACGGCCAGCCCGCTGATCGTCTCGCTCACCACGCGCGACTGGCTCGACGTCGCCGACGCTCCCCTGTCGCAGATCCTCGAGCTGGCATCTGCGGAAGCTGATCGGCGCGACGTCGACCATCTGAACTCGGACTGGAACTCGGCGCTGGTCGAGCGGATGCGCACCGCGCCACGCCTCACCCGCGCCAGTTGGTGATCAGGACCTCGCGGGAGGCGTTGCGATCTTTGCGCTGGTACGAGGAGTTGGCATAGCTGTAGTCGAGGGTGTGCACCACGAAGCCGTGCTTCTCGGCCCAGTCGGCAAGCTGGTTGTGCTCGGATCCCTTGTGCGACAGCACATTCGACAGGCCGAAGGTGCCGCCGCGCGCCGCGAACCGGGCCAGCTCGTCCAACAGCGCCGTCTCGTCGTCGACCGTCCAGGCGTTCTGCTCGTTGTACGGCGCGGTGCCCAGCAGATACGGCGGATCGCAGTAGACCAGGTCGGTGGTGGCCAGCTTCCCGAAGACGTCGCGGAAGTCCAGATTCCACAGCTCCGGATCCAGGGCCTGCATCCGGGTCACCGTGTCGAAGAGGTTCTTGCGCACCCGGCCGTTGAAGTCGCGCTTGCCCACCGGCATGTTGAACTCGCCGCCGCGGTTGTATCGGATCTGGTTGTTGAAGCCGAAGACGACGAGGGTGAAGAAAGCGTACGGCCGGCGTCGATCGGCCGCATCCATCGCATTGAAGTCGTCGCGCAACCGCAGATAGGCCGGCTTGTTCACCTGCCCTAAACCGTTGGACGAGTTGGCGCCGTACGCGGCGTATCCGTGTCGCTGACTGTCCGAGAGCCCGTAGTCGGCCACTAGTTGTTCCACTGCGGCAACGATCTCGGGGTACGGAGTCTCGGCGAACAGGGTCCCGAGACCCATCACGTCGGTCTGCACGTCGTTGAACACGACGTCGCCGTACCCGGAGTTCATCCCGACGGTCATCGAGCCGCTGAAGACGTCGACGAAGCGCCGGTGCTCGCCGTCCGGTGGCGGCAGCAGCGGGATGATCTCGCCGACGAGCCGCTTCTTGTTGCCCGTGTAGTTCAGCGGGCTGCGCACGAGGGCGGCCGCCGAATCCGCTTCGGCCGTCTCCCGGGCCGCGCTCGCCGACGAGCCCCGTTGCGCCGCAGGCGGAGTCACCGCGGCACTCTCGTCGAAGTGGCACACGAACAGCCGCTCGACGATCCGTCCGATCGCCGACTTGCCGGTGGTGAACTCACGGTGCGGGACGTCGACCACCTCGACCCGTCCCCGTCCGCGCAGCACGGCGAGGATGTCGTCGTCGGACAGCCGCGCCGCCGACCGTGCATTGCCGCGATCGCCGGTGTCGTTGTAGCTCATCACGACGGTGGAAGTGTCCAGGGCACCGATCAGATCGCTGAACGCCGGTACCGCGGCCGTGGTGCAGTAATCGCTCTTGAGATGCCGACGATCCATCTTCCGCGCCTTGAACCGCACCGGGCCCTGCTGCCAGTCGGTCACATTGTCCAGGACGTGATACAGGTCGCCGTACTGCCGCGAGTTGTACGGGGGATCGATGTAGACCAGGTCCCAATGCTGTTGCCGGACAAGCTGATTCGCGTCCTGACGGGTGACGCTGTGCGATGCCTCGAAGGCCTCGATCTCGGGCAGCCCGAACACCAGGCGGCTGCCGGTGGCCGCACCGTCCCGGAAGGCGTCGTAGTGCCCGACCGTGGCCGCCGCCTTGTCCATGCCGTAGAGCAGGCTGGTGATGAGCACGTCCCGCTCGCGGTCGGCGATCTCGCCGGCGGCGTGCCATCGGGCGACCTGCGCCCGATAGTGCCCGATCAACCGGGAGTTCGGCTCGTCGAAGTAGGTGCCGCCGAAGGTCTCGGAGAAGTAGTTGGGCGCCAGGGCCGTCACCTCTGCCGCATTGATCCGGGCCACCAGATCGGCGAGGAGATCGGTGCGCAACGGAGCGGCACCGAAGAACGCGCGATAGACGGTGGTGTTGGACGAGAGCAGATCGTTGAAGGTGACCGCCAGCCCCGCGCGGGCCAGCGACTGCCCCACCACGCCGGTACCGGCGAACAGGTCGGCAGCGGTCTCCGGCGGCTCACCGAGACCGGCCACCACCTCGCCGATCACCGGCAGCACCGCGCGCTTGGACCCGAGATAGCGGCGGTTGCGGAGTCCGAATGTCTTCACTACCTGCATCTTTCCGTTTCTGCATCTAACGAGGGAAACGGTATCACCGAGCTCGGACAACACCCGGCGCGCCGGGCCGGGACCACTTGTCCCGACCCGAGCGGTTCAGTCCATCCGGCTCCAGCCCGGACCGGTCCGAATCCAGCTGAAGCGCTTGGTGGTGCTGCCCGGCTGCTTCGGCCATTCGATCGTCACGGTGTCCTGGCCGATGTCGAACTTGGCGCCGTCGGCCATGAACTGCAGGCTGGTGTCGGTGAGCGTGTAGAAGGTGCCCTGATAGAACTTCTTCTCCGCGTCCTTCTCGTGACCGGCGATGGTCCAGGCCCGCAGGTACCGCTCCCCCGTTCCGTCGGGGCCGGGCCGGCGGCAGATGAGGAATCGGTCGTCGCCCTTCCAGACCATCCGGACCGCCTGATCGTCACCGTCGCAACGGATCTCCTTGCGGTCGCCGAAGCCGTGCAGGTCGGCGCCCCACGGCAGCACGCCGAAGGTGGGCGGTGTGGAGACCGGGGCCTGCTGCGGTCCATCGTTCCCCGAACCGCAGGCGCCGAGCACGGCGACGGCCGCCGTCGCGAGGGCGACGACGGCCGGGGCACGTCCGGGTGTCACGCAGGATCCGGTCTTCACGCAGGGTCGGGCGTCACTTGAGGTCGGCGCTCGACTTGCCGAGCACCCGGCGGGCAATGATCAGCTGCTGGATCTGCTGGGTGCCCTCGAAGATGTCCAGAATCTTGGAGTCGCGGGCCCACTTCTCCAGCAGTCCGGTCTCCGCATAGGCGGCCGTGGCACCGATCTCGACGGCCTTGTTGGTCAGCTCCGTGACGGTGCGGCCGGCCTTGGCCTTGCTCATCGAGGCCTCGAGCGAATTCGGCTCCTTGTTATCGGCCATCCACGCCGCACGCAGCGTCAGCAGCCAGGAGGCCTCCCAATCCGACTCCAGCCGGATGAACTCGGCAACCGCAGCGTGCTGGACGGCGGCCGGCTTGTCGTAGTCCACCGGATGTCCGGCCTCCTCGAGCATCCGGCGCAGTTCCTCCAGCGCGGCCCGGCCCAGACCCACCGCCATCGCGGCGACCACCGGGCGGGTGTTGTCGAAGGTCTGCATCACGCCGCCGAAGCCCTTTTCGACGTTGATCTCCGGGCTGCCGAGCAGATTGCCGGCCGGCACCCGCGCATCGGCGAAGCGAATCACCGCGGTGTCCGAGGACTTGATGCCCAGCTTGTGCTCCAGACGCTCCACCGTGACGCCCGGGGTGTCCATCGGCACCACGAAGCTCTTGATGGCGGCGCGGCCCTTGTCCTTGTCGAGGGTGGCCCAAACGACCACATGATCGGCGCGCGAGCCGGCGGTGACGAAGATCTTCTCGCCGTTGATGACGTAGTCGTCACCGTCGGCCACCGCGGTGGTGCTGACCGCGGCCGAGTCGCTGCCGAAGCCCGGCTCGGTGATGGCCATCGCCGCCCAGACGTCGGCGAAGCGCTCCAACTGCTCGGGGTTGGCGACCGCGGCGATGGCCGCATTGCCCAGACCCTGGCCCGGGATCGACAGCATCAGGCCGACGTCGCCCCAGCTCAGCTCGTGGGCGTTGAGCACCGAACGCAGGTTGGCGCCGTTGACGGTGCCCTCCCCCGCGTCCTTGGCGCCGCCCTCCGCGGACTTCTCCTGCGAACGCGCCTGCTTGGCCAGTTTGCCCAGCTCGTCGAGCTCGGCCGGGTACTCGTGCTCGGCCAGGTCGTACTTGCGGCTGACCGGGCGGAAGATGTGTTCGGCCGCGAGGCGGGACCGCTCCACCGTCGAGTTCAGCTTCTCGGGGAGCTCCAGGTTGATCGACATGGCCGCTACCTTACTACTCGGTAAGATAGTTGCCAAGGTCTATCCACCCGCCCGATCGGCCAGACTGGGCTCGTGCCGCCGTTCGCCCCGCTTCCGCGCCGCCGGTGGGTGCTCTCCGATCCCGGCCGCGCCCGGCTGGTCAACGCCGTCGCGGTGACCTCGTCGCTGGCCGTCACGGCCCTGGCCTGCTGGCTGATCGTCAGGTACGACGTGGCCGATCCGGGCTTCCTGGTGGTCGGGATTCTGGCCGCACTCCAGGTCAGCACGTCGATCAGGGATCCGACGCCGCGCGGACGGCTGATCACCACGGCGCTGGCGGGCATCCCACTGCTGGCCGCCCCGGCCGTCGCCGTGCTGCTGGACCGCTGGCGGCCCGTAGAGATCGCCGTCTTCATCGTGCTGGCCGGCCTGGGCGCATGGGCCCGGCGCTTCGGGAACCGGGCCGGTCAGCTGGGCACCATCGCCTTCCTCGCCTACTTCTTCGGACTCTTCGTCCGGCCACCGCTGGAACAGCTGCCCGTCTTCCTGCTGATCTTCGCCATCGTCTGGGTCTCCGGGGTCGGGATGCGGCTGGTCCTCCTGCGCGAGCACCCGGCGCGCCAGCTCGAGGTCCTGCTCTCGGAGTTGCGTGCCGAATCCGCGGCCAGCCTGACTGCGGCCCTCGCCGTGGGACGCGACGCCATCGCCGCCCCGGCCCTGGAGGCACAACTGCGCCGCGTCGACGAGGTGGCCCGCGCGGTGACCGCCTGGCAGACCGAGTTCCCCACCGAGCGGTGTTGCGATGTGACCGTCGAGCAGCTGGCCGAACGCGTGCTGGATGTCCGCATCGACGTCGAGCACGCGGCCCTGGAGATCGCCGGTCTGCAGCGCCGGTACGGCCCCGGCATCGGGAGTCGGCTGGCCCGCCCGATCACGGATCTGCGCCGCGTGCTCGACCGGCACGCCACGGTGACCGAACGCGACGCCGCGGCCGCCGATGCGCACCGGATCCTGAACGACGACCCCGGACCCGACCCGGCCGGCCTGGCCGGCGTGCTCATCGCCCGCACCGTGCTGGCGCAGCAGGCGCTGGCCGCCGTCACCGTCCACCCCGTCCCCGCGGCCGTGCGCGCCCGGGCACCCGAGCCGGCCGCTCCCCCGCCGTCCCCGACGACCGGCCCGCATCCTCGGCTGCGGGCCACCGACCGCCAGGCGCTGCAGACCATGCTCGCCGCCGCGCTGGCCGCCGTCGTCGGCGAGATGATCGATGCCTCACGCTGGTACTGGGCGGTGATGGCGGCGTTCCTGGTCTTCGTCGGCAGCAGCACCCGCGGCTCGGTACTGAGCCGGGCCTCGTACCGGGTGTTCGGCACCCTGCTGGGCATCCTCGGCGGCCTCGGCATCGGAGCCGCGATCAACGGGCCGTCGCCCTGGCATGTGCTGATCGCGGTGATCGCGGTGTTCGGCGCCCTGTACTGGGGCGCGGTGAGCCAGACGGCGGCGGCGTTCTTCAGCACACTCGTGGTGGTGGCGCTGTACGGGCTGCTGGGCGTCCTGGATTCGCACCTGCTCGCGGTCCGGCTCGCGGAGACCGCGGCCGGCGCGATCGTCGGCGTCCTGTGCGCCTATCTCCTGTTCTCCACCGGATCCCGGGCGACGATCACCGCGGCGATCCACGACTACCTCGACGCGCTGGCCGTGCAACTCGAGCAGATCGGCGCCGCCCTCGCCCCCGATCCAGCCGAGGACCCCCCGGACCCGCAGTCACTGCTTGCCGCCACCCGCACGACCGGGGCGGCGCTGAGCCGCTTCCACGCGGCCACCACCACGATGAGCCCGAACCCGGGGCCCGGCCCGTGGTCGCCCGCCGGCGAACTGCGCCACCTGCTGACCCTCGCGGGCCGATCCGCGGACCGGGCCGCCAAGGCCGCACTCGCGGTGACGGTCCGCCGGGTGGAGGCACCCCTGCGCGGACCGGACGCAGCCGTCTTCTGCGGCGAGGTGTCCCGGGTGCACGACGACCTGGAGTGGACCCGCGCGGCACTGACGACCCGGTCCGCGCACACCGGTCGTTCGGGCCCACCGCCGGCGCCCGTCCCGGCCCCGGCGATCGACCGGCCGGTCACCTCGGCCGCCGTGGCCGCCCTGACGATGCTGTCCCGCGTCGGCTGGGCACTGTTGCGTGCCGCGGACCTTCGCCGTCCCGCTCGCTAGGCCAGACTGAGCACCGTGCATCCTCACCGCCGCCTCACCCCGCCGCACTGGCTGGTGGCCACCGACCCCGGCCACGCCCGCCTGATCAACGCCACCGCGGTGGCCGCCGGGGTCGCGGTGAGCGCCGCCGCCGCGTGGTCGGTGGTGCACTTCGCCCACGCCGATCACGCGCTGATGACGATGGGCGCCTTTCTCGCGATGCAGCTGGGCTTCCTGGTCAAGGGCGACACCGCCCGGGCCCGTCTGATCACCACGCTGCTGCTGTTCGCACCGATCGTCGCCGCGCTGAGCGTCGCGACCGCGCTGTCGGGCTCGCGGCCCGTCGAGATCGCCGCGTTCATCGGCATCGCGGGCGCCGCGGTGTGGCTGCGCCGGTACGGGCCGCGTATCTCGGCGATGGGCACGGTGACCTTCTTCTCCTACTTCTTCGCCCTGTTCCTGCGGCCCACCTGGCCCGACCTGCCGTGGTTCTTCCTGGTGGCCGGGTGCGCGGTCGCCTCGATCGCCGCCGCACACGCGGTGGTGGCCGTCGCGGATCCGCCGCGCCGCCAGCTGGTCACCCTGTGCGCCGATCTGCGCGCCACCTCGGCCGCAGCGGTAAAGACGGCGGAGGCCGTCGGTCCCGGCGACGACCGCACCCGCCTGCACGCCGCCCTCGATCGCGCCGACGACGTCGGCCGGGCGCTCAACGACTGGCAGCACGAGCACCATGCGCCCGACATCATCGCGTGCCCGGCGCCGGCCTTCGCCGCCCTGGTGCTCGAGGCTCGTATCGACACCGAGCACGCGTGTCGGGCACTGGCCGCCACCCGCCGCGCCGATCCCGGCTGTGCCGATTCCGACTGTGCCGATTCCGACTGCGACGATCCCGCGGCGGAACTGACCGATCTGAACGCGGTCCTGCACCCGCACAGCACCGCGGCGCAGGTGGCCGCCGCGGGCGCCGCGGCCGAGCGCCGACTGTCCGGTGGACCCGTGCGCTCCGATGCCGCCGTCGGGATCGATCGGGCGACGAGCGCGCACGCCGCCTTGCGCGGGGTGGATCTGAGCAGACCGTGGCACCCCGCCAAGCAGACCTCCACCACCGCGGCAACCGCGCCAGCGACATCCCCGTCTTCAGCACCCGCGCCTTCAGCACCCGCGTCTTCAGCAACGCCGTCTCCGACCCCCGCGGCGCCGGCGCCCTCGGACGGTCATGGCTGGTCGCGCTGGCGGCTAACCTCCCGGATGGCGATCCAGGTGGTGGCCGCGACGACGCTGGCGACGGTGGCCGGCGAGGCGATCTCGGCCAGCCGCTGGTACTGGGCGGTGCTCACCGCGTTCATCGTCTTCGCCGGCGCCAACAGTCGCGGCGCCCTGCTCACCCGTGCCTCGCGCCGCCTCGAGGGCACGCTGGCCGGAGTGCTCGTCGGCTTCGGCCTGGCCCTGCTGATCGACGGCAATGCACCCGTATTGATCGCCGCCTCGGTGCTCGGCGTCTTCGCCATGGTCTACTTCGGCCCCCTGCAGTACGCCGTGCAGGTCTTCTTCGTCACCGTCTTCCTGTGCCTGATGTACGGCCTGCTCGGGGTGCTGAATCGGCAGATCCTGGAACTGCGGCTCACCGAGACCGCCGTCGGCGCGGCGGTCGGCGTGGTCTGCGCCTACCTGATCTTCTCCACCAGCTCGCGACCGAACGTGCTGGCCAGGCTCGGCGCCTACTTCGACGCCGTCGACCAGCTGCTCGGCGCCGTGCGGACCGCGCTGACCAGCCCGGGCGATGCCGGGCCGAGCGGCGAGGGACCGGCCGCCGCGACACCGGGCAGCGGCGAGCCGGTGATCGACGCGGTCGCCGGAGTCGAATCGGCCGCCGCCGCGCTCACCAAAGAGCTCGACGCGATGGCGATCAGTCTGCTCACCGGACGGCGCTCGCTGAACAGCGACCTGGAGAACCTGATGACGACCGCCACCCGGATGGCGGCCGGATTGGGCAGGGCGACGATCGGCCTGCTCGACGACGCCGACGCCCGGCGGACCCCCGCGGGCATCGGTCCGCGCTACGCCGCGGCCGTCGCACAGGTGCTGGCCGCCTCGCAGACCGCCCGCGCCGCCCTGGTGGACGGGCACGACGTCGTCGTCGATGCCGACGCGACCGGGATCGCCGAGCACTTCAGCGATCTGGCACTGGTGACGCCGTCCCCGCAGCAGGACGTCGTCTCGGCCCTGACGCGGCTCGACTGGGCGCTGCATCGGGCCGTCGCCCTGCGCGCGGCAGCCGAGTGAGCCGCGCGCTACCGTCTAGGTGATGACCTCGCCTGCCTTTCCACCCCCGCGCACCGCACCGCCCCCGGCCCTCGTCGAGAACGGCCGCTACCGCTTCGGCACCTACGACGGCCCCATCCCCGTCATCAATCCGCTCGAGGCGGGCTCGCTCCGCGACACCGGCGCGCCCAAGCGCCTCGGCGCCCTGCGGCGGGCCAACCGGAACCTGCGGCTCAAGGAGTGGGAGGCCTTCCAACTGGGCGACGACGACTGGTTCGTCCTCGGCGCGGTCTACAACGCCAAGTCGATCGGCCTGATCCAGGTCCTGGCCGTCAACAAACACGAGGCCACCATCCACCGCTGGGAGACCAAGATGCCGGCGGTCACCCTGGTGGTGGCGCGCGGCCTGCTGGGCACCCTCTCGCGCGGGCGGGTCGCCGACTTCCGGGTGGAGATCGGCAATCACCTCGAGCGCGGCCGCATCGCGGTCGACGCCCACCATCCCGGGTCCCGCGAACTGCCGTCGATGGGACTGCACGTCACCGGATCGTGCGGCCCCGACGACGCGGCCCACCTGGTGGTGGTGCATCCGTTCGCCGAGGATCGCGCGCTCTACTCGCACAAGACGATGATGCCGATGGCCGGCAGCCTGGTGATCGGCGGCGAGCAGGTGGGCTTCGCTCCCGACCGCGGCTATCTGATCCTGGACGACCATCACGGCGACTACCCGCGTCCCATGCGCTACGACTGGGTGACCGGCATCCGGCGCTCGGCCGACGGCGTCGTCGAGGGCTTCAATCTGACCGACAACCAGATCCTCAATCCCGCGGAGTACAACGAGAACGCCGTCTGGATCGGCAATCGGCTGTGGCGGCTGCCACCGGTCACCGTGGCGCGCCCGGACGGCCCGTGGGGCAAGTGGCTCATCCGCGATGCCGCCGGCGCCGTCGACGTGACCTTCACCCCGACGGTGCGGTCCACCTTCCACGTCGGACCGCGCAAGTCGCTCGCCGAGTACTACGCCCCGTACGGCTGGTACGAGGGCACCATCCACGCCGACGGCGCCACGCTGAGCGTCGACGGCATGTTCGGCGTCGGCGAGCAGAAGCGCATCACGCTCTGACCGTCGCACCTGTAAGGTCTACACCCGATCAGGTGCGGTTCCGATCCATCGGTAGAAGAAACCCCGCCCTCGACCTGTCGAGTTCGACGGCTCAAGCAGGCCTTCTGCGGCGAGCGCCTTGAGAACCGAGCCGACATTCGTAGCACTCGCATTCACGAGTGATCCGAGTTCGGAGCTGCTGATCCTGCCTCGTGCCTCAGCATACGAGCGGGCGATCTCCTTCCTGCCGGGCTGACTACTCGCTCGTCCCACTTCCCTGTCGCCGTCGAGAAGAGCCCTGTGCGCGGACGGCGTGAGACGCCATGCCGGAGGAGTTCCCTCGGGTGTACCGCGGACAGTCGTCAGAAGTTGATTCCCGTGGATTCTTGCCGCGGCAAGCTTGAGGATCGCGCCTCGCGCCTCATCGACGGGGAGCTGAATGAGCGGTACCGCACGTTCCTCATCGACCCAGCCCGTGGTCACGAGATGGTGCAGCAGAAGCAGGGACGAGACATCTCTTGCCTCCTCAGGGGGCTGGATCTGTCCCAGCCAGACCATCCAGGGAATGTTCAGTACGTCGCCGACGAGCGAAGCCCTGACGTACGGCCCGCTGATCTCCCGGATCACGGGCGGTTGATGACCTAGACGGAGCATCTCGCCGACCATTCTGTCGATGCCGATGCCCTCGCGCTCAGCCACGTTGAGATCAGCCAGGAGCTGGGTCAATGCCGGATTCCGCGACTGTGACGGATGCGTGATGATGTTGGATTCGTTCACCCCGCCGAAGAACCCGCCCGGGCTCGTGACCCGAAGAGACCGTCCGACGTGCTCTACCACGGTCGGATCGGCGAGGGCCCACTCGCGATGAGCGACGCCGTTCACAATCGCCTCGCGAGCCGCCAGCATGGGGATGTCCCTGACCTGCCGCACCGTGAGGCCGGCCTCGATGTGCCGCGTTGCATTTCTCGTGTCGAGGGTCAAGAAGACCTCGGCCAATTCCTCCAAGAGGGACCGTCCAGGTCTCCTGACCCGCGCTGTACTGTCAGCGCCGGTGTAGTCGCGATGAATGTAATCGAGGCACGGTACTGATCGGCCGACGAAAGCAAGGACACCCGCATTGGTGAGCATGCCGTCGTGGTCGACCACGTTCAGGCGTCGCAACAACTGGGCATCGGTGCTCGTGACCAGGTCTTCGTGTGCGGGATCACCGCTCGCCGTGAGGAAATCCCGGGCGACGGCAAGGGCCTGAGGTCGAGCACTCGAAGCCGGTGTAGCCGACGACGCGCCCGACCAGTCGTACCTCAGGACCTGCATCCGTTTCGCGTGCCACGTTGCGGCGTCGACTTCAACGCAATTGTCATTCACCCGCCAGGTGATGCGGCCGTTGATCCTGATCGGCTCCACCGCGGCGGGCGCGACGATGACGATCAGGCGGTGGCCTCGTACCTGTGCTTCAGCGACGTCAACGGTCAACAAGCGCTGGCTGATCTCGAATATCCGATGGCGCAGCCATTCTCGATCGAGCGCTGAGCCGATGATCTCGCCGTCATCGGCGACGCCGACGATCAGCGCACCACCGCCGGGCGTGTTCGCCATGCAGGCTGCTTCTGTCGCCAGCTGTTGTGCCGCGGTCTCGTTCTGCGGCGTTCCGGAGAGCACGTCGCCCGAAGGTCCGCGACGGCCCGCTTCTTCCTTGAGATCGACCTGCTTTGACTCGACACGACCATCGACCATTTCGCCCGCGTGCAGTCGTCTCAGCAGTTCAGATACAGCAGACCGAACGGGGTCGTCGCCGAAAGTTATGGACATGACCACACTGTGCCACAGATCCATAGTTATTTGAACCAGTTAATTATGGGGAGGTTCGTTCCCCGGTCACCTGCACAACTTTGCCTGGGCCGGCGGCTACGGGACGACGTTGACCATCTTGCCGGGGACGTAGATCACCTTGCGGGGCTCACCGTCGAGCAGGGCGGCGATCTTCTCGTCGGCCAGGGCCGCGGCCACCACGGTCGCCTCGTCGGCATCGGCGGCCACCGTGATGCGGCTGCGCACCTTGCCCTTGACCTGGATCGGCAGTTCCACGGAGTCGTCCACCAGGTAGCTCTCGTCCACCTCCGGGAAGGGGCCGTGGGCCAGGGAAGTGTGGTGTCCCAGCCGATTCCACAGTTCCTCGGCCAGATGGGGGGCCAGCGGCGCCAGCATCAGCACCAGCGGCTCCACCGCCGCGCGCGGGGCGCCGTCGGGATAGGTCTTGGTGAGGTGATTGGTCAGCTCGATCAGCTTGGCGCCCGCGGTGTTCATCCGCAGGCCGTCGTAGTCGTCGCGCACCCCGGCGACGGTCCGGTGCAGCACGCGGAGCGTCTCGTCGGACGCGGGGGAGTCGCCGACCCGCACCGCGCCGGTCTCGTCGTCGACCACCAGACGCCACACCCGCTGCAGGAAGCGCTGGGCGCCGACGACGTCCTTCGTCGCCCACGGCCGCGACTGATCCAGCGGACCCATCGACATCTCGTACACGCGCAGCGTGTCGGCGCCGTAGTCGCGGCAGATGTCGTCGGGCGCCACCGAGTTCTTCAGCGACTTGCCCATCTTCCCGTACTCCTGGGTCACCTCGGAGTCGCCGTGGAAGAACTTGCCGTCGCGCTGCTCCACCTCGTCCGCCGGGACGTAGACGCCGCGCGCATCGGTGTAGGCGTAGGCCTGGATCATGC
>CAZEOP010000073.1:0-14556 GCA_964513715.1 uncultured Gordonia sp.
CGCCGCGGCCGATGGCCCCGGTGCGATCCTGGGCCCAGACCAGTGCGATGCTCATTGCCAGTCCTCCGGACTTCGATCGAGTGCCTTCGCATCGACATTCTAGATGCGCAAGCCCGCATGCTCGTCAGCGTGTCGGGGACATCGGGTATGAAGACTGTCATGAAAGCAAGCCCCCTGCGTCTGAACAAAGTCTTCCGCAGCGACGTCCGCCTTGTCGTTCCGCTCTTCCAGCGTCCATATGTGTGGAACGAGGACGACCAGTGGGCACCTCTGTGGGAGGACATCATCGATGCGTTCGACCGCCGGAGCGAGGACACGCCACCACATTTTCTCGGCGCAATCGTGCTGGAACAGCGCCGCGGCGAACTCGGCACGCTGGAAGTGCGCGATGTGATCGACGGTCAGCAGCGCCTGACGACTCTCCAAGTACTCATCGCCGCGCTCCGAGATTCGTACCTCGAACGGCACATTCAGACACGACTCGGAAAGCAGCTGGCCAAGTCGCTAGAGAACGATCTCGACTACGCCACCACAGAAGAGGAGCGCTACAAGCTATGGCCGACGAACCATGATCGGGCAGCCTTCCGATCCGTGATCGACGGTGACTTTCGGGCAACCAAGCCGCCATCTCGGGCTCCGCGAATCGTGGAAGCGTACAAGTTCTTTCGAGATCAGATCACCGTCTTCATCAGTCCGGCCGACAGTGACGATGAGGCTGCGGCGATGCTCGACGGCCTGACCGAGGTGATCCTCCATCACCTGGAGTTGGTCGCTATCAGTCTCGACGAAGACGACAACGCCCAAGTGATCTTCGAAAGCCTTAACGCGCGCGGCACCCCGCTTCGTGCCTCGGATCTCATCAAGAACGCACTCTTCCGAACTCTCCAGTCGAAACGGACCGCCGACCTTGAGGGGCTCTACACCAGATATTGGGAGCCACTCGAAAGTGACTACTGGAAGCAGGAGATCCGGGTCGGCCGTCTCCATCGACCACGGCTCGACGTCTTCGTCGGATACTTCCTCACCATCATCCTCCAACGTGAAGTCTTGGCGCATCAGTTGTTCCCCGTTGCGCGCGGATATTTCTCCGGCGACTTCGATCGCGCTCTCGAATTCGTCCAGGAGCTGTCTCGCTACGCCGAGGTGTTCGAGTCACTCGACTCTGGCGTACTCCCCAACGATGTTGAGAACAGATCGCTGACCCACCTGGATATCGCAGACACGACCACCGTCCGCCCGGTTCTGCTCTGGCTGTTCGCGAACGCTGATGGAGAGCCGCGCAAGCGTGCCGTCGCGCTGATCGAGTCCTTCCTCGTCCGCCGGACGATCTGCCGTCTCACTCCGAAGAACTACAACCGGCTGTTTCTCGAACTCCTCAAGCAGTTGTCCGCCGGCGCAGACCCGGTGGACCACATCGTGAGCACATTCCTCACTGGTCAAGCCTCGGAATCAGGGCTCTGGCCGACCGATGTGCAGGTACAGCATGCGATGGTCAGCTTGCCCATCTACCGTCTGCTGAAACGTGATCGGCTGCAACAGCTGCTTCTGGCCTTCGAAGGTGCACTGACCACCGACCGGACCGAACCGATTCGGCACAGTAAGCAACTCTCGGTGGAACACCTGCTCCCCCAGGCATGGGAATCGGCGTGGCCCATTCCCAACGGGGTTGATGTGGATCAGGAAACCCAGCGACGCGACGAGCTGATGCACACGATCGGGAACCTCACACTGGTGACCGGAAAGCTGAACTCTGCGTTATCCAATCGCCCGTGGTACGAGAAGCGCAACGACATCCTGCTGAACTCGGCGTTCAGTCTCAACCGCAGTCTCCCCTTGGAATGGGACTGCACCGCCATTATCGAACGTGCACGTTGGCTCGCCGACACCGCACTCGCACTGTGGCCGCGGCCGTTAAACGCGGTCGCCTACGAGATCGCAGCGGCCGATCTGGTCTTGGCACCGGACCGAGAAGGCCCCAGCCTCCCGTTGAGCCCACGAAGAGTCGTGGCAACCACGAAGAACGACGGCACCCCTCGCTACAGTGGGCCGAGACGCGATATCGCCGCACACATCCAGAGCGTCTTCCGCGACTTGGCCGAGGGCGAATTCCTGACGATCAACGAGATCGCCAACACTCCCTCTGCGCAATACCCGGCAGACGACTTACCGTCTGGCGGTGCCATCAACTACCGCCTCTTCCCGAAGAACGGTGCTCTGTGTACCGTGCCCGGTGTCGTCGGAGCGGTGCATGGAGGTGTGCGCGGCGGGCGCAAGATCACCGAATAGCCGCCAGCTTCGGGCGTCTGCCTCCTACACCGCGACCGGCGCTTTGATGGCCGG
The DNA here is from genome assembly GCA_964513715.1 of uncultured Gordonia sp. Classification (GTDB taxonomy): domain Bacteria; phylum Actinomycetota; class Actinomycetes; order Mycobacteriales; family Mycobacteriaceae; genus Gordonia. The sequence continues at coordinate 2,341 of CAZEOP010000073.1, forward strand.
ATGGGATTCGTAGCCGACCACCTGCACGTCGTCGTAGCTGTACTCGAAGATCGAATCCGCCTGGCGCAGTTCGAGTCTCGGGTACGGGTACGGCGCGCGGGCGAGTTGCTCGGTCACCTGCTCCACATGGTTGTCGTAGATGTGACAGTCCCCGCCGGTCCAGACGAAGTCGCCGACCTCGAGTCCGGCCTGCTGGGCCATCATGTGCGTCAGCAGCGCGTACGAGGCGATGTTGAACGGCACCCCGAGGAAGAGGTCCGCGCTGCGCTGATACAGCTGGCAGCTGAGCCTGCCGTCGGCCACATAGAACTGGAAGAAGGCGTGGCACGGCGGCAGCGCCATCTGCGGTATCTCGCCCACGTTCCACGCCGAGACGATGTTGCGGCGCGAGTCCGGGTCCGCCTTCAGCAGGTCGAGGGACGCCTGGATCTGGTCGACGTGCTCGCCCGAGGGCGTCGGCCAGGAGCGCCACTGCACGCCGTAGACCGGCCCCAGATCACCGTCGGCGTCGGCCCATTCGTCCCAGATGGTGACGCCGTTCTCCTGCAGCCAGCGCACATTGGAGTCACCGCGCAGGAACCACAGCAGCTCGAAGACGATCGACTTGAGGTGCACCTTCTTGGTCGTGATCAGCGGGAAGCCCTGGGACAGGTCGTAGCGCAACTGGGCGCCGAAGATGCTGCGCGTCCCCGTCCCGGTCCGGTCGGCCTTGGCCGTCCCGGTGTCCATGACGCGGCGCAGCAGGTCCTCGTACGGCGTGGGGATGGGCGTGCTCACAGCAGCGAGTCTACTGGTCGGGTCGCCACCGTTCACTGCACGACAGGCGGCCATTCCACGCCCGCACCCGCCGGGGTGACGAGCGCGTACCCGGGCGCCCGGGCCGGTGCGGTGATCGCGACGATCTCCTCGGGCAGCCGCGCCGGATCGGGGCACTTCTCGGCGCGACGTTCGGGCAGCGGCGCCCGCTCGCGGGCCACGGTGTCCTCGATCCGGGCTGCGGCGAGCTGTTCGGCGGCGAGTTCCGCGTACAGCCCGTCGGCCGCCATCAACTCGGCGTGCGTGCCGCTCTCCACGATCCGCCCGGCGTCGATCACATGGATCTCGTCGGCATCGACGATGGTCGAGAGCCGGTGGGCGACGGTGATGGTGGTGCGCCCGGCCGTCGCCTCGTCGATGGCCTCCTGGACGAGCCGCTCGGAGACGGTGTCGAGCGCGGAGGTGGCCTCGTCGAGCAGCATCACCGGCGGATCCTTCAGCAGGATGCGAGCGATCGCGATGCGCTGCTTCTCGCCGCCCGACAGCCGGTAGCCGCGCTCTCCCACCATCGTCTCGTAGCCGTCCTCGAAGCCGTCGATGATGTGGTGAATGTTGGCCGCGGTGCAGGCCGACACCAGGTCCGCATCGCTGGCACCGGGCTTCGCGTAGCGCAGGTTCTCGGCGATGGTCGCGTGGAACAGGTAGGTCTCCTGCGAGACGATGCCGACATTGTCGATCAACGAGGCCGCGGTGAGCCGCCGGACGTCCGCACCGGCGAACCGGACGGTCCCGCCGGTGGCCTCGTACAGCCGCGGCGCCAGGTACAGGATGGTCGACTTGCCCGACCCGGACGGACCGACCAGTGCGACATGTCGGCCGGGCGCCACCGCGAAGCTCACCCGATCGAGCGTGGGCCGCGACTGCGGCGAGGCGTCCGGGAAGCGGAAGGTGACCTCGTCGAACTCGATCGCCCCGCGCGGCCCGGGCGCCGCCTCGACGGTGATCGCGTCGGGGGCGTCGGCGATGGCCGGTACCAGGTCGAGGTATTCGAAGATGCGCGCGAAGATCGCCTTGGAGGTCTGCACCTCCAGGGCCACCTTCATCAGGGAGACCAGCGGATTGAGCAGCCGCGCCTGCACGGTGGTGAAGGCGACGAGGGTGCCGGCCGTGATGTCGACGGCGTCGCCGGTGATCAGCCAGCCGGCGATCAGATAGATCACCGCCGGCACCGAGGACATCAAGACCTGCACGACGGCGAAGAAGCCCTGACCGCTCATCGCGCGCTTGACCTGCAGGCCGACCTGATTGGTGTTCTCCGCGCGGTAGCGCGCCGACTCGGAGTGCTGCCGGTTGAACGACTTGGCCAGCAGGATCCCCGAGATGCTCAGCGACTCCTGGGTGATCGAGGTCAGCTCGGACAGCGAGGCCTGGGTCTGCGCGGCGATCTTCGCGCGCACCCGGCCCACCCGCCGCTGCACCATCACCAGCAGCGGCATCAGCACCACCGCCACCAGGGTCAGCCGCCAGTCGATGAGGATCATCGCGACCAGCGAGGCGATCACCGTGACGGTGTTCCCGAGGATCGAGGTGAGGGTGGAGGTGAGCACGCCGGACACGCCCCCGACGTCGTTCTGCAGCCGCGACTGGATCACGCCGGTCTTGGTGCGGGTGAAGAAGCCGAGCTCCATCGACTGCAGATGCTCGAAGAGCTGCACCCGCAGGTCGCCGGTCACCGCATTGCCGACGGTGGAGGTGAGCCAGGTCTGGATCACGTTGAGCACGGCCGAGAGCAGGTACAGCCCGATCATCGCGGCCACCAGCCAGCCGAGCAGCGACATCGACGGGTGGCCGTCGGGCGGGAACAGCGCCTTGTCGAAGACCCGCTGGATGAGCAGCGGCGGCAGCACCCCGATCGCGGCGGCGGCGACCACCGTCAGGCAGGTGACGATGATCTGCCAGCGGTACGGCGCGAACAGGGCGCTCGCCCGGCGCCAGAGGTCCGGGATCTCCGGTGCCTCCGCGTTCTGCCTGCGCAGCGCGTCCTCGTCCACGCCGCGTAGGCCGCCGCCGCGACCCATGCCGCCGCCGGGATTCGTCATCCCTCGAATATAGGGGCGCCCGACCCGCCGGAGCCGGTCGCGCGGCGAGCCGGTGTCAGTAGGCGACGGTGAATCGCGTGCGACGGTGTGCCGGCTCCTCGATCTCGCGGACCACCGCGTCGGCGAAGTCGGCGCCGGAAATGGCCGAATCGCCCGCCGCGTCGACGAGCAGCACGTCGCCGCCGATCCGGTAGACGCCGGTGAGTTCCCCGGCCGCCCAGGGGCCGAAGCCGCCGGCCGGGCTGACGTAGAACCAGTCGAGTTCGGCGGGCGCGGCGCGCAGATCGTCGAGCACACCGCTCATCTCCTGCGCCTCGGGCCGGATCTCGGCCGGGAATTCGGGGGTGTCGACCAGCAGCGGTCCACCGGGTGCCACCTGCAGGGAACCCGCGCCGCCGACCACCCCGAGCCGCACGCCAGCCTGGGCCGCAGCCGCGGCCAGGGTCCGCTCCAGGCCGCGCAGCACGCCCGCCCCGACCAGGTCGCCGCGCGGCGACAGCGCCGACACGATCACGTCCGTGCCCTCCAGCGCCGCGGCCAGCACCGCCGGGTCGGTCAGGTCGCCCGTCCGGTATTCCACGGTGTCGACCGGCGCCTCCGGGGCTCGCCGGCTGTACGAGATCACCCGGTGTCCGCGCCGGGCCGCCGCCTCCGTGAGGTGGCCGCCCGCGTAGCCGGTTCCGCCCAGAATCGTCACTGTCGCCATGATGTCGTCGTCTCCTCGCTCGAGTTCGGCGCCGCTGTTCGGCGCTCACCTCACCATAGGAGAGTCACTCACTATTGGTAAGTAGGCACTTTTTGGTAACCTACCTACCCGGAGTAGAGCGTGGAGGTCAGGATGAACGAGACAGCAGAAACGAGACTCGCGCCGAACCCGTATCTGCGCGGCTGCCCGTCGCGGCAGATCCTCGATCGGATCGGCGACAAGTGGACCGTGCTGGTGATCGGCGCCCTGAGCGAGGGTCCGCGCCGCTTCAACGACCTCGCGCGCGAGATCGACGGCATCTCGCAGAAGATGCTGACCCAGACCCTGCGCGCCCTGGAGCGCGACGGTCTGGTGCTGCGCACCCAGTACCTGGAGATCCCGCCGCGGGTGGAATACCGGCTCACCCCGCTCGGGCACTCGCTGCGCGCCCCGCTCACCGCGCTCGAGAACTGGGCCACGGCGCACATCGACGAGATCATCGCGGCGCGTACGCGGGCGGACGCGGCGGTGACGCCGTGATCCTTCGCTGAAACGCCGGGAGCGCCGTCAGCCGCCCATCAGCTGCGCAGCGACGGTCGCGCCGAGATTCCAGCAGGCCTCCAGTTCCGGTGCGGTCGGTTTGGCAGAGACGACGACGTCCTGGGCCGCAGCGACCCAGCCCAGGCCGCCGGCGATCGAGTGCACACTGCGCTGCGCCCCCTCGGTGCCCTGATTGCCGTGCATGAACAGGCCGTAGGGCCGGCCCGCGGTCTGATCCAGGCACGGGTAGTAGACGACGTCGAAGGCATGCTTCAGCGCGCCGCTCATGTAGCCCAGGTTCGCCGGCGTACCGAGGAGATAGCCGTCGGCCTCCAGGACGTCGACCGGCGACAGGGTGAGCGCGGCCCGCCGCACCACCTGCACCCCCTCGATCTCCGGGTCGGTGGCGCCGGCGATCACCGCTTCCAGCATCTCCTGGCAGTGCGGCGACGGCGTGTGGTGCACGATCAGCAGTCGTCGATCGGTCATGGCCTCTCCTCGCTCGGTTCCAGCATCGCACCCGGCGACGACGTCTCCCCCGCGCTCCCGTCGGCGCGTCCGCGCAACCAGACCCAGGACACGACCACGCCGAGCAGGTAGACCGCCACGATCGGCCCGGCCGCATACGCGAAGTACCACAGGGTGACCCAGACCAAGATCGGCAGCACGGCCAGCACGACGGCGACGACCAGCCCGCGCAGCGCGGCGCCGACGTCCGCTCGTCGCACCTCCGTCGCGATGAGGACCGCGACGCAGGCCGCGGCGAGGATCAGAAAGCCCGTCGCCCAGCCGTACTGCGGCCGATCGGCGATCCCCGCCGCGAAATACAGCCCGAGCAGCGCGGTCGGCAGCACCAGCAACGCCAGACCGGCCGCACCGAGGGTGTGCCGGAAATACCAGACGACGTGCGCGAGGCGCCCGCCCTCGGCGCGGTAGTCGGCGTCCCACAGCGGCCGGAAGCCGCACAGCACCGCGGCGGTCCCCCAGCCCGCGGTCAGCAGGGTGGCCGACGGCACCGGCGAGGCGGCGCCGAGCAGCACGGCGCCCAGCACGGTCACCACGAACAAGACGATCAGCACGCCGAAGGTGAAGTGCGGCATGGCCGGCGGCCGGCGCAGCGGCGTCACGAGGCGGCGCGCGCCTCGCGGAAGCCGCGGGCCGCGCGGCCCATCATCTCTCGCGCGCGCTTGCGATCGCCGGCGTAGTCGTAGGCGCGGGCGATGCGGTAGCTGCTCATCCAGTCCGAGGGATCGGCCTCCCACTCCACCTTCACCTGCGCAAAGAGCTCCTCGGCGGCCTCACGTTCGATGCGCCCGGAGGGGCGCCGCGCCAGTCCGGAGACGTCCAGTTCACGCCCGGCTTCGGCCACCGCCGCGGCCATTCGCTGATGCTCGATGCCCGCGCGCAGGGTCTGCGCGGTGACCCACACGCCGATGATCGGCAGGATCAGCACGCCGACGCCCAGTCCGATGCCGACGGCGCCACCGGATTGGATCAGCCGGATCGCCGACCGGCTGAGCAGGCCCAGATACACGGCGATCGCGACCACCATGAAGCCGACCATCAGCACGATCGGCCGGGCGTCCTTCTCCTTGACAGCCATCGTCGGGCCTACAGCGCCATGAAGGCGTCGAGTCCCACGGTCAGTCCGGGATGCGCACCGATCTCGCGGATGCCCAGCAGGACGCCGGGCACGAACGAGGTGCGGTCGAGGGAGTCGTGCCGGATGGTGAGCGTCTCGCCCTGGGTGCCGAACAGCACCTCCTGGTGGGCCACGAGTCCGGCGAGGCGCACCGAGTGCACGCGGACGCCGTCGACGTCGGCACCGCGGGCCCCCTCGAGTCCGGTCGAGGTGGCGTCGGGCATCGGCGCGCAGCCGGCCTCGGCGCGGGCGGCGGCGATCAGCTGCGCGGTCCGGCCCGCGGTGCCCGAGGGCGCATCGGCCTTGTACGGGTGATGCAGCTCGACCACCTCGGCCGAATCGAAGAAGCGGGCGGCCTGCTGGGCGAAGTGCATGGAGAGAATGGCGCCGATGGCGAAGTTGGGGGCGATCAGCACCGCGGATTCGGGGTGCTCGGCCAGCCAGCCGCGTACCTGATCGAGGCGCTCCTGCGTGAAGCCGGTGGTGCCGACGACGGCGTGAATCCCGTTCTCCACCAAGAACTTCAGGTTGTCCATCACCACATCGGGATGGGTGAAGTCGACCACGACGCGGGTCTGCGAGTCGACGAAGTCGCTCAGCGAATCGCCCTGGTCCACCCCCACGGTGAACTCGAGGTCCGAAGCCACCCGCACCCCCTCGACGATGGCCTGCCCGACCTTGCCCCTGCTGCCGAGTACGCCCACCCGGATCGGCTCACCGCTCATGTTCTCCCACTTCCTCGCGTCCGCGACCGTCGGTGTTCGAGTCTAGTGTCGCGGCGCTAGGCTCGCGGGTCGGGCCCGCCCCGTCGCGCGTAGGCATCGACGAAGGTCTCCGTGAGGGCGATGAGGGTGTCCGCGTCCTCGCGGCCCATCTCGTCGAAGGCCTCGGCGATGGCCGCCAGCGCGGCGCGCGCACCGCGGTTGAACGCGGCGTTCCCCGCCGGCGCCACCTGCACGCGGTACGCGCTCGACCCCGGCACCCGTTCCTTGAGCAGCAGGCCCTGGTCGACGGCCGCGTTCACCTGCCGGTTGACCGTCGAACGTTCCAGTCCGAGGGCGGCGCCGATCTGGCCGAGTGTCTGCGGCCCCGATTCCTGCAGCAGCCACAGCAGCCGCATGTCCGCCGCGCCGAGTTCCTCGCCGTGCCGCTCGTGGCGGCGCAGGCCGTCGAGCCGGGCCAGGGCCTTCGCGAAGCGACTCGCATCGACACCGCCGGTACGCTCGCCCACCCTCACCTCCCGGGTTCTCGCATCGCCGCTCATGTTGTGTAATCTACACACCCATAACTGTGTATTTTGCACACCTTCTCGAAAAGGACATGCCTCGTGAATGCTCCCGCCGGCCCGCGCCTGCGCGCCCAGGCCTCCGCGAATCCGGTGCTCGTCGTCGCGGCGCTCGGGCTGTCCAGCCTGTTCGTCTCGCTGATGCAGACGATGATGCTGCCGATCCAGCTGGAACTGCCGGAGCTGCTGGACACCTCCCGGGCGAATGCCTCGTGGGTGGTCACCGCGACCCTGCTGGGCGGCGCGGTGGCCATGCCGGTGACCGGCCGGCTCGCTGACATCTTCGGCAAAAAGCCGGCCCTGGTGGTCTCGTCCGCGCTGCTGCTGGTCGGCTCGCTGGTCTGCGCCCTCTCCGATGCGCTGGCACCGATGCTCGCCGGGCGACTGCTGCAGGGCCTGGCCATGGGCTACATCCCGGTGGCCATCAGCTTCGTCCGCGAGGTAGCACCGCTGTCCATGGTCAACACCGCGGTCGCCTCGATCAGCGCCATGCTCGGCGTCGGCGGCGCCCTCGGTCTCCCGCTGGCCGCCTGGATCGCGCAGAGCCACGACTGGCACGCCCTCTTCTGGGTCTCCCTCGGCCTGGCCGTGGTGATGCTGGTGCTCTCCGCCGTGATCCTGCCGCACGTCCACGACGCGCACGAAGCCCGGCTCGACGTGATCGGCGCCCTGGGCCTGGCAGTCGGCCTGGTGGCCTTCCTGGTGGGCGTCTCCAAGGGCAACGACTGGGGCTGGGGCGACGGCCTCACCCTCGGCCTGATCTTCGGCGGCCTCGCGGCCCTGGTGCTGTGGGGCGTGTTCGAGCTGCGGCACAGCGATCCCCTGGTCGATCTGCGCACCATGAGCCGTCGGCCCATCCTGATGACCAACCTGGCCGCCGTGCTCATCGGTTTCGGCATGATGGCGCAGGCCATCGTGGTCCCACAGCTCCTGGTGACCCCCGAGGCCACCGGCTACGGCCTCGGCCAGTCCATCCTGGCGGCCGGCCTGTGGATGGCCCCCGGCGGCCTGATGATGCTGCTCTTCGCGCCGGTGTCGAGCCGGCTCCTCTCGACCATCGGCGGCCGGCGCACGCTGGCCCTCGCCGGGCTGGTGCTGACGGCCGGCTATCTGGTCGCGGTCTTCCTGACCGGCGCTCCGTGGCAGCTGCTGATCGCCTCGTGCATCGGCTCGGCGGGTGTCGGGATCGGCTACGCGGCCATGCCCACCCTGATCCTGGAGAATGTCGCCCCGGCCGAAGCGGGGGCGGGCGTGGGCCTCAACGGTCTTATGCGCTCGGTCGGCACCACGGTGGCCGGCGCCGTGATGGCCGTGGTCCTGACCAGCAAGACGATGGACTTCGGCCCAGCAGGCGCGCAGATTCCGACCCTCGGCGCCTACCAGTTGTGCTTCATCATCGGCGCCGTCGCCGCCGCCGTCGGCGCGGTCCTGGCGATGTTCGTCTACCCGCTGCGCAGCCGCCGGCTGTCCGCGCAGGAACTGCAGGACGCGATCGCGGCGGTTGAGCCGGGTGTCGCCAAGGCTGGCGACACCGATGCGCTACGCTGACCGTTTGAAATAGAACAAGTTCTAGTCGGGAGTCGTTCGTGGCTGAAATCACGCGCCGTCATCTGCTGTCCGCCGCTGCCGTCACCGCGGCCGGCGCCACCGCCGCGGCGGTGACCGGGACCGGCGGCACCGGCCGCGCGACCGCCGATCCCGGCGCCGCCGGCTATCTCGTCGGTGCCGGCAAGGGCGATATGACCGGCGCGATCGCCGGTCAGGGCATGATGGGCTACTCCGACGCCGAGCAGGTGGCCGAGGGTCTGCTGCAGCGCACCTGGGCGCGCGCGTTCATCATCGCCGACGCCGCCACCGGCAGTCGCGTGCTGTTCATCACCGCCGACATCGCGTGCATCTTCACCTCTCACCACAATCGGCTGCTCGCCGCGCTGCGCAAGCGCTACGGCAACACCTACAACGAGCACAACGTCAACCTCAACGCCACGCACAACCACAACTCGTGCGGCGGCACCTCCTGGGACTACGCGTACACCCTGGCCGCCATGGGCCATCGGCACAATTCCTTCGAGGCCGAACTCGCCGGCCTGCTCGAGGCGGTGGACGAGGCGCACCGCAGCCTGGGACCGGGAACCGTGGAACTCGGCTTCTCCGAGCTGCACAACGCCAGCGCGAACCGTTCGCTGCCGGCCTTCCGGCTCAACCCGGCGCACGACCGCAACCACTTCCCCGGTCAAATCGACCCGCAGGTCACCGCGATCCGGCTGCGGCGTGGCGGCGCGAGCATCGGTGAGATCGTCTGGTTCGCCACCCACGGCACCTCGCTGACCGACGCCAATTTCCTGATCGGCCCCGACAACAAGGGTTACGCCTCGTACCTCGCCGAACATCGCGAGCCGGGACTGATCTCCGCGCACGCCCAGACCAACGCCGGCGACATGACGCCGAATCTGTGGCTGCGCAAGATGAATCCGGGCGGCCCCACCGAGAACAACCGCACCAACCGGATCATGATCGGCCAGCGCCAGGATGCCGCGGGCCAGGCCGCGCTCGGTGCGGCGCGGGCGCTGAGCGGCGGCATCGACGCCGCCACCACCTATCTGAACCTGGCCGACATGCACATCGACGGCCACTACACGCCCAACGGCAAGGCCGCCCGCACCTCCCCGGCCATGATGGGCATGGCCGCGGCCGCGACCAGCATGGAGGACAACACCCGCAGTCAGCTCGCGATCCTGCACGAGGGCATGCGCAACGAGCTGACCATGGCTCTCGGCGCGGCGGTGCTCCCCACGCCCGAGCCGTGGATGGTGTACTCGCAGGCCCCGAAGGCCGAGCTCTTCCCGCTCGGTCTGCTGCCGCCACGGCCCTGGATCGAGCAGACCCTGCCCATTCAGCTGATCCGCATCGGCGACCTGGTGCTGGCCGCCATGCCCTCGGAGACGACCATCGTCGCGGGCCTGCGCATCCGCCGCATCGTGGCCGACGCCCTCAAGGTGCCGCTGGAGAATGTGCTGCTCCAGGGCTACGCGAACGGCTACAGCCAGTACACGACCACCCCCGAGGAGTACGTCGCCCAGCAGTACGAGGGTGGTGAGACGCTGTTCGGGCGCTGGACGCTGTGCGCCTACATGCAGGAGTTCGACAAGATGGCCCGCGCGATGGCCCGCGGCAGCCGTCGCCCGCTGGGTCACCGGCCGGGTGACCGGGCCGATCTGCAGCCCGACCTGCTCGGTAGCCAGCCCGCCGACACCCCGATGCCGGGTAAGAAGTTCGGCCAGGTGGTCTCGAAGGTGCCCGGCAAGGCGGCCGCCGGCAGCACGGTGACGGTCTCCTTCTGCGGCGCCTATCCCACCAACAAGATCCGGCGTGGCAAAGGCACCCAGGGCTACTACGCCGTGGAGCAGCAGACCGGCGCCGGTTGGCAGGTGGCCTTCGACGACGACAACGAGTGCACCGAGATGAAGTGGGAACGCCCCGGCGGCAGCAGCTCGGCCTCGAAGGTGACCGTCACCTGGCGTATCCCGCAGGGCGCCGCCGGCCGCTACCGGATCCGCTACTACGGCGACGCCAAGTCGGCCTCCGGCAAGCTCACCGCCATCAGCGGCAACTCCGGCCCGATCGACGTGGGCTGACGCGCCTGCGCGAGGCCGCCCCGCCCCGCGGCACGTCCCGCCCGGCTCAGTGCCGCACCGGCTGCGCCGGAAAACGGTCGATCCACGGCCGGGCCTCCTCCAACTGCGCGGCGAACTGCAGCAGCGCGCCGTCGGCGCCGAGCGGACCGTTGAACTGCACTCCGAGCGGCAGGCCGTCGTCGGTCCAGTGGATCGGCACGCTGATCGCCGGGCGACCGGTCAGATTGGCCATCTGGGTGTAGGGCACCCAGCCGAGATTCTCCTCGATCATCTGATCGATGATCCCGGTCGCCAGCAGCAGCCGTCCGCCGTGCAGCCGGTGCGCGATGCGCGAGCCCACCTGCAGCGCCGCGGCGGTGGCCAGCGAGCCCACCTTGATCGGTGCCTGCGCCATGGTCGGTGTCATGAAGTAGTCGTAGTCGCGGTAGAAATCGGTCATCGCCCGCGTGTATTGGTTGATCTCGCCGAGCGCCAGCATCATCTTGCCGACACCGCCCGCCCGGCCCACCTCGACCATGGCCAGCGTGTCGGACTCGAAGTCGAAGTCACTCTTGCCGGTACGCTCCTTGATCTCGGCAACCTGCCCGACCAGCTGGGCGAACCACAGGGTCAGGAAGGTCTGGGCCAGGGCCTTGTCGTCGTACGGCGGCTCGATCTCGGTCACCTCGTGACCGAGCTCGGTGAGCAGCTCCGCGGCGCGCTCCATGGCCCGCGCCGCCTCCGCGGTCGGCTCCCCCGAGATCGCCGAATGGGCCGAGTAGGCGATCTTCAGTTTCTCGGGGCGCCGCGCGAGCAGCTCGGTGAACGGCCGGTCCGGCTGTGCGGCCAGGTAATCGGCCCGCGGATTCTCGCCGATGATCGCCTGCAGCAGCCCGGCACTGTCGCGCACGGTGCGAGTCACCACGCCCTGCACGGCCATGCCGAACATCGGCTCGCCCGAGTGCGGCCCGTACGGCGCCAGGCCGCGGCTGGGCTTGAGGCCGACCAGGCCGGTGCAGCCCGCCGGAATCCGGATGGAGCCGCCGCCGTCGTTCGCTCCGGCCGCCGGCACCACCCCCGCGGCCACCGCCGCGGCGCTGCCGCCCGACGACCCGCCCGGCGTGCGCCGGGTATCCCACGGATTCCGGCACGGCCCCCACAGCTCCGACTCCGTGATGCCCTTGGCACCCAGCTCCGGGGTGTTGGTCTTGCCGAAGATCACCAGCCCGGCCTCCAGGAAGCGTTCGGTGACCAGGGCGCTCTCGGTCTCCTTGTGGTCGCGCAGCGCCTTGCAGCCGCTCGTCGTCGGGTACCCGCGGTACTCCTGCATCAGGTCCTTGATGAGGAAGGGGACTCCGGCGAAGGGCCCGGCCGGCTCGCCGGACACCTGCGCATAGGCCTCACCGGCGGTCTCGATGACGACGGCGTTGAGGATCGGATTCACCTCGCGCATCCGCGCGCGGGCCAGGTCGAGCAGCTCGGCCGGCGTCACCTCGCCGCCGGCGACGAGGGCCGCAAGCCCGGTGGCGTCGTAGGACATGTACTCATCGAGGTTCATGCATCCACTTCACCACTGTTCCGGTGCCCGCATGCGC
>CAZEOP010000074.1:0-14525 GCA_964513715.1 uncultured Gordonia sp.
TTACGGAACCGCCGGCCTAGGACCGCCGGCTGAGCCGGGCGAGGCGCCAGCCGAGGCCGTGTCGAAGCCACCTGCCGAAGTACGACTACCTGTCGGCCCAGCGGCGGAGTTCGGCCTTGGCGAGGGAGTCCTTGTGGACCTCGTCGGGGCCGTCGGCGAAGCGGAGGGTGCGGTTCATCGCGGCCATGGCCGCCAGCGGGAAGTCCTGCGAGAGGCCGCCGGCGCCGTGCACCTGGATCGCCTTGTCGAGGATCCACTCGACGGTCGACGGCGCGGCGATCTTGATCGCCTGAATCTCGGTGTGCGCGCCCTTGTTGCCGACGGTGTCCATCAGCCAGGCGGCCTTGAGCACCAGCAGCCGCAGCTGTTCCACCCGCACCCGCGATTCGGCGATCCAGTCGCGGATCACGCCCTGCTCGGCCAACGGCCGGCCGAAGGCCACCCGCGACTGCGCCCGCGCGCACATCAGCTCGATGGCCCGTTCGGCCGCGCCGATGGCCCGCATGCAGTGATGGATGCGGCCGGGGCCCAGCCGGGCCTGCGCGATCGCGAAGCCGTCGCCCTCATTCGCGATCAGGTTCGCCGCCGGCACCCGCACATCGGTGAACAGGATCTCGGCGTGGCCGCCGTGCTCGGAGTCGTTGTACCCGAAGACCTCCATGCCGCGCAGCACGTCCACGCCGGGGGTATCGCGGGGCACCAGGATCATCGACTGCTGGCGGTGCCGGGGCGCGGACGGATCGGTCTTGCCCATCACGATGAAGACCTCGGCGTTCGGGTTCATGGCCCCCGTCGCCCACCATTTGCGTCCGTTGAGGACGTAGTGGTCGCCGTCGCGCACGATCGACAGCGCGATGTTGGTCGCGTCCGACGATGCCACCTCCGGCTCGGTCATCGCGAACGCCGAGCGGATGGTGCCCGCCAGCAGCGGCTCCAGCCAGCGCTGCTTCTGCTCGTCGGTGCCGAAGAGCGTCAGCACCTCCATGTTTCCGGTGTCCGGGGCCGCACAGTTCATGGCCGCCGGCGCCAGCGCCGGGCTGCGCCCGGAGATCTCGGCCAGCGGCGCGTACTGCAGATTGGTCAGGCCGCCGCCGTGCTCACCCGGCAGGAAGAGATTCCACAGACCGCGGCTGCGCGCCTCAGCGCGGAGTTCACCGAGCACCGGCACCGTGTCCCACGCCCACTTGTCGCTCAGCGCGGCGTGCTGATCGGCGAACACCGGCTCGGCTGGATACACGAACCGGTCCATGAAGTCGTTGAGCGAGTCCTGCAGCTCGCGCGTCTTGTCGTCGAATGCGAAATCCACGTCGTACTCCTCCGAATCGGATCGGTGACTAGACGGCGCCGCTCTGCTGCAGAATCCACGCGAGTTCGAACGCCGCTTCCTCCCACTGACGATAACGCCCGGAGGGGCCGCCGTGGCCGCCGTTCATCTCGGTGCGCAACAACACCGGCTTTCCCGACGTGCTGCACTCCTGCAGCCGCGCCGCCCACTTGGCCGCCTCGGTGAACAGCACCCGGGTGTCCTGGAACGAGGTCAGGATCAGCATCGCCGGATACGGCAGCTGCTCGACGTTCTCGTACGGCGCGTAGCTGCGGATGTACGAGTACACGTCGGGGTCGTGCAGCGGATCGCCCCACTCCTCCCATTCGGTCACCGTCAGCGGGAGCGACGGATCCAGGATGGAGGTCAGCGGATCCACGAACGGCACCGCCGCCAGAATGCCGCTGAACAGTTCCGGCGCCAGGTTGGCCACCGCCCCCATCAGCAGGCCGCCGGCCGAGCCGCCGTCGGCCACCAACTGCTCCGGCGTGGTCCAGCCCGTGTCCACCAGGTGCCGGGCGACGGCGACGAAGTCGGTGAAGGTGTTCTTCTTGGCCAGCATCCGGCCCTGCTCGTACCACTCGCGGCCCAGTTCGCCGCCGCCCCGGACGTGGGCGGTTGCCACGGCCACGCCGCGGTCGAGCAACGACAGCGAGGTGGCCGAGAAACCCGGGTCCGAGCTGATCTCGTACGCGCCGTAACCGTTGAGCAGCAACGGATACGGCCGATTCGGGTCGGCATCGCGGCGGCGCACGATCGAGATCGGGATGCGGGTGCCGTCGTCGGCGACGGCCCACTCCCGGCTCGCGACGTACTGCGCCGGGTCGTAGCCGCCGAGCACGATGGCGCGCTTGCGCAGGATGCGCTCACCGGTGGCGACGTTCAGGTCGAGCACCTCGGACGGTTCCACATAGCTGCTGTAGCCCAGGCGCAGCTGCGGAGCGTTCCATTCCGGGTTGGCGCCCAGACCCACCGAGCACAACTCCTGATCGAAGGCCACCGGCACGAAGTCGTCCAGGGTGGGCAGCTCGTCGCGGCCCCGCAGATCGGCGATCGCCAGGCGCGGCAGGGCTTGCGCCCGGTAGCTGAGCACCAGGTAGTCGGCGAAGCAGTCGACGTCCTCGATCCGGTACGACGGCCGGTGCGGAATCAGGTTGCGGCGCAACGACGGATCGTCCACCGGCATGATGTCGACCGCGAAGTCGACGGCCTTCACGCCGTCCTGAATGTCGTTGTGCACCACGATGAAGTAGTCGCGGCCGCCGATCCGAGCGTGCTCCACCCCGTATTCGACGCCCTCGGTGCGGCCGGCGACGCTGACGAACTCGCCCGTCGGATCGTCCGCGGGCAGCGCGAAGATCTCGCTGGTCAGCTTCGATCCGGTGACGACCATCAGGTACTCGTCGCTGTGCGATGCCCCGAAGCCCACCCAGAAGCGCTCGTCCGGCTCGTGAAAGACCTTGGTATCCGGCGTGCCGGCGCCCACGTCGTGCCGCCACACCGTATCCGGGCGCCACGCCTCGTCGACGGTCAGATAGAACAGGTGCTTCGCATCCTTCGACCAGGTAGCCCCGCCGGCAGTGTCTTCGACGACGTCCGGCAGCAGTTCACCGGTCTCCAGGTCGCGGATGCGCAGCGTGTACCGCTCGTCGCCCACGGTGTCGGTGCTGTAGGCCAGCCAGCGGCCGTCGTGGCTCACCGAGGCGGCGCCGAGCGCGAAGAACTCGTGGCCCTCGGCCAATTGGTTGCTGTCGAGCAGGATCTGCTCGCCGACGATCGGCTCCTCGGGCGAGATCTCCGGCGGCGTCCAGTCGTCCTCGGAAGCGATGGGGCACCGGCAGCGGATGCCGTACGACTTCCCCTCCTCGGTGCGGCCGTAGTACCAGTACTTCCCCGAGCGCACCGGCACCGACATGTCGGTCTCCTTGGTGCGCGCCCGGATTTCGCCGTAGATCTGCTCGCGCAGCTCCTTCAGCGGAGCGGTCTGCGCCTGCGTGTACGCGTTCTCGGCTTCGAGGAAGGCGACGACCTCCGGGTCCTCGCGGTCGCGCAGCCACTCGTACTCGTCGACGAAGACGTCGCCGTGGAATTCACGGCGGCTCGGGATCTTCTTGGCGACGGGCGGGGTGGAGGGGGTGGCTTCGACACGGCTCGTCGCTTCGCTCCTCACCGGCTCAGCCGGCGGGCTTGAAGCGTCGACATCCCGCTGGTCGAGGTCTCGACTGCGCTCGACCAACGAAGACTGCTCGACCAACGAAGACTGCTCGACCAACGAAGACTGCTCGACATTCCGCTGGTCGCCCTTCGACGGGCTCAGGACCCGCGCAGTCGAGACCTCCTGCGGGCTTGAGGGGGCGGCGGGGTCAGGCATGGAGGGCGTCCGGCCAGTCGGCGAAGCTGCGGCCCGAGATGCGCTCGTAGGCCTCGATGTAGCGCTGGCGGGTGCGCGTCACGACGTCGTCGGGCAGCGGCGGGGGCGGCACGTCGCCGTGGCGATCCCAGCCGGCGGCCTCGGAGGTGAGCCAGTTGCGGACGATCTGCTTGTCGAAGCTCGGCTGCACCTCCCCCGGCTTCCAGATGGCCGCCTCCCAGTAGCGCGACGAGTCCGGGGTCAGCACCTCGTCGGCCAGCACCAGCGAGCCGTCGGCGGCCCGGCCGAACTCGAACTTGGTGTCCGCCAGGATGATTCCGCGCTCGGCGGCCAGGTCGGCGGCGGTCTCGTAGATGTCCAGGGTCACATCGCGCAGGGTGCGCGCCAGCGCGTCGCCCACCTGCGCCGCCACCTGCTCGAAGCTGACGTTCTCGTCGTGCTCGCCCAGGTCGGCCTTGGTGGCCGGGGTGAAGATCGGCTTGGGCAGCCGGTCGGCCTCGGTGAGACCGGCCGGCAGCGTCACGCCGCACACCGCGCCCGTCGCCCGGTAGTCGGCCAGTCCGGAGCCGGTCAGATAGCCGCGCGCCACGCACTCCACCGGCACCATCGGCAGCTTGCGCACCACCATCGAGCGGCCCACCAGCTCGGCCGGGATGCGCTCGTCGGTGGGTCCGCCGGCCAGATGGTTCGGCACGGTCAGCGTGTCGAACCAGAAGAAGCTGGCCGCCGTCAGAATCCGGCCCTTGTCCGGGATCGGGGTGTCCAGGATGAAGTCGTACGCGGAGATCCGGTCGGAGGTGACCAGCAGCAGCGTCGCCTCATCGATCTCGTAGATGTCGCGGACCTTGCCGGAGGCGACGTGCCGGTAGTCGGACAGTGCAGGGCGCATGACGCGAATCCTCCTGTGGGGCTTGCGATCTGGGGGCTCTGGATCTGGCTGTTGCCGCGGCGCGGCTAGAGGATCGGCGCCGGGCGGTAGCCGGCGGCCTCCGGGTCGGTCGCGATGAGCACCTCGGCGGCGGCCACCACGGCGGCCACCTGGGCCTCGGCGGCCCCGGCGAAGGCGGTCTTGTCGGCGATCAACGCGTCGAGGGCGGCGCGGTCGAGCGGGATGCGCCCGTCGGCGGCCAGCCGATCCAGCAGGTCGGGCTCGCGGCCCTCCTCGCGCATCGCCAGGGCGACGGCCACCGCGTTCTCCTTGATGGCCTCGTGCGCGGTCTCCCGGCCGACGCCCGCGCGCACCGCAGCCATCAGCACCTTGGTGGTGGCCAGGAACGGCAGGTAACGCTCCAGCTCGTTGGCGATCACCGCCGGGTAGGCGCCGAACTCGTCGAGCACGGTCAGGAAGGTCTCCATCAGCCCGTCGATGGCGAAGAAGGCATCCGGCAGCGCGACGCGGCGCACCACCGAGCAGAAGACGTCGCCCTCGTTCCACTGCGCGCCGGCCAGCTCGCCGGTCATCGACGCGTAGCCGCGCAGGATCACCGCGAGGCCGTTGACGCGCTCGCAGCTGCGGGTGTTCATCTTGTGCGGCATGGCCGAGCTGCCAACCTGGCCGGGCTGGAAGCCCTCGGTCACCAGCTCGTGGCCGGCCATCAGCCGGATGGTGGTGGCCAGCGACGACGGACCCGCGGCCAGCTGCACCAGTGCCGAGACCACGTCGTAGTCGAGCGAGCGCGGGTACACCTGGCCCACCGAGGTCAGCGCATTGGCGAAGCCCAGGTGCGCGGCGACGGTGCTCTCCAGCCGGTCGAGCTTGGCGGCATCGCCGTCGAGCAGATCCAGCATGTCCTGGCTGGTGCCCATCGGGCCCTTGATGCCGCGCAGCGGGTAGCGGGCGATCAGCTCGTCGACACGGGCGATCGCGATCATCAGCTCGTCGGCGGCCGAGGCGAAACGCTTGCCGAGGGTGGTGGCCTGCGCGGCGACGTTGTGGCTGCGCCCGGCCATCACGACGGTGGAGTACTGCGCGGCGCGCTCGGTGATCCGCGCCAGCAGCGCCAGCGCGTGCCCGCGGACGTAGTTGAGCGAGCTGAGGATCTGCAGCTGCTCCACGTTCTCGGTCAGGTCGCGGCTGGTCATGCCCTTGTGGATCTGCTCGCAGCCGGCGAGGGCGTTGAACTCCTCGATGCGCGCCTTCACGTCGTGCCGGGTGACCCGCTCTCGCTCGGCGATCGACTCGAGGTCCACCTGATCCACCACGCGCTCGTAGCTCTCGATGGCGCCGTCGGGCACCGCGATGCCCAGTTCACGCTGCGCCTTGAGCACCGCGATCCAGAGCCGGCGCTCCAGGATGATCTTGTTGCGCGACGACCAGATCTCCGCGAGATCGGCGGAGGCGTAGCGGCTGGCCAGGACGTTGCTGATGGCAGGTTTTCCCACGTCGAGCAGTCTAGTGCCCCGCAGCTGCCCCGGATAAATCCCGCCGGGACCGGTGACCGCGCGGTTCAGTCGTGCAGCCGGCGGCGATCGCCGCGAGCAGCTTGTAGATCCGCGAAGCCGGCGGGCAGAGCGTCGAGGTCCGCGGGCCGCAGGGCGCCCAGTTCCAGCAGCCGCGGCGGGATCCCGAACATCGCCTTGCACACCCGGGTGAAGTGCGGGCCGTCGTGGAAGCCGGCATCGTGCGCGGCCCGCGTGCACGACGCGCCGGCCGCGATCAGGTCGATCGCCAGCCGCAGCCGCTCCCAGCGGACGACGCAGGCGAACGACACCGCCAGTTCGCGGCGCAGCAACCGGCTCACGGCGGCCCCGGACCGGTGGAACCGCCGGCCCACGTCGGCGAGCCGGACCTGCGCGTGGGGCGCACCGCGCACCTGCGCGCCGATCCACAGCACGATCTCGTCGGCCGGTTCACCGCCGACGGCGGCATCGTCGGCGCGCAGCCACCGGCCCGGCCCGAACTCGGAGCGGCCGCCGTCCCGGGTCACCACCAGGGCACCCGCGCCGTGGCCTTCGGCGTGCAGGCGCCGACGCAGCGCCCGGCCCGGCGACGAATGCGGCGCGACATAAAGGAAGGTGCCCTCTCCCGCCGAGAGCAGCCGATGCGGCACCCCGGAACCGACGATCGCGCCGGTGACGCCGGTGTGGTCCCGCCGGTGCCGCGGGTCGGCTGCCGCCGTCGCGCCGACGTGTAGCGACAGTCCGCCCGGGCAGTCGATCAGCTGAATCGCATAATGCCGGTGCCACGCGGTCGCCGAGAAGACCCCCGTGTATTGCGCCGCCGCCGACCCGAGGTCGACGAGTTCCCCGCGCCAAGGCGCCATGTCGGCGCTGGCGGTCCACGACGCCCCGGTCGCCACGCTGCTCGACGCGTCGCTCGACACCTGGCTCGACACCCCGCTCGACACCGCCGTCATCAGCAACTCCCCTCTCGCCCGCCACCGCCCAGACGTCCGACCGCCCAGCCGTCCGAAGACCGTACCGCCGCCCCGAATCCGATGCCGGCTTCAGCGACCGGTGGACAGCACCTTGTCGTAGGCGGCCCGCTCGGCTCCGTCGGTGTCGACCAGCGCACGATCGGCGCCGATCAGCCCGAACACGCGGTCGCGGAGCCCCGACGGCGCCGCCTGCGCCAGTCCGGACAGCGGTGCCAGGGTGCGCGGGATGTAGACGGCCGGCACCGGGCTGGCGATCGCGGCCACGATCGCCGCGGCGATGTCCTCGGGGTCGCTCTTTGGCACGAGCTTGACTCCGGCGACACCGGCCCCCAGCCGGGTCTTCGCGATGTTCGGCAGGACGGTGGTGAATTCGATTGCGGTGCCGGCGTATTCGCTTCGCAGCGCCTCGGTGAAGCCGTACACGAAGTGCTTGGTCCCGGTGTAGGTGGCGATGTTCGCGAAGGCGTTCCGGGCCGCCACCGAGGCGATGTTCACGACGTGCCCGGAGCCGCTGCGCTCGAAGACCTCCAGCGCGAGGCGGGTACCGGTGACGACACCGCCCACGTTGACGGCGAACTGCTTGTCCGTCAGCGCCGCGGCCTCGTCGCGCAGCGGCCCGACGAGCATGATCCCGGCGTTGTTCACGATCACATCGATGCACCCGGCGTGGAACGTCTCCGCCTCGGCCAGAAAGCGCCGGAACGACTGCTCCGAGCAGACGTCCAGCTCCCCGGCGAAGCAGCGGCCCGCGCCGTGCGCGGCGTCGATCTCCGCCGCCTGCGCGGTGGCCGCGGGCACGTCGATGTCGCCGATACTCACGGCGGCGCCCCGGGCGGCGAGCCGGCGGGCGGTGGCCGCGCCGATGCCCTGCCCTCCGCCGGTGACTGCGACGTGCAGGTGAGCCAGGTCGTGGTCGGTCATGGATGGTGCCTCTCTGTCGATGATGTCGATGTTGCGGTGTCAGTTGACGGCCGCGTGCCGGCCGGCGGCCGAAGTCCCCGGCCCGTCGGCGACGATCGGTTCCCCGCGGCCCGGTTCCCTGTGGCCCGGTTCCCCGCCGTCGCCCGGCTCTGCGGCGTCGCCCGGCTCCGGTGTCCGATCGCCGTGCGAGAGCCGGAATCTGCGGTAGACCGGGTGCAGCCACCCCGGCCGGTACCAGACCGCGTCGCCGAAGAGGCGCATCGCATTCGGCAGCAGATACAGGCGGACGACGAAGGCGTCGACCAGCACCGCGACGGCCAGACCGAGGCCGAGGATCTTCAGATAGGTCAGGCCCGAGGTGGCCATCGCGGCCAGCACGACGGCGATCAGGATCGCCGCGGCCCCGATCACCCGGCGGGTCGCCGCGATGCCCACCTGGATGGCGCCCTCGCTGCTGCGGCCCGCCGCACGCTCCTCCGCGATCCGGGACAGGATGAACATCTGGTAGTCCATCGACAACCCGTAGGCGATACAGAACAGCAGAATCGGGGCGGTCACGTTGATCGCGCCGAAGGCGGTGAAGCCGCCGAGCACCTCGGCGAAGTGCCCGTCGGAGAAGACGAACACCAGCGAGCCGAAGGTGGCGCCGAGCGACAGCACCGAGAGTGCGACGCCGATCAGCGGCAGCACCACCGAGCCGGTCAGCAGGAACAGCAGCACGGCGGTCACCAGGACGATCGCCGCCAGCGCATAGGGCAGGTGCTTGGCGATCCCCGCGGTGCTGTCGACGAGGGCCGCGGTCGGCCCGCCGGCCAGACCGCCGTGCTGCGCCACGACGCCGCGGATGCCACGGACCGCGGCGGCCGCCCGGGGCGACTCTGGGTCCGCGGCGAGGTCCACCCGCAGCCAGCTCTGCCCGTCCGGCGCACCGAACAGCGCCCGATCGAAGGCCGTCGCCGAATCCGTCTGCCCCGAATCCCTATGCCCCGGATCCGTCTGCCCCCGATCCGCCTGGCCCGCAACGGTTCCGCCCGCCCACCGGACCGCGCGCACCTCGTCGATCCGGGCGATCTGCTCGGCGACCGCGCTCAGCGCGGCCGGCTCCGGGGCGGCCGGGAAGACGACGTTCACCGAGTTCCCGCTCAGCTCGGGGAAGCCGTCGACCAGCTGCTGGGTGCCGGCGCGGGCTAAGTCGCCGGCGGGCAGTTCGCGGTAGTCGCGCAGCACGAAGTCGGCGCGCAGGAACGGCGCGGCCGCCACCAGCAGCACCCCTGCGATCAGGAGCGCACTGATCCAGACCCGGAGCCGGCCGGGCGCCGGGCGCACCGTGACCGACGACGGATCGTGCTCGACGGCAGCCCAGCGGCTCCACGAGTAGCGGTGGACAGCGCGCTGATCGAGGGCGACGAGCATCCACGGGACGATCACCACGGTCACCAGCATCACGGTGGTCACCGTCAGGATTCCGCTGTAAGCCAGCGACTTCAGGAAGTAGCCGGGGAAGATCAGCAGCGCCGCCATCGCGATCGCCACGGTGATCCCGGAGAAGACGATGGTGCGGCCCGAGGTCCGCACGGTCACCGCGCGCGCCTCCTCGGCCGTCATGCCGAGCAGCCGGCTCTCCCGCCAGCGGGCGATGATGAACAGCGCATAGTCCACCGCGAGCCCGAAACCGATCGCGGTGGCCAGGTTGAGGGCGAACGTCGACACCTCGGTGACCCGGGCCAGCAGGTTCAGCCCGAGCAGGGTGATGGAGACCGCGGCCCCGCCGGCCACCAGCGGCATCAGCGCCGCCCACACGGATCCGAAGACCACCAGCAGGATCAGCCCGACCAGCGGGGCGGCGATCAGCTCGGCCCGCACCAGCGACTTCTCGGCGAGCGCGTCGATGGAGCCGTCGATCACCCCGTCACCACTGGCGGCCACCGTCACTCCCCGCCCGCGGCCCGCGTCGCGGGCGTCCTCGGCGATCCGCAGCAGCTCCGCGGGTGAGGTTCCGGCGCGGACGGTCACGAAGGCCAGGCCGGTGTCACCGGAGCGGAGTTCGTCGACGGGCAGATCGGTGAAGTACGAGTGCACCCGCGTCACACCCGGCCGGCCGGCCACCTCCTCGACCAGGCTCCGCGCCGCGGCGGTGTCGCCGGCAGCCGGGGTCAACAGCAGGATCAGATCCGGGTTCGCCGCGGGAAAACGTTCCTTCAGCAGCGTCTCGGCCCGCACCGATTCGGCGGAGGCGGCGGTCATCCCGCCGGAGCCGAGCCGGGCGGTGGTCGACGGCAGGAGCAGTACGCCGACGACGGCCAGCAGCAGTACCGCGGCCGTCGTGACCAGTCGTTTCCGGCCCGTCCTCGTCAATGATTTCTGCACCGCTTCATGGTTCCGGGCCGTCGCCGTTGGCCGCTTGTACAGATCGGACGGTCCGGAGGAGTCCTGCGTCACACGGCCCGGTCGGCCGCTACCGCCGATTCCTCGCCGCCGCAGCCGTTGCATCCCAATACCCCTGTGGGTATATTGGCCAACGTTCGTGATACCCCCTGGGGTATGTAGGGATGCCTGCGCGGCATCGCATGGAGAGGTTTATTCGTATGAGCATCGACGTTCAGCCGGACGACAGTCCCGCCGATTCGCCGCCGACCCCGGGCCCCATGGCCCGGCTGGGCAAGTGGACCGCCGATCACCGGCGCTGGGTGTACGCGGTCTGGGCGGTCCTCGTGATCGGCTTCGGCCTGGCCGCCCCCTCGGTCTTCAACTCCCTCGCCGGCGCCGGCTGGCAGGCCAACGGCACCGAATCGGTGCAGGTCCGGGAGATCACCCAGGACCACTTCGGCGGCAACTCGTCGGCGGCGATCCAGGTCGTCATCGACTCGAAGAACGGCCCGCTGACCCCCGAGGACATCAACGGCGTCGTCGCCGAGGTCCGCGAGATCACCGCCACCGATCCCCGGCTGCACAACGAGATCATCGCGCCGATGCCGGGCATGACCATCAGCCAGGACGGCGAGACCGCGATCGCGATCATCGGCGCCAACGCGAGCACCGACGACATGGTCAAGGCGGTGGACGACCACAAGGCCGACCTCACCGCGCTCTCGACCGACCGGTACAACGTCTTCCCGACCGGCTCGTCGGCGCTGTGGAGCGACTTCAACAAGGCCAACCACGACGCGATGATCAAGGCCGAGATGATCTCCTGGCCCATCACGCTGGCCATCATGATCGTCGCCTTCGGCTCGGTGGTCGCCGCCGGTCTGCCGCTGCTGCTGACGCTGGCCGGTCTGGTCGCCTCGGCCGGCGGCCTGGTGATCCTGAACCAGATCACGCCGATCTCGGTGTGGGCCATGAACTTCGCCATGATGTTCGCCCTCGCCCTGGGTATCGACTACGCGCTGTTCATGGTCTCGCGCTTCCGCGCCGCCATCGCCACCAAGAACGCCGAGCTGCCACCGGAGCAGCGCGACTCGCACACCGTCCGGCACCAAGCGGCCGCCGAGACGATGGACACCGCGGGCAAGGCGATCCTGCTGTCCGGCCTGACCGTGCTGATCAGTCTCTCGGCCGTGCTGATGGTCCCCGCGCCCGCCGTGCGCACCATGGCGATCGGCATCATGCTGGCCGTCGTCTTCGTGCTGGCCGCCAGCCTGACGCTGCTGCCCGCCGTGATGGCCGGACTGGGTTCCAAGATCAACGCCGGCTCGCTGCCGTGGTCCAAGGGCAAGCACGGTGCCTCGCCGCTGTTCGCCAAGTGGGGCCAGTTCCTGCACCGGAATCCGTGGCCGATGGCGGGCATCGCCCTGGCCATCCTGATCGCGCTGTCGATCCCGGTCTTCGGCCTCAAGGTCGCCATGCCGTCGATCGCCGTCGTGCCCGAGGACGCCCCCGTTCGCCAGGGCTACGAAGTGGTGGCCGAGAAGTTCGGCGACGGTGCACCCGGCATGATCGCCATCGTCACCCCCGCCGAGAACGCCCAGAAGACCGCGGACCTGGCCGCCGCCAATCCGTCGATCGCCGCCGTCATGCCGCCGCAGACCGCCCGTGACAGCTCCGGCTGGGCGCTGATCCAGGCCATGCCGAAGATGGACCCGTCGTCGTCGGACATGCCGGACGTGCTGAATCAGCTGCGCGCCGATCTGCCGCGCTCGGCCCTCGTCGGCGGCGCGGCCGCGGAGAACATCGACCTGCAGGACGCGTTGAACACCTGGTTCCCGCGCGTCGCGATCACCATCCTGGTGCTCGGCTTCCTGCTGCTGCTGATCGCACTGCGCGCACCGGTGATCGCCCTGCTGGGCACCGTGGTCAGCCTGCTGTCGACCGCTGCCGCGTTCGGCGTCGCCAAGCTGATCTTCCAGGACGGCCACGGCTCGGGCCTGTTCGGCTTCGACCCGCAGGGCTTCCTGAACGGCTGGGGCCCGGTGTTCTTCTTTGCGATGATCTTCGCCATCGCGATGGACTACACGGTCTTCCTGCTGGCGACGGCCAAGGAGCACTACGAGCATCACGGCGATCCGCGCCAGGCGCAGCAGGACGCGATGGGCCAGTCCGGTCGCATCATCTTCGCCGCAGCCGCGGTGATGGTGGCGGTGTTCTTCTCCTTCGCGCTGGCCGACCCGCTGCCGCCCAAGGAGATGGGCATCATCCTGGGTGTCGCGGTCCTGCTCGACGCCCTGCTGATCCGCCTGATCCTGCTGCCCGCGATCCTGCGGGTGTCCCACCACGGCGCCTGGTGGTGCCCCAAGTGGCTGGACCGGATCCTGCCGACGATCAGCTTCAAGCACTGATACCCCAAGGGGCATAGAATGGGCACATCGACTGTGGACCAGTCGCAGACCGAAGAAAGGACGCGACCATGATCGGCGACGAAGAAGAAGTCACCAGCATCGTGAACCGGCTCCGCCGCGCGCATGGACAGCTGGCCGGAGTAATCGGCATGATTGAGGACGGCCGGGACTGCAAGGACGTCGTGACTCAACTCGCGGCGGTATCCCGAGCCTTGGACCGCGCAGGCTTTAAGATCGTGGCGACCGGACTTCGCGAGTGCATGCTCGACGACGCCGACCGCCCCGCAGGCGAGAATCTGGACGTGGCGCAGCTCGAGAAGCTGTTCCTGGCCCTGGCTTGACCCGTACCGGCACTGACGACGAAGGAGAAGACATGGAACTCGCACTCGCGACCAGCACCACGGGCACTGTGCCCGAGGTGGCCGACCGCGTCCGCGCGGCACTGTCCGAGCAGGGTTTCGGCGTACTCACCGAAATCGACATGTCGGCCACGCTCAAGACCAAGATCGACGTCGACATGGAGGATTACCTCATCCTCGGCGCCTGCAACCCGCCAGCCGCCTACCGCGCCGTGAGCGCGGAGAAGCAGATCGGCCTGTTGCTTCCGTGCAACGTCGTCGTTCGTCGTGACCCCGACGACGGCGACCTCATCCACGTGGAAGCCATGAACCCTCAGCTCATGGTGAACGCTGTTCCCGGCAACCCCGGCCTGGCCGAGGTCGCCGACGAAGTGGCAGTGAAGCTGCAGGCTGTGATCGACGCCCTGTGACCGATCTGTTCACCGGACCCACCCGGCGGCGCTTCTTGGTAAGCGCCGCCGGTGTGGCGTCTCTGGCCGGATTGTCCGCGTGCGGCATCGCGAACACCGCGACCGATCCCGAGGGCCTCGACGGCCGCGGCGGCGACGACGAACTGCCCACCCAGACTCAGGCCCCGAACGCTCCCGGCGGACCCGCCGTGATCACCGGCTCATTCAAGTCCGCCAAGATGGCCGGCCGCGAGACCAAGTGGGCCGCCGCCCGTCCCAGCGGCGTGACCGGCACCCTGCCCGTGGTGCTCGTGGCGCACGCGCTGAACACGGACGAGAGCACCATCTTCAGCTCGTTCATGGACATGCAGGGCGTGCTGCAGCGGTACGTCGACGCCGGTGGCCCGCCGTTCGCGCTGGCCGCCGCCGACGTGGGCCGCAACTACTTCCATCGTCGCAACGACGGCGCCGACGGCGGCGCCATGATGCTCGACGAATTCCTGCCCATGCTGGGCGAGAACAAGGAGCTCGACCTCCGCACCGACCGCTTCGGCCTGTACGGCTGGTCGATGGGCGGCTACGGCGCGCTGCGGATGGGTGCCATGATCGGCGCCCCGCGTGTGGCCGCGATCGCCGTCAGCTCCCCCGCGATGTGGGCCGACCCGACCGCCTACCCGCCGCGCGCCTTCGACTCGTACGAGGACTACCTGGCCAACTCGCTGTTCGGCCAGCAGCAGGCGTTCTCCCAGATCCCGGTGATGATCTCGATCGGCGCGGCCGACCAGTTCTACACCTACACCCGGCAGTGGGCTGCCGAACTCCGCCCGCCCGCCGCCTTCGGCACCTCCCCCGGCGGCCACACCACACGCTTCTGGCGTTCGGTGATGCCCGAGCAGGTGGAATTCCTCGGCCGCAACCTCGCCCTATCCAGCCCTTCGGCGTAGGTCTCGCTGCGGCGTCGTCGACCCCCTCTGACCTGCGTGTCGCGACCCTGCTCCCGAGTCGCATC
>CAZEOP010000075.1:0-14345 GCA_964513715.1 uncultured Gordonia sp.
CGTGGATGCGCTGGAAGAGGCCCTGATGGGGAACGAGATCGACGACGAGGTCACCCTGCGGGTCATCGACCGCGGCGTCGGCGGCGTCACCGAGACCAACGTCGACCTGGCGGCGGCCTCGGATGCGATCATCATCGGCTTCAACGTGCGCGCCGAGGGCAAGGCGACCGAGCGCGCGCAGCGCGAGGGCGTCGAGATCCGCTACTACTCGATCATCTACAAGGCGATCGAGGAGATCGAGGCGGCGCTCAAGGGCATGCTCAAGCCGATCTACGAAGAGGTCGAGCTGGGCCGCACCGAGATCCGGGCGATCTTCAAGTCGTCCAAGGTCGGCAACATCGCCGGCTGCATGGTGCAGTCGGGTGTGGTCCGGCGCAACGCCAAGGCGCGTCTGCTGCGCGACAACATGGTGGTCGCCGAGAATCTCACGGTCAGCTCGCTGCGCCGGGAGAAGGACGACGTGACCGAGGTCCGCGAGGGCTTCGAATGCGGTCTCACGCTGACCTACTCGGACATCAAGGTCGGAGACATCATCGAGAATTACGAGATGGTGGAGAAGGCGAGGGATTGATGATGTCGACCGATGGATTCAGCGACATCCTCGGCGCCGGGAGCGTAGCGAGCGGGCCGCATGACACCGAGAATTACGAGATGGTGGAGAAGGCTCGAGACTGATGGTGGACCACGCACGGGCGGCTCGGCTCGCCAAGCGGATCTCCACGATCGTCGCCTCGGCGATCGGCACGGAGATCAAGGATCCGCGCCTGGCGCACGTCACCGTCACCGATTGCCGGGTGACCGGTGATCTGCACGACGCGACCGTCTTCTACACCGTGATGGGGGCGACGGTCGACGCCGAACCCGATGTGGCGGAGGCGGCGGCCGGTCTGGCCGCCGCCACCGGCGCGTTGCGCTCGCTGGTGGGCGCGGGCACCGGGGTGCGGTTCACCCCGACGCTCCGGTTCGAACTGGACACGGTCCCCGACGCCACCCGGGCGATGGACGAGTTGCTGGCCCGGGCGCGTGCCCGGGACGAACTGGTGGCTCGCTCGGCCCGCGAGGCGACGCCGGCCGGCGACGCCGACCCGTACCGCCACGACGACGAGGCCGGGGACAGCGAGTGAACGCGGCCTCCGCCGCGCGGGTGGCCGATCTGCTGCGCGGGGCGCAGGACGTGGCGATCATCAGCCATGTCCGGCCCGATGCCGACACGCTCGGCAGCGCACTGGCCCTCGGGCTGGCGCTGCGGGCGCGCGGCTGCGCGGTCGCCGTGTCGTTCCCGGGCCCGGAGGAACTGCCGGGCACGCTCCGGCAACTGCCCGGCGCCGAACTGATCGTCGAGGACTCGGCGCTGCGGCCGGCGTCGGTCGCGGTGGCCGTCGACGCGGCCACCGTCGCGCGGCTGGGTCGGTTGGCCTCGGTGTTCGACGAGTCGTCGACCACCGTCTGCATCGATCACCACGTCTCCAATGACGGCTTCGCCGACCTGGACCTGATCGATGCCGAGTCGGATTGCACGGCGGTGCTGGTGCTGCGCGTCCTCGACGAGCTGGGCGCGGAGCTGACCCCGCAGATCGCCACCTGCCTGTACGCCGGGCTGGTGACCGACACCGGCTCGTTCAAGTGGGCGCGGCCGCAGTCGTTCACCGTCGCCGGCCGGCTCACGGCGGCCGGGGTGGATGCCGCGTACTGGAGCCGGGTGCTGCTCGATTCGCATCCGTTCGGCTGGTTCACCATGGTCTCGAAGGTGCTCGCCACCGCCGAACTGGATGAAACGGCCTGCGGCGGTGCGGGGCTGGTGATCGCGGTGGTCGACGCCGAGCAGATGGCCGGGATGGACTGGGAGGACGCCGAGAGTGTCGTCGACATCGTGCGCACGGCGCGCGAGGCGGACGTGACGGTGGTCTTCAAGGAGAGCGTGCCGGGTCACTGGAACGTCTCCCTGCGCAGCAAGGCGACGGTGGATCTGATCCCGATCGCCGGGGCGCTCGGCGGCGGCGGGCACACCCGCGCCGCCGGGTACAGCGACGACGGATCGGTCACCGAGGTGATCGCGCGGTTACGCGCGGCGCTATGACGCCGTGAGCGGCGAGTGGCCGTGACCGCCGGGACGATGCCGGCCGCGGCCTCCGGTTTTCTGAAACTGGCCGCGTCGGCCCTGGTCGTGCTGGTGGCGCCGCCGCTGTATCTGATGCTCGATCTGGCCGTCGTCGGCCGCTTGGGCGGCCGGGAACTGGCCGCCCTCGCGGTGGCGACGCTGGTACTGGCCATCGTCAGCACGCAGCTGACCTTCCTGGCCTACGGCACCACCGCGCGCTCGGCGCGTGAATTCGGGGCGGGTCACCGGGACGCCGCCGTCGCGGAGGGCGTGGCGGCCAGCTGGATCGCCGCGGGTGCGGGGGTGCTGATCGTCGCCGTCGTCTACCCGCTGGCTCCGGTGATCATGCGTGCGCTGGTGCCCGACGTCCAGGTGGCCGCCGACGCCGCGGGCTGGCTGCGCATCGCGGTCTTCGGGGTGCCGCTGATTCTGCTGTCGATGGCCGGGAACGGCTGGATGCGCGGCGTGCAGGAGGCGCGGCGCCCGGTGTTCTACGTCGTGGCCGGACTCGCGGTGTCGGCGGTGGTGTGCGTGCTGCTGGTGCACGGGCCGGGCGGTCTGCCGCGGCTCGGGCTGAACGGCAGCGCGGTGGCGAATCTGGTGGGTCAGGCCATTACCGGCGTGGCCTTCGGCGCCCGGCTGATCGGCGAGGCGCCCCGCGGCCGGGACGGACGGTCCGGGCTGGCCCCGGACTGGCCGGTGATGCGCGCCCAGCTGGTCATGGCGCGGGATCTGATCCTGCGCAGCGCGTCGTTCCAGATCTGCTTCGTCTCGGCGGCGGCCGTCGCGGCGCGCTTCGGCGTGGCCCAGGTGGCCGCGCACCAGTTGGTGCTGCAGCTGTGGGAGTTTCTCGCGCTGCTGCTCGACTCGCTGGCCATCGCCGCGCAGCAACTGGTCGGTGCCGCGCTCGGTGCCGGTGCCTTCGCGGCCGCCCGAACCGATGCGCGGCGGGCGACGGTGCTGTCCACGGCGGTGGCCGGGGGACTGGCCGCCGTCTTCGCCGCCGGCGCGGTGCTGATACCGCGGATCTTCACCGCCGACACCGAGATCCTCGCCGCAACCCGCACGCCGTGGTGGTTCCTGGTCGCGATGCTGCCGGTGGCCGGGGTGGTCTTCGCGCTCGACGGCGTGCTCCTCGGCGCCGGCGATGTCGGCTATCTGCGGACCGCGACGCTGCTCGGTGCGCTCGGCGGCTTCCTGCCGCTGATCTGGCTGTCGCTCGTCTTCGACTGGGGACTGGCCGGAATCTGGTCCGGGCTGCTGCTGTTCATGGTGATCCGGCTGGGCGCGGTGGTGTGGCGCACCCGCTCGGGGGCGTGGCTGCGCTGAGTCGCCGCGCAGAGGGTATCGCAGGGAACTCGCCGGCGGTTCGGGTGCGCAGAATCACCCGCCGCGGATACGCCGCCCGACGAATCCTTAGGCTAGCCTTAGCTGGTGTTCACGAAGACCGTTCTGACCCTGACCGGCGCGGCGCTCACCGCCGGCGCCCTCCTCGTCCCCGCGGCCGGCGAGGCCGCAGCGCAGCCTGCGACGACCCGCGTCATCCTGACGCCGGGCCAGTCGTTGGGCGGCGTCTCGCTGGCCCCGGCCTACACCGATATGGCGGCGGATCTGACCCGGCGCGGCTACCCGACGACCCTGGTCGACGTCCCCGGAACCGATCTGCGCCGTGATGCCGCCACCATCGGCGCCGCGGTCGACAAGGTGACGCGCGAGCACCCGAACGACAAGGTGGCCCTCGTCGCGCACAGTGTGAGCGGCATCAGCGCTCGCT
The DNA here is from genome assembly GCA_964513715.1 of uncultured Gordonia sp. Lineage (GTDB taxonomy): Bacteria > Actinomycetota > Actinomycetes > Mycobacteriales > Mycobacteriaceae > Gordonia. The sequence continues at coordinate 3,873 of CAZEOP010000075.1, forward strand.
GGTACCTGAAGGAACTGGGCGGGACCGAGAAGGTGGACACCTACGTCGCCATCGGCACCGCCCAGTACGGCTCGCCGGCCTCGTGCACCGCCGACATCGCCCGGGAGAACTGCCCCAACACGCCGTTCATCAACGCGCTCAACGCGGGGGACGACACCCCGGGCCCGACCTCGTACTACGGCATCCGCAGTGTGCGTGAATATGCCGACGGTCACCTCGACGGCGGTCAGTGCCGGGTGACCCCGATCGGTGAGGTGCCCGGCGTGCCGGCCGGCTACCAGCACACCGTGGAGCCGCTGAACCCGGACGTGTGGAAGGCCGTCGTGCAGTCGCTGGCCGGCCAGTGCGCCGGGCAGTACGTCGACGACCCGGACGGTGCGCTCACCGGTCGCGGTCAGGCGCTCCCGGATGCACCGTTCTACCGCGAATACCGGAACTGATCCGACAGATCTCGCGGCGGCACCGAGGCGTCAGATCGCGGCGGCTCAATCCGTGATGGCTCAGTCCGTGGCGGCTCAATCCGTGATGGCGGCGCGGTACTGCGGAAAACGTTCGACGAAGCCCTGGACGTAGGTGCACACCGGTCGTACCCGCAGGCCGCGGGCCGCCGCGTCGTCGAGCACCGCGGAGACCAGTAACCGGGCGAATCCGGCCCGGCCGAACTTTTCGGTGACGACCGTGTGCAGCAGCACCAGGGCGCCGTCCGCGGCGCGCTCGTAGCCTTCCACGCCGACCAGCTCGTCGCCGGACCACAGTTCGTAGCGGTCGCGGTCGGGGTTGTCGCGCAGCACGGGTGGCGGATCGAGCGACACGGTGGGCGCCGGGACCGGAACAGACGTCGTCATGGATGCCACGGTAGCCCCGGTGCTCACAGAGAATCGAGAGGTACGGCCGGATCGGCCAGTCGCTCCGGATTCACCGCGCGCCCGGTGCTGATCAGATCGGCGATGGCATCGCCGTCGTCCCACAGGTTCACGTTCATCCCGGCACGGACCCGGCCGGCGTCGTCGAGCCAGAAGGCCAGGAACTCCAACTTCCCGGTGTCGCCGCGCACCACGGTGCGATCGATGCCCGAGGCGTGCCCGCGGTACTCCATGCTGAACTCGAACTGGTCGGTGTAGAAGTACGGGAGCCGGGCGTAGACCTCGTCGCCGCCGAGGAGGTTGGCCGCGGCCACCGCCGGCTGGTTGAGCGCGTTGGCCCAGTGCTCGATCCGCAGACGACCGAACATCGGATGCTCGTGGCCGGCGATGTCGCCGACGGCGAAGATCGCCGGATCGCTGGTGCGCAGGCCACCGTCCACCTGCACCCCATTGCCGACGGCGAGGCCGGACGCCTCGGCGAGCTCCACGTTGGGCACGGCGCCGATGCCGACCAGAATCGTGTCGGCGGTGTACGAGGTGCCGTCGCTCGCCAGCACGCGCCCGCCCGGCGCGCCGGCGACCTCGATGGATTCCACACCGGTGCCGCAGCGCAGGTGCACGCCGTGATCACGATGCAGCCCGGCCACCACCTCGGCCACCCGGGTACCGAGGATCTTGACCAGCGGCAGCGGCTCGGGTTCGATGATCGTCACCTCGGTGCCGGCGGCCCGCGCGGTGGACGCCACCTCCAAGCCGATCCAGCCGCCGCCGACGATCACCAGGGAGGTGCCCTCGCCGATCCGCGCGCGCAGCCGCTCGGCATCGTCGAGCGTGCGCAGATAGGCCACCTCGGGTTCGCCGGGGAACAGCCGGGGCCGTGAGCCGGTGGCGAGCACCAGCTTGTCGTAGCCGATCGCGGTGCCGGCGTCGGTGAACACGAGCCTGCTCTCGCGGTCGATCTTGCGGGCGGTGGTGCCCGCGTGCAGATCGACGCGGTGGCGCGCATACCAGTCCGAGTCGAAGGGGAACAGGGTGTCGGTGGAGTCCTTGCCGGCCAGCAGTCCCTTCGAGAGCGGTGGTCGCTCGTAGGGCAGGTGATTCTCGCCGGCGATCAGCGTGATCGCCCCGTCGAAACCGCGGTTGCGCAGGGCCTCGCAGGTCTTCGCCGCAGCCAGTCCACCACCGATGATCACCACTGAGCCGTCCATGGCCCCACGCTACGCCGGAACCGGCCCTTGTCCAGGGGTGCCGATCGGCGTACGGTAATGAACGTGTTCACTGAACCTGTTCAGTCGACCCGATCGCGCGATCGCGCACTGACCCGGGTCCGGGTGATCGATGCGGCGCAGCGGCTGTTCGCCGAGCGCGGATTCCGGGCGACCACGGTCCGCGACATCGCCGCGGAGGCCGGGGTCAGCGTCGGCTCGGTGATGGCCGTGGGCGACAAGGATGCGCTGCTGCTGGCCGCCTTCGACCGCTGGATCGGCGCCGTGCACGAGGCCCGGGCGGCCGGACTGATCCCGCCGCCGCAGTCCACCGACCCGGTGGTGCGCATCGGTGAGCTGATCGCGCCCTTCCTCGCCCTGTTCGACGCGAACCTGCCGCTGGCCCGCGAGTACGGCGCCGTGCTGGCCCGCGGCACCCACCGGACCGAGGTCTTCGGCTCCCTCGCGCTCTCGCTGACGGCGGAGTTCACCGGCGTCCTCGCCGGAGCCGGGCTGGGCGACGAGGCGGAGTCGGCGGGCCGCACCGTTTACCTCGCCTATCTGGGGCTGCTGCTGGCCTCGGCCGCACTCGGCACCGACCTGGCCGGTGTGCGGACGCAACTGGACGAGGTCGTCACCGTGCTGGTCCGCCGGGCCGGCGACTGAGAGAGGAAACCGCCGTGTTCTCCACGCCCGATCCCGCCTGGCCGGTCGTCGTCCTCGCCGCCCTCGTCGGCGGCGATGCGCTGATCTCCGTGCGGCCGCCGAAGTTCATCGTCGACTGCCTCACCGGCGTCGGCTTTCCCCTCGACTGGGGCTGGGCCCTGGTCTGGATCAAGGCGGTAGCGACCGCCGGCCTGATCGTCGGCCTCTGGCAGCCTGGCGTCGGTGTGGCCGCGGTGGCGGGCATCATCGCCTACTTCCTGGCCGCGTCGTACGCGCATCTGCGCGCGGGCTTCACCAACAGCACCTTCTGGGTCAACTGCCTGGGCATGCTGGCCATAGCGGTCGCGGTGCTGCTCTATTCGTTCGCCTGCTGAAGGCCCTTCGCCGGGCCGTCGTCGTTCGCCGCGCCGATGCTCCTGGCAGACTGGCAGCCATGGCGAAGCTCTGGGCGATCAGTGACCTGCACGTCGCGAACCGGGGCAACGAGCACATCGTGGACGCGATCGTGCCCAGTGAGCCGGGCGACTGGCTGATCGTCGCCGGCGACGTGGCCGAGCGCACCGACGACATCATCGACACCCTGCGCCGGCTCAAGGCGCGCTGGCACACGGTGATCTGGGTTCCCGGCAACCACGAGCTGTACACCACGGCCCGGGATCCCCTGCAGATCCACGGCGTCGCCAGGTACGACTACCTGGTGCAGGCGTGCCGCGATCTCGGCGTCGGGACGCCCGAGGACATCTATCCGTTGTTCGATCCGGGCGACGGCGCCGAGCCGGTGCGCGTGGTGCCGATGTTCCTGCTGTACGACTACACTTTCCGGCCGGCCGGCACCGAGACCGCGCTGCAGGCGCTCGCCGTCGCGCGCGAGGCGAATGTGGTGGCCACCGACGAATTCTTGCTGTCCCCGGAGCCCTTCGGCACCCGGGATGCGTGGGGGCGGGCCCGGATCGAGGCCACGCGCAAGCGCCTGGAGGCCATCGACCCGGCCGAGAAGACCATCCTCATCAATCACTGGCCGCTGCGCCGGGAGCCGTGCGATGCGCTGATGTATCCGGAGTTCGCGCTGTGGTGCGGCAGCGAGGCGACGGCCGACTGGCACACCCGCTTCAACGCCGCCGCCTGCGTCTACGGGCACCTGCACATCCCGCGCACCACCTGGTACGACGGCGTCCGCTTCGAAGAGGTCTCGGTGGGCTACCCGCGGGAATGGAAGCGCCGGGGACTGCCCGAGCCGCTGCTGCGCCGCATCGCCCCCGACGACGGGACCACCGCCGCCGATCTCAACGAACTCGGTGTCCGCTTCGAGCTGCCGCCGGACTATCAGGAGCGCGCCGCGGAGTTCCGCGAGCGCATGGAGAAGGTCCGTGCCCGCCGCAGCGGTGGGGCCGGGGGCGCTGACGCGACAGGGGCGGCGCAATAGCCGATTTGGTCACATTCGCCGGTCACGGGTTCGCCCGGGCGGGCGCCCGGCTGGCACGATGCGCGGTGAGATGATCGAACTGCTGTTTCCGCGCGGCGTCGCCACGGCCGAGGCCTACGGCGACCCGGACGAGGCGATGCTGCTGCCGGCCGAGGAGTCCCTCGTCGCCCGGGCCGTGCCCAAGCGCCGCCGCGAATTCACCACCGCCCGGCACTGCGGGCGCACCGCGCTGGCCGAGCTGGGCGTGCCGCCCGCGCCCATCCTGCGCGGCGAGCGCGGCATGCCGCTGTGGCCGTCCCAGGTGGTCGGCAGTCTGACCCACTGCGACGGCTATCGCGGCGCGGCGGTCGCGTACTCGATGCAGATCCGGTCGCTGGGGATCGATGCCGAGCCGCACGAGGCGCTGCCCGACGGCGTGCTCGGGCACACCAGCCTGCCCGCCGAACGCGACGTGCTCGCCGGCCGCGACGACGACCTGCACTGGGACCGACTGCTGTTCTGCGCGAAGGAAGCCACCTACAAGGCCTGGTTCCCGATCACCGGGCGCTGGCTCGGCTTCGAGGATGCGCACATCACGTTCACCCGCGAGCAGCTGCCCGCCGCTGTGTCCCAGTCAGGGGTGTCCCAGTCCGGTGCGTCCCAGTCCGGTGGCGGTCCGGTGGCGGCCGGGACGTTCACCTCGCAGATCCTGATCGACGGCGCCGCCACCGACGGCGGCCCGCCGCTGCTGACCCTGCCGGGACGCTGGCTAATCGCCGACGGCCTCATCCTCACGACGATCGCGCTGACCTGAGCCGTGGCCGTCGACACCGCACCCAGCAGTGGCCGGCGCCTGGACGTGGAAGGTCTGCGCGGCGTGGCGATCCTGCTGGTCGTCGTCTTCCACATCTGGTTCGGCCGGGTGTCCGGGGGAGTGGACGCCTTCCTGTTCATCTCCGGCTTCTTCCTCATCCCGTCGCTGCTGCGCGCGCAGACCGGCGCCGCGCCGGTGGACAATCCGCTGCCGCGGCTGGCCCGGGTGCTCAAGCGACTGTGGATCCCGATGGCCGCGACCGTGGCCGTCACGGTGCTGGCGACCTGGTTCGTCTATCCGTCCTCGCGCCGCTCGGAGACCCTGATCGAGGCGCTCTGGTCCGACCTGTTCGTGGAGAACTGGGCCCTGGGCCTGCGCGGACACAGCTACGCCGACGCCACCTCGCTGCCGTCGCCGTTCCAGCATCTCTGGTCGCTGTCGGTGCAGGCGCAGGTCTTCGTCGTGCTGATCGCCGGTCTCACCCTGGCCGGCGCCGGGCTGCGCCGGCTGGCGCGCCGCGGCATGCTCGCTCCGGCCCGGATGCGCCAGGTGCTCGTCGGCGCCTTGGTGGCGGCGACGATCGGTTCGCTGGCCTGGGCCACCGTCGGTGGAGCGGCCGACCAGACGCTCAACTACTACAGCACCGCGGCGCGCTTCTGGGAGATCGCCCTCGGCGGCCTGGTCGGTCTGGCCCTCACCGGCGTCACGGTCGGTCGCTGGGTCCGGCAGCTCGCCGGCCTCGCCGGGCTGACGCTGCTGGTGAGCACCGGACTGCTGGTCGACGGCGCCCAGAGCTTCCCCGGACCGGCGGCGCTGCTGCCGCTGGGCGGCACGGTGCTGGTCTTCCTCGCCGGTACCGGCGGCGCCAGCGTGGTGAGCGCGGCCCTGTCCCGGCGGCCCGTGGTCTACCTGGGCGGTCTGGCCTATCAGCTCTACCTGTGGCACTGGCCGCTGCTGATGCTCTTCCTGGTGTACCGCAACTACCACGGCAGCCCGGTGCGACAGGTGAGCCTGGTCGACGGCCTGGCGATCATCGCCGGCTCGCTGCTGCTGGCCGCCGTCGCCGACTTCCTGCTCAAGCCGGATTCACCGATCCGCTCGCTGAAGGTGCGCACCCCGGCCGTGCTGGCCGGCACCGTCGCTGCCCTGGTGGTGGCCCTGCACACCTGGCTGGTGCCGGTGCAGACGGCATCCGCGGATGCCATCGACTGGTCGGAGTATCCGGGGGCCGCGGCCTCGGCGGGCCAGCCGGTGCCGGACGGTATCGACTTCCTGCCGCGGGTGGAGGCCGCCCGGGCGGATCTGCCGCAGACCGCCGAGGACAAGTGCTACAACGACGGTCGGCGCTCGTCGGACCTGGTGATCTGCGACTACGGTGCGCCGCGCAGCCCGGGCCGCAAGGTGCTGGCGCTGGTCGGCGGCTCGCACGCCGAGCACTACCTGCCGGCGCTCGACGACATCGGCAGGGCGCACGGCTTCACCGTCGAGACCGTGCTGATGGCGGGCTGCCAACTGGCCGCCGGCGCGCATGCGGGCGAATCGTCCAAGAGCGAGCTGTGTCGCCAGTGGCAGGACAAGGCGCTGATGCACGTCCTGGACACCCGCCCGGACGCGGTCTTCACCAACTCCACCCGCCCGGCCCGCGAATTCGGCGCCGGTGACCGGACACCGGACTGGTACATCGACGTCTTCCGGACGCTGTCCGATGCCGGCCTGCCCGTGGTGGGGGTGCGCGATCTGCCCTGGCTGATGACCGCCGACGGCGAGCCGCGCCAGCCCTTCGACTGCATGGCGGTGCGCCACGATCCGGACGGCTGCGGGGTGGCGCGGCACCTGGTCCTGAAGCCGGAGGATCCGGCCGTCGCGGCCGTCGGCGCGCTGCCCGGGGTGGCGCTGCTCGACTTCAGCGACCTGCACTGCGGCCCGGAGCACTGCCCGGCGGTGGTCGGCAATGTGCTGGTGTACCGGGATGCGCACCACTTCAGCAAGACCTTCATGCTGTCGATGACGCCCTTCGTCGAGAGCGCGCTCGGTACCGCGCTCGGCTGGTACGGCCAGACGCAGTGACCCGGCACGTCCGGGCGACTGAGACAATGGCGAGATGGCTGATCCCTCCATCGAGAACGCCGGTCTGCTGGTGATCGACAAGGCGCCCGGCATGACGAGCCACGACGTGGTCTCGGCCTGTCGCAAGGCCTTCGGCACCCGGCGCGTCGGCCATGCCGGAACCCTCGATCCGATGGCCACCGGAGTGCTGGTGATCGGGATCGAACGCGCGACCAAACTGCTCGGTCTGCTCTCGCTGACCACCAAGAGCTACACCGCGACCATCCGGCTGGGTGAGTCGACCGCCACCGACGACGCCGAGGGAGAGTTGCTGGCGCGGACGGATGCCGCCGCGATCACCGATGCGCAGATCGCCGCCGGGGTCGCGGACCTGACCGGAGAGCTGGCACAGGTCCCGGCCAAGGTCAGTGCGATCAAGGTGGACGGCCGCCGCGCGCACGCCCTGGTGCGTACCGGCGAGGACTTCGAGCTCGCCGCACGGCCGGTCACCGTGCACCGCTTCGACGTCACCGCGGTGCGCCGAGCGGGCGAGGTGGTCGACCTCGATGTCGAGGTGGACTGCTCGTCGGGCACCTACATCCGTTCCCTGGCCCGGGATCTGGGCGCCGCGCTGGGTGTCGGCGGGCACCTGACCGCACTGCGGCGCACGGCCGTCGGACCGTTCACCCTGGCGCACGCGCGCACCCTGGACGAGGTGGCCGCCGATCCGGGCGTCAGTCTCGGCATCGATGCGGCGGCCAAACTCTGCTTCCCGCACCGGGACATCTCTGACGACGACGCCGAGTCGATCAGCCAGGGCCGCTGGCTGGAGCCGATCGGTCTGACCGGGATCTACACCGTCGTCGATCCGTCCGGGCAGGCCATCGCACTCGTCCAGGAGAAGGGCCGGCGCGCCGCCTCGGTCATGGTGGTGAGGCCGGCCACCCTCCGCTGAACGCGGAGGGCGGGCGGGAGAAGGACTGCCGGTCCGCGGTCAGCGCAGGACGCGCGCCAGCCACGGGGTCGAGTCGGGCATCGAAGCCAGCACCGTGCCGGAGTGGTCCTCGGTCGGGTAGACGTGCAGCGTGACCGGCTGGTTATTGGCCTTCATCTGTGCATAGAGCGACAGCGCGGAGGGGGCCGGGACGTCTGCGTCCTTGAGGCCCTGGCCGAGGAAGATCGGCCGGTCGTAGCCCTTGTACGGGGTCAGCATGTACGCGTGGATCGCGGGGGACAGGCCCGGGATCGACTGCAGCGGCCGGGTGAACCAGGTCCGCACGTCGTCGCCGGCCAGCTTCTGCTTGAGGATCGGGTAGCACAGCGTGCGGCCCAGCTCCAGGCGCTGCTTGCCCTTCGCGTTGAGGGCATCGGTCAGATGCAGGTCGGGCCGGGCGTTGTTCAGGCCTGCCAGAATGTAGGCGGTGTAGGCGTTCAGGGAGCCGGGGAGCTTGACGGGCGGCACGGCCGGGCCCATCTGCTCGTACAGGTACTCCAGGTTCGCCGGGATACCGGTGGCGACCACACCGCGGTAGTCCAGACCGCGGCCGCGGCTGAACTCGGTGGCATAGCGGGCGCCGTTCAGTGCGGCCGCCGCCCCCTGGGACTGGCCGATGATGGCCCAGCGCTTGGCCAGTTCGGCACCCGCCGGAAGCTGCAGCTGATGCGCGGAGACCGTCGCGGCGACGATGGCGTGGGCGGCGGTCTTGCCGTCCAGGTAGGCCATCAGGCCGGGGGTGCCCAGACCGACGTAGTCGGCCGCGACCACCGCGTAGCCCTGCTTCAGCCAGTGGCCGAGATACTCCACGTCGCGCTCGCTGCGCGGATGGGCAGACGGGGTGCATTCGTCGTCCATGCCGACGGTGCCGTGCGCCCAGGAGATCACCGGCCAGCCGCCGGCCGGCGCCGTGCCGCGCGGCAGGAAGACCGCACCGGTGCTGGTCGCCATTGTGCCGTGCTGGTTCTTCGCCGAGAACTGCACGCGGTAGGCGTGGCCGGCGGCCGGCAGCGTCAGCGAGGGGTCGAGCGGCACCTGGGCGAGCAGTTCGCCCTCCCGGGCGGGGATCGGGCCCGAGTAGTTCGTGACGTCCAGACCGGACCACTCGGGGATGCCGATCGAGACCACGTCGTCGGCGCGGGCGGGGGCCGCGGGGGCGGTGACCGCGGCGAGGGCCACCGTGACGGCGGCGGCCGTCGCGGTGAGCAGTCGGCGGCTGCGGGCCGGTGCACCCGAGGGAATCATGGAACCTGAGGGAATCATGAGAGAGAAGCTAGCGGCCGGCGCCGACCCCCGGTGCCCGGTCGGCTGCGTTGTCCCAGGACGGCGCAGAAGTCGTCACCGCACCGACCGAAAGCTGTCACGGAATGTCGACGAAGATCGCCCGCGCGGCGACGTCACCCAGGTGAATCGGCTCGGAGTCGTCGACACAGATGGTGATCGTGCCGGCGAAGGGACGCGCCTCGGTGACGGTGACCCGTCGGTCGAGGTCGACGCCGATCTCTTCGAAGTAGCGCAGCATGGCGGGGTCGGTGTCGGAGATCCGGGTGATCAGTGCCGACTGGCCCACCTCCAGGCTGTCCAGGCCGCGGGAGTCCGCGATCGGGACCCGGCCGTCCGGCTGGGGAATCGGGTCGCCGTGCGGATCCCGCTGGGGGAAGCCCAGCTTCGCGTCGATCCGCGCCATCAACTGGTCGGAGACGGCGTGTTCCAGGATCTCGGCCTCGGCGTGCACCTCGTCCCAGCCGTAGCCGAGTTCGCGGACCAGGAAGGTCTCCAGGAGCCGGTGGCGGCGGACCATGCCGATCGCGGCGGCGCGCCCCTCGTCGGTCAGCGAGACCGAGCCGTAGCGCTCGTGCGAGACCAGGTCCTGATCGGCCAGCTTGCGGATGCCCTCGGACACCGTGGACGGCGAGACGCCCAGCTTCTCGGCGAGGAGTTTGGTCGTGACCTTGGTGTCCGACCACTCCTGGGAGGTCCAGATGACCTTCAGATAGTCCTGCGTCACGGCGGTGAGGTCGCCGACCGGGCGTGAGTGGGGCATGGGGTGAGTTTACGTCAGCGCAGCGTCGTACCCTGGACTCGTGTTGCGATGGCGAGGCTTGGAGAACGTGCCCCCGGGATGGGGCCGCTGCGTGGTCACCATCGGCGTCTTCGACGGGGTGCACCGCGGCCACGCGCAGCTGATCGCCGCGGCCACCCGCGCCGCCGCCGAACGCGGGATGCCGTCGGTGCTGATGACCTTCGATCCGCATCCCTCCGAGGTGGTGCGGCCGGGCAGTCACCCGCCGCAGCTGTCGACGCTGGAGCGGCGCGCGCAGCTGGCCCAGGAGATGGGCATCGACGTCTTCTGCGTGTTGCCGTTCACCCCGACCCTGGCTGCGCAGTCGCCCGAGGAGTTCGCGCACGAGGTTCTCGTCGAGTCCATTCACGCCGCCGAGGTGGTGGTGGGCGAAAACTTGACCTTCGGCCGCCGGGCCGTC
>CAZEOP010000076.1:0-14341 GCA_964513715.1 uncultured Gordonia sp.
TGCTGCGCAAGGCCTACGGCGGCGCGTACGCGGTGATGGGCTGCAAGCAGCTCGGCGCGGACATCAACTTCGCCTGGCCGTCGGCCAAGATCGCGGTGATGGGCGCCGAGTCCGCCTCGGTGATCCTGACCCGGCACCAGACCGAGGGGCTCTCGGCCGCGGCGGCCGACAAGGTGCGGCAGGACTTCGTCACCTTCTACAACGCGATGATGGCCACCCCCTACCTGGCGGCCGAGCGCGGCTACATCGACGCGGTGATCGAGCCGGCGCAGACGCGGTTGCAGCTGCGCAAGGCGCTGGCCCAGCTCCGCGACAAGCAGGTCATCCGCGCGCCGCGCAAGCACTACCTGATGCCGATCTGATTTCGCCGCCCGGCTGATCTCGGTCCCGCTACTCTCCGCCTATGGAGAGCTTCGCGGGGCTGCCGCTGCATCCGCTGATCGTGCACCTGGTGGTGGTCGCGGTGCCGGTCGCGGCCCTCGTCGGTATTGCCGTGGCGCTGTGGCCGGCCGCGCGGACCGCGCTCGGCTGGTTTCCGGCGGCGCTGGCGCTGCTCGCGCTCGTCGCCGTGCCGGTGGCCTCCACCTCCGGTGAGTCTCTCTATCGCTCGCTGGGCGAGCCCGAGTTCGTCGCCCGGCACGCGGACCTCGGAGACTCGCTGATCCTGGCCGTCGGACCGCTCTTCGGGGCGCTCGCGCTGCTCTGGCTGCTGGACCGGCCGCGAGTCACCGCCCGGTTCGACGACGATCCGCGCCTGCGCTGGCTGCGCCGTGGTGTCGCGCTCGCGGTGATCGCCGCGGCCGTCGCCTCGGTGATCCTGACGATCGCCACCGGCCACTCCGGTGCCCGGGCCGTCTGGGGCTGACGACGCCCGCAGGGTGGCTTCGACACCGTCTCGGCTAGCGCCTCGACGGGCTCAGCCGGCGGTCCTACCTGACGAGCAAGTGGTAGTTGCCCCGCTGGCTGAGCCGCGCGATGAACGAAGTGAAGAGCGCGTGTCGAAGCCACCCAGTCGGCAGTCGGCGGATTCAGGACGGTTCAGGACCGCCGGCTGAGCCGGTGAGGAGCGCAGCGACGAGCCGTGTCGAAGCCACTCCCGCCGGCCGCGTACGTCGAAGCCATCCTCGCTGGCTGCCGACGGAGCCCAGGACCCGCTGGTGTCGAAGCCACGCCGACGCCCGACGAAGCCACCCCGCCGAAGCCGGTCAGTAGCCGGCCGAGCGCATCGGGGCGCGGCTGGAGAGGCCGTTCACCGTCCGATAGCTCAGATCCAGCTCGGCCGGTTTCGCGTCGGGCACCAACGGAGTGAACCGCTGCAGCGAGCCCCAGTCCCGATCCCAGTTGTTGCGCAGGTAGGTCGGCACCAGGGTGCTGGTGAGCAGCGCCTCGGTGATCCCCAGCGGGCCGCCGGAGATGCCCGACATCCAGGTCTGGCTGTTCACCCGGACCGCCTCGGCGTCGGGCAGGATCCGCCAGTCGGGCAGCTCCAGTACACCGTCGCGCACGGCCATCGGCCGCTGACACGGGAAGACGAGCCCGGGCAGCCAGTCGATGAACACCGGATCGGTGCGCCCGACCACCTCCTCGAGCGTCTTCAGTCGCGGGACGCGCGGTGCGGTGAAGGCCAGCCACTCCTGCGATGCCGCGGCATCGTCCACCGCGTGCAGCCGCACCAGCGTCGCGCGCGGCGGCGCCTCGTTCAGCGGGAAGCGCAGTGTCCGCCACTCCGAGTTGGTCTCCATCGGGTCGATGCCGAGCATGGGCGCGCCCACCGGGACCACCTTGCCGTCGACCACGCGGGCGAACTCGGCCACCAGTTTCCGGCCGTCGGTCACCAGCCGGTTCCGGTCGATCACCTGGATCGAGCCGGCGGCGGCGACGGTCAGCAGCGGTGCATCGGCGGGGGCCTGGCCGGCCGGGAAGCCGAGGTCGTACCAGGCGGTGGTCGCCGAGGTGCTGCCGGTGGTGCCGTAGCTGCCGAGCATCGGCGTGGTGGCCGGGTTGAGCCCGTACGGGAGCCGGACCGCGGGTGCGGCCGTCTCGTCGACGCTCTCGTCCTCGGTGTCCTCCTCGGGCAGCTCCCCGCTGGGCAGGGCGGTCTGCACGGTGTCCTCGTCGGTGGTGTTGCCGGTGCGCCGGTCCACCGGGTCGATCAGCACCGACGACGGGACGCCGTCGGGCACGAAGCCCTTGTTGTCGGCGTCGAGCGCGGCGCGCGGCGACGGGGCCGGCTGTCCGCCGAGCGCCGCGGGCGCCAGGAACGAGCTTTCGACGTTCGGCTCCACCAGCACGTCGTTGGCCAGGCCGCACTCGTTGCCGGTCAGCGCGCGCAGATTCGACTTGGCCCACGACCAGCTGTCGCGCTGCTTGTACGCGCCGAACAGGAACGAGAACAGCATGAAGCCGACCACGCAGGCCGAGATCACCGGCAGCGGCGAGAACTTCAGCCGGTTCAGCCCGGTGCGCCGGTAGCCGGTCTGCGTCGCCTCATCGACGTAGTCGTTGCGCAGATAGCACCAGAAGCCGTAGGCGGCGGTGAGCAGCGCCGCGGCCAGGATCACCCAGGACAGCTGGATGCCGGCGAGCGAGACCGGTGCGTCCCACCAGGGGACGCCGTAGCTGCCGACGTACCACCACATGTTGGTGCCCGACGCGGCGGCGGCGGTCACCATCAGGATGATCGCGGCGAAGAACGCCCGGTTGCTGCGCGAGCGCAGCAGCGGCGGCGCCATCATGGCCGCGGTGGCGGCGACGATGGCCGCGCCGATACCGGCGTAGATGCCGAAGTGATGCGTCCACTTGGTGGGCGTGAACGACATGAAGAACATCGTGCCGAGCATGACGGCGATGAGCCGCCAGATCGGGGCCCGGGCCACCCCGGCCGGATGGTGCCGGGAGAGCAGCCGGAAGATGGCGATCACCAGCGCGGTCAGCATGATCAGGATGCCGAAGCGCCGGGAGAACGTGCCGTCGCCGGTCTGCAGGATCAGGAAGTAGTAGCGCTGCGGCTCCTGCCACCACTCGTTGGTCGGGCCCACCTCGCTGGCCACCCGGCTGCCGTCGATCAGCGGCCGCAGCGGGTGCGAGTAGAAGATCATGAACAGCACCGAGGTGCCGGCGGCCAGGATCGGCGCGATCAGCGGCAGCAGGCCGTCCCGGCGCCGGCGGGCCACCACGCCGCGCACCACCGGGCGCAGCCCGGCCAGCAGGGCGGCGACAGCCATCAGGCCGCCGGGGGCCACGGCGAAGGTGAAGGCCGCGCAGATGGCGGCCACCGCGTACGGCAGCAGTCGGCGGGTGGCGATGGCCCGCTCCACGGCGCACCAGGTCAGCAGCGCGCCGATGGCCTCGATCGGCTCGAACCGGATGCCGTTGTTGTAGGGCAGCCAGATCGCCAGGAAGACCAGGGCGCCGGACCAGACGGCGGCCCGGCTGGTGCGTACGCCGCGGCCCAGGCGCGGGATCACCTCGCGGGAGAGGATCCACCAGCCCAGCAGCCCGAGCAGGAAGGCGGGCAGGCGCAGCCACGGCGTCGCCACGCTGATCCCGGTCATCCACGACAGGACGTGGTACGGCCAGCCGAACGGATCCTGGGGGACGCCGAAGTAGCGGAAGTAGTTGTCGGCGTAGCCGGCCTGCTCGGTGATCCGGGCGACGGTGATGTTGTAGCCGTCGTCGGAGGTGTTGCCGCCGATCAGCCACCAGGCGGCGAGCACCGCGAAGACGACCACGTCCGGGCCGCGGATGGTGAACCAGCCGCGGGGGAGCAGCCGCTTGTGGCCGCGGCCGTCACGGCTGTCCAGGATCGCCAGGGCCACCAGCGCCAGCAGCGTGGAGGCGATGCCCAGGATGATCAGGGCTCGCTTGAGCGGGCTCGGCCGGTTGATGAAGCGGGTGTCGATCTCCGCGGTCAGGCTCAGCCCGGCGCGGTTCGCGTCGGCCGGCAGATCGGAGAAGACGCCGACGATCTGCGGGCGCATCGCGGGGTCGTCGGTGGAGTAGCGGGTGCCGTCGCCGTCGAGCCCGGTCACGGCGGCGGTGACGCCCGCGCCGTCGCCGGTCACCGTGATGGTGCAGCCCGCGTCCTGCGCCGCGGCGCGCGCCACGTCGAGCAGCACCACGTCGCGGACGGTGACCCGGATGCGGTCGTCGGTGGCCCGGACGAACATGCCCCGCGCGCTGGCCTGCTTGCCGGCCGCCGGGAGGGTGGACAGCAGCACGCCGCCGGCCGGCGGCAGATCGCGGGCCAGGGCGCACGGCACCGTGGTGTGCACGGTGTCGGGCACAAAGGCCACCAGCGGTGCGGTCACGTTCGAGACGGTGTCGTTCTGCGGCCAGTGCAGCGTGGCGCTGCGCTGCTCCACCGGCAGCAGCGGCGCGGCCAGCGCCAGCAGCATGCCGAGCAGGCCGAAGACAGTCGCAGCCAGCTTCGGGATGCGGTATCCGTCACGCGTGAGGAAGGCCCACCGGGACGGTGCCGCGACGGCGTCGCCCGAGTCGGGATCCTGCGGGTCGGTGCCGGTCGTCATTTGGTCTCCAGTCGGATACTGCCGTTGCGGTGCAGGCCCCAGCTGGTGGCCTCACCGATCGTCGGGCGCGCCGTGGCGGCGTTGGGCGCCAGCGGAGTCAGCTTCTCCAGCGAACCCCAGTCGCGGTGCCAGTCGTCGCGCAGATAGGTCGGGACGGTCACGCCCTTGGTGGTCGAGTCGGAGATCGACAGCAGACCGCCGCTGCTGGCCGCCATCCAGTTCTTCGAGTACAGGTTCATCCGGACGTAGTCGGGCAGAATGCGCCACTGCGGGACGTCGGCGATGCCGTTGCGGATGGTCATCGGCTGCTGGCAGGGGAAGAAGGCGCCGACCGGGAAGTCGATGAGGGTCGGCGCGGTGGAGCCGACCAGCTCCTGCAGCGTCACCAGCTTCGGCGCACGCGGCGGCGTGATCACCAGGAACTGGGTGGGGCCGAGGTTGGTGTCGTCGAGCACCAGCCGCATCGCGGTGGCGCCCTCGGGCACCGCCGACATAGGCACCCGCAGATTGCGCCACGGGCGGTTGGCGATCACCGGGCCGGGATCGATCGGGACGACGTCGTGGCCGACCTGCTCGAAGGCCCCGCCGGCGCCGGGCTTGCCGAACTGGGCGACGATCCGCTGGCCGGTCACCCGCACGCCCTGGGCGTCGATCGAGGCGACGGCGCCGGCGGTGGCGAAGACCAGCAGCGGTGACGCCGAGCGCTCGGGCAGCTGGTACCAGCCGGTGCGCAGGTGAGCGTTGGCCGGGTAGCGGTAGCTGCCCAGCACCGGGGTGACGGCCGGATCGAGCCCGAAGGGCAGCGCGGCGTGCGCACCGTTCACCGTCTCCGGTCCGCGACCGCCCGTGGTACCGGCCCCGAGGGTGCCCTCGGTGGAGAAGTTGGTCCACGGCTTGGCGCCGATGTGCATCCGGCCCGGCCGCGAGCTCACCTTGTCGGCGGTGAGGCTGTCGGGGATGCCGTCGGCACTGAACCCGACGCCGTCGGTGCCGGCCAGCGCCTGCGATGCGGACTGGCCGCCGACCGGGGTCAGCAGGTCGGCGTTCGGATCGGGCTCGGCCAGGACCTGATCGGCCATCGCGCACGACGATCCGCTCAGCGAGTCCACGTTGGTGCTCCAGGCGGTCATCGCCGGGGTGCGATCGACGACGGCCTTGGCGAACACGCCCAGCGTCGCCACGACGGTGAACGCGGCGATCACCGCGATCGGGGCGCTGGACACGGCGAGGCGGCGCCGGTCGGCGGCGCTGTCGGGCTGCCCCTCGACGTGATGCGCCATGCCGCGGTTGGCCACATAGTCCAGGCGCAGCGTCTGCCACATGGCCAGGGCCGCCGCGGCGGCGGCCAGCACCAGCAGCACCGTGGAGACCTGGATGCCGGCCAGCGACGGCGGCCGGTCGAACCAGGCGATGCCGAAGTCGTAGACATACGGCCAGGCGTTGTAGCCGACGGTCACGGCCGCCATCGCGAACAGCAGCGCCGAGACGAAGACGGTCAGATTGCGGGTGGAGCGAGCGGCGCTCTGGGCCACGGCCAGCGTCCCGAGCGCGGCCACCGCGGCGCCCAGACCGGCGAAGATACCGAAGTGGATGGTCCATTTGACCGGCACGAAGAACCACAGCAGCAGGCTCAGCGCCACGGCGCCGACCAGCCGCCAGGCCGGACCCGCCGGCACGCCGTCGAGCTTGCCGCGGCGCAGCAGCACCGAGACGCTCACCAGGAGTGCGGCGAACAGCAGGAACACCGGGATGCGCCGGGAGACGGCGCCGTCCGGGGTGGTGACCGAGAGGAAGTAGTAGCGGACGAACTCCTGGTACCAGGGGATCGCCGGGCCCACCGAGTAGCGCACCCGGGCCGCCTCGAGGACCGACATCAGGGTCTGGTCGCGGAAGACCAGGACCAGCACCACCGTGCCGGCGGCGATGATCGGCGCCACGAGCGCGGTCAGGCCGTCGGCGCGCCGGGCGATCAGCACCCGCACCAGGGCGCGGGCGCAGACGATCAGGACGGCCAGACCGAGCACGCCCTGCGGCGCCAGGGTCAGCGTGAGGGCCGCGCCCAGGGCGGCCAGCGCGGCCGGGAAGAGCAGGCGGCCGGTGATCGCCTTCTCGGCGGCCCACCAGGTGAGCAGCGAGCCGAGCACGATGACGCCCTCGGTGCGCATACCCGAGCAGAACGGCAGCCAGAAGATCAGGAAGACGGCGGCCGCCGAGGTCACCGCCCAGCGATTGGTGGTCACGGCCGCGCCGAGACGCGGCAGCACCACTCGGCTCACCAGGAACCACGACGCCAGACCCGCGAGCAGCGAGGGCAGGTGCAGCCACAGCAGCGAGGTGGAGACCGACGACCACACCGACAGGAAGCTGTAGTACCAGTCGAACGGGGCCTCGGTGATGCCGAAGTAGCGGTAGTAGTTCGGCAGGTAGCCGGCGTCGTGGGCCACCCGGCCCATGTTGAGGATGTAGCCGTCGTCGGGCGCGCCGGCGCCGAGGAACAGCCAGATCAGCAGGACGCCGGTGACGATCAGGTCGGTCACCCGCGGCACGAAGGCCCGGGCGCGGCCCCGGAGCGCCGCGGCGGCCCCGGAGTCGGAGGCGTTCTCGGCGGGCGGGGCGTTCGGTGCGGCGGGCGCCCGGCGGTGCAGCCGGTCCAGGCAGAACAGCGCGAACAGGGCGAGCAGCGTGGCCGCCACCGCGACGATCATCACGATGAGCTTGAGGGCCGTCGGACGCGACTCGTAGCGGTTGTCGACGGTGATCGTCGCCGCCAGACCGTCGGCGGCCATCGCATCGACCTGCGGGGTGGTCAGGGACGTGTAGAGGCCGTCGAACTGCGGCCGCAGGTCCGGGGAGAGCACGGTCGGTCGCTCGTCGAGGCCCACGAACTGCGCGCCCGGGCCGGCGGGGGAGGAGAAGACGTGCAGTTCCCGGCAGTCGGCGGAGGCCAGCTGATCCACGCTCGCCGAGGCCGCCGATTCGGCCCGGAACAGCACGCTCACCTGGTTGCCGCGGGCCAGCACCTGCAGGGCGTTGTTGGCCAGGCGGGGGGCGCCCGGAGCCATCGTGGCCAGCAGGGTGCGGTTGCCTTCGCGGGCCGCCTGGGCCAGCGGCGCACACGGAATACGCAGGTCCATGGCCTGCGGGGTGCGGGCGATCACCGGGGCGGTGATGGACGGGTCGGCCGGGTTCAGCTGCTGCCCCTGCGGCCAGCTGACGGTGGACTGGGTGGTCGACACCGGCAGGAAGGGCACGGCCAGTGCGGCGAGGATGCCCACCAGGCCGGCGGCCACGGCCAGCAGCCGGGCCTGCGGAGCCGACAGGGGCGCCGATCGCATGGAACGCTCGGTCGCTTCGGTCTCAATCGTCGGAGCAGGCACGATCTCTGAGGTTAGTCGAACCGGCCGGGCGCGTCCCAGTCCACCGGCTGTTCACTGCGGTCCTCACAGGAGGTGCTCAGTATCGCAGCGGCGCCGGGCTCCACAGCCCGCTGCGGACCCGGGTCTCGTACTGGATCTGCGCGGGCGGCGCCGGATCGTAGGGCGTGTAGCGCTCCAGGGCACCCCAGTCGCGGCCGATGTCGCCCTGCAGATAGGTCGCGACCGTGTCGGGCCGCTGCGACAGTTCCAGCCAGCCGAGGGGTCCGCCGCCGGCGGCACTCTGCCAGGTGCCGACGGCCGCGGCCAGGTCGGCGCCGGGCTTGATGCGCCAGCGCGGGATCTCGGCGACGCCGGCGTGGAAGTTGAACGGCCGCTGGCAGGGCACCACCAGCCCCGACGTCCAGTCGGCGTGCACCGGGTCGGTGCTGCCGACCGTCTCCTGCAGGGTGCTCAGCTCGGGCAGTCGCGGCGGGGTCACCGCGATGTAGTGATCGGGTGCCAGATTGTGGTCGTCGGCGACGATCCGGACTGCCGTCAGATCACTCGGCAGGCCGGCGGTGTCGATGCGGACGTTGCGCCACGACGGCTGGGGGCCGGGGTCGATCATCGAGACGGAGCCGGTGGGCGTCAGGGCGCCGTCGCGGATGCCCGGGGTCAGCGGCTCGTCGGTGTACTCCAGACGCAGCTCGCCGCGGGAGAAGTTGCCGGCCGCCGAGAAGGTGAGCAGGGGCCGGTCCCGGTAGTCGGCGGGCAGCCGGTACCAGCCCGAGGTCAGTCCGGCCGGCGTCTGCGAGGCCTCCGAGTATGAGCCGAGGACCGCGGTGCGCGCCGGGTCCAGACCGAAGGGCAGGGCCGCCAGACTGCCGTTGATGCCGGGGGCGGTGCGCACGCCGCCGCCGGTGCCGCCGCTGTTGGCGATCAGCAGATCCGGGTCGGCCGCGGCGGCCCCGGCCAGGACGCCCAGGCTCCCGGAGCTGGCCTTGGCGTCGACGTTCTCCGGGATGCCGTTCGGTGTGAAACCGGCGGTGGCCGTGCGATCGGCACCGGCCGGCTGGCTGGCCGGGCCGCCCAGCGGGTCGTTCAGGGTCGCGTCCACCGGACTCAGCAGGGCGGCGCTCGGATCGGCCTCCACCCACACCTTGTCGGCCATGCTGCACGGCCGGCCGGCCAGCGCCTCGAGATTGCTGCGCGGCACCGAGTACGAGCCCGCCTGGAAGATTCCGGCGAAGACCGCCGTCACCAGGGCGAAGATCACCATCGCGCCGGCGGCCACGCCCATCGGAGCGCGCGCCGGGACGGCCGCGATCCGCCGCAGCGGACCCGGACGCCGGTCCGGCGCGTGGTCGAGCGCCGGGTCGGTGCCGGTGAACGGCTCGCGGAAATGGAACCACAGGGCCAGCACCAGCAGGGCCAGCGTCAGGTACAGCAGCAGCTGGCCCACCATGAACTCGCCGAGGTGCACCTGCCACACGCCCCACGGCATGCCCCACGCCGAGGAGTAGTAGTACGAGTTCGGCGCGGTGAGGGCCAGGGCGACGACGAACACCACCAGGGCGGCGAACAGGGTGCGGTTGCGCCGCGAATGGGTGGAGCGCTCGCTGGCCGCGATGGCCGCCAGCGCGGCCAGGCCCGCGGCCAGTCCGGCGAAGACGCCGAAGTGATGCGTCCACTTGGTGGGGGTGAACATCAGGAACAGCAGGGAGGCGAAGACCACGCCCACCAGTCGTCGGGCCGGCCCGGTGGCGGTGCCCGGGATCGCGCCCTTGCGGACCAGCACGGCGCCGGCCACCACCAGCGACAGCACCATGGTCAGCACCGCGAAGCGCCGCATGATGGAGCCGTCGGCCGAGAAGGCGAACAGCGACGAGTAGCGATCGATCTCGTTGTACCAGTGCAGCGACGGCCCCACCGCGGACTTCATGGAGGTGCTGAGACTGAACGCGGCCAGCGTCAGATTGGTGAAGACCACGAACAGGACGAAGGTCCCGGCCGCCAGAATCGGTGCGAGCAGACTCGCATACGCCAAGCTCAGCGAGCGGCCGGTCTGCCGGGCCACCTCGCGGGCACGCTTGATCAGGGCCAGCAGCATCGGCCGGGCGCCGGCCACCAGCGCGGCGATCGCCAGCACGCCGGTGGGACCGGCCGCGATGCTGAAGGCACCGAACAGTCCGGCGAGGGCCGCCGGGAGCAGTCGGCCGGTGGCGATCGACCGCTCCACCGAGCACCAGGTCAGCAGCGCACCGAGGCAGATGATCGGCTCGGGCCGCAGGCCGTTGTTGAACGGGAACCAGAAGGCCAGGAAGACCAGGGCCGCGGTCCACGCCGGTGCCGCGCGCCGGGAGGCGGCGCGGCCCAGCCGCGGCAGCACCTCGTGGCTGATGATCAGCCAGCAGACGATCCCGCACAGCAGCGCCGGGATCCGCATCCAGGGACTGGCCACCGACACCCGGCTCAACAACCCGAAGACCTGGTAGTACCAGCCGAACGGGGATTCGGGGGCGCCGTACCAGCGGAAGTAGTTGGCCGTGTAGTCGCTGTCCTGCGCCACCCGCGACATCGTCATCAGGTAGCCGTCGTCGGACGTATTGGGTCCCACGATGTGCCACAGCAGCAGGCCGCCGATCACCACGCCGTCGCGGGCATTCAGCCGCCACCACCGGGCCGGGAAGATGCGCCCGCGCCCGCGGGCCCGGCCGTCGGTCGCATCCAGTCGGGCCAGGGCGGCCAACGAGACCAGCGTCATCACGATGCCCACGACGATGGCCAGCCACTTGAGCAGGGTCGGGGCGGTGCTGTAGCGCGAATCGATGTCGAGGTGCGCGCGCAGGCCCGGCAGGTCGGCGGCGGGTCCGCTCAACTGGGTGAACAGCCCGGTGACCTGGGGGCGCTGATCGCCGGTCAGCTCGGCGCTCAGGACGTTCCCGGCGTCGTCGGTGGGCAGCGCGCCGGTGCCGGTGAAGCCGGCGGTCACGGCCTGGGAATCGGCGGTCAGCGTCAGGACGCAGTCCGCGCCCGCGGCCAGGACCTGGTCCAGCGGCGCCGACAGCAGGGGAAGGTTGCGGTTGGCCACCTCGAGGCTGCGGCGCCCGGGGTCGTCGCCGGTGATCCGGACGAATAGGCCCCGCTCGGCGGCCTTCGGCGCCGACGGCGAGGTGGTGGCCAGCAGGACGGTCTGCTCGCCGGTCAGTTCGCCGGCGGCGGTGCAGGGGATCTCGGCGGTGAGCGCGATCGGCGTGTAGCCGATGAGCGGCGCCGAGACCGAGCTCACCGACCCCTGCTGCGGCCAGCTGATCTCGGCGGTGGTCTGGCGGACCGGGAGCAGCGGCGTCAGCAGTGCCAGAGCCAGGCCGATCAGTCCCGCGACGAGGGCGATGAGCTGGGCTCGCCGGACCGATGAGAATGGCACAGGGGCATCGTAGCGATGCCCCTGTGCCATGGCTGGTGCTGTCGTGAGCGACTACAGGTCGGCGGTCGTCCAGTTGGCGACGGCCCAGATCACCAGGATGTCGAGGACGATCAGGATGATCGACCACCACGGCGTGTACGGCAGCCACAGGAAGTTCGCGATGATCGACAGGCTGGCGATGATGATCGCGGCGACGCGGGCCCAGGTCTGGCCGACGAACATGCCGATCGCGATGCAGGCGCCGAGCACGCCGAGCAGGATGTGGATCCAGCCCCAGCCGGTGGTGCTGAAGGCGTAGACGTAGTCGCCGACGGCGGCGATCACGACGTTGTCGTTCACGAGGGCGGCGATGCCCTGGAAGAAGGCGAGGACCGAGACCACCAGTAGCAGTGCCGCGGCCGCCCAGGTGATGCCTCCGGCCCAGGCGCCGCTGGTGCTGTACTGCACGTCGGCCTGACGATTCTGGGGATTCTGCTGAGGATTCGCGCTAGTCATGCTCTGTGCGTACCACGCGGCCGCGGGCCGGCCGGTGCATTGCGCAGTTCGTGTCCCGAGTTGATGCCGCCCGGGCCGGTTCGCGGCGGCGCGGGGGAGTGCTTCTCGTAGACTCTGCAGGCATGTCCCCCGAAGCGCCGGCGAGCGCCGACTCCGCGCAGCCGCTGCCCATTCTGCTGCTCAACGGCCCGAATCTGAACATGCTCGGGACCCGGCAGCCGGAGGTGTACGGCAGCGCGACGCTCGACGACGTGGTCGACCTGGTCGCGGCCACCGCCGCCGAGTACGGCTACGGCGTGCAGGCACTGCAGACCAACCACGAGGGCGAGATGCTCGACGCCCTGGCGGCGCGGCGCGGCGCGATCAGCGGCATCGTCATCAACCCGGCGGCGTGGACGCACACCTCCGTCGCCCTCATCGACGCGCTGGTGCTCCCGGAGGTGCCGATCGTCGAGGTGCACATCAGCAATGTGCATGCGCGCGAGGCCTTCCGGCAGCATTCGTACGTCTCGCCGATCGCGGCCGGGGTGATCGCCGGATTCGGTATCCGCGGCTACGAGTTCGCCGTCCGGCACCTGGTGACGCTCATCTCCTGATGCGGCGTTCGCGACCGGCACCGCGTACGGTGGAGTCACCGGTGCACCTCGCCGCCCTGGCGGTGGAGTGCCCAGCGTCGTAGAACGCTCCCGGCCCACGCAGATGTATCAGATCCCTGCGGCCGATGACCTTCCTGCGGCGAACGGATGCGCACACCTGCGCGTTCGCCACTGATCTCCGAACGTCGTGGAGCGGCCGCGGGCTGCTTCGCGAGCGGAGTCCTGAGCCCTGCAAAGGCTGACAGAAATATGACGAAGACTTTCGCCGACCTGGGTGTGCCTGCCCCGATCGTCGCGGCACTGGCCGCCGACGGCAAGAGCGCCCCCTTCCCCATCCAGGAGCGCACGCTCCCCGACAGCCTGGCCGGGCGCGACGTCCTCGGCCGCGGCAAGACCGGCTCGGGCAAGACCCTGGCCTTCTCCATCCCGATGGTCACCCGACTGGCCGCCCTCGGCGTCAAGCGCACCGCGGGCCGCCCGACCGGTCTGGTGCTGGCGCCGACCCGCGAGCTGGCCACCCAGATCGCCGTCGCCCTGGAGCCGATGGCCAAGTCCATGGGCCTGACCGTGACCACCGTCTTCGGCGGTGTGAAGCAGACCGGCCAGGAGCGCGCGCTGCGCGGCGGCGTCGACATCGTCGTCGCCTGCCCCGGCCGGCTCGAGGACCTCATGTCCCAGCGCATCGTGAGCCTGGAAGCGGTCAAGATCACCGTGCTCGACGAGGCCGATCACATGGCCGACCTGGGATTTTTGCCCGGCGTCACCCGAATCCTCAACGCCACCCCGGCCGGCGGGCAGCGGATGCTGTTCTCGGCGACGCTGGACAACGGCGTCGACAAGCTGGTGAAGCGCTTCCTCGACAAGCCGGTGACCCACTCGCTGGAGGAAGCCACCAGCCCGGTGGAGAAGATGACCCACCATGTCTTCGAGGTGGCCTCGGCCGCCGAGAAGAACGCGGTGGTGCAGGAGCTGGCGTCCGGCACCGGTCGGCGCATCCTGTTCATGCGGACCAAGCACCAGGCCAAGAAGCTGGCCAAGAAGCTCACCGCGGCGGGTATCCCGGCCGTCGACCTGCACGGCAATTTGTCGCAGAACCAGCGGGACCGCAACCTGGCCTCGTTCGCTGCGGACGACGGCGCGCGCGTGCTGGTGGCCACCGACGTGGCCGCCCGCGGCGTGCATGTGGACGGCGTCGAGCTGGTGATCCACGTCGATCCGCCGGCCGAGCACAAGGCCTTCCTGCACCGTTCCGGGCGCACCGCCCGGGCCGGCAGCGACGGCGACGTCGCGACGCTGTGCCTGCCCGAGCAGCGCGCCGACCTGCGCAAGATGCTGCAGAAGGCGGCCATCAAGGTGACCCCGCAGCAGGTGACGGCCTCGTCGCCGGCGGTGTCGGCCCTCGTCGGCGAGCGCGCCCCGTACCGCGAGCCGGCTCCGGCGCCCGCGCCGCAGCAGCCGCGCAAGAAGACGGGCGGTTCGGGCCAGGCCCGCTCCGGTCGTGGTGGTCAGGGCGGCCAGGGTGGTCGCGGTGGTCAGGGCGGTCGTGGCCGCGGCGGCGCGAGCGGCGCGGGTGCGTCCTCGTCGCGGGCCGGCGGCGGGCGTGGCGGTCGGCGCAGCGAGGGTGGCGAGTCCTCGCGTCCGGCGCACACCTCCTCGTCCCGCCCGGTGCACTCCTCCTCGTCGGCCGGGATGTCGTCGAGCACCTTCTCCGGGGCCGGATCTTCGGGGTCGGGCCGTAGCGACGGCGGGGCCCCGGCCCAGCGCCGTCGCCGCTCGGCGCGCCGCCCGGCCGGTGCCCCCGCCGGCCACTGACCGCCGAGCTCGTCGAGAGTTCCGAACCGAGCCGGGGTCCGTCCATCGAGGACGGGCCCCGGCTCGGTTAGTGGGCCCGCCGGCCCACCGATCCGGTTCGGTTTCGCCCCCGGGTACCGCAACATA
>CAZEOP010000077.1:0-14030 GCA_964513715.1 uncultured Gordonia sp.
CGGGGCGAGGGCGGGCTGTTTGCCCGCCGACGCCGCGATCAGCGCCCGGACGTCGGGCGCCTCGAAGAGGTCCCGCACCGTCAGTTCCACGCCGAGTGCATCGCCCACGCGCGAGACCACCCGCATCGCCGACAGCGAGTTGCCGCCGGCATCGAAGAACGACTCGGTGACGCCCACCCGGTCCACGCCGAGCACGTCGGCGAAGACCTGCGCCACGGTGATCTCCGCGTCGGTCTCGGGGGCCGCGTAGTCTGCCGCGGCGGCCTCGAAATCGGGCAGCGGCAGCTGATTCCGGTCGAGTTTGCCCGCCGGGTTGAGCGCCAGGTCGTCGCGCACGGTCCACAGCGTGGGCCGCATGTGCACCGGGACCGCCGCCGCCACCGCCTCGCGGATCGCCTCGAGGTCGACGTCGGCCGGCGCGACATAGCCGACCAGGTGTTCGGCCCCGTTCGGGGCGGCCACCACGGCGGCCGCCACATGACGCACGCCGTCCACCGCGGCCGCCGCCGCCTCGATCTCACCGAGCTCCACGCGCTGACCGCGCAGCTTCACCTGCAGGTCCGACCGGCCGACGTAGTCGAGGTCGCCGCCGGAGGTACGCCGCACCAGATCACCGGTGCGGTACATCCGGGTGCCGTCGGCGGCGAACGGATCGGCCAGGAAGCTCTCCGCCGTGAGACCCGCGCGATGCAGGTAGCCGCGCGCCAGGCCGGCGGCCGACAGGTACAGCTCACCCACCACACCGTCGGGGACCTCGTGCAGCCGGGCGTCGAGCACCCGGCAGGTGAAGCCCTCGATACCGCGGCCGATGGTGACCGGCTTGCGCGGCATCATGCGCCCGCGCGTGGCCCAGACCGTCGTCTCCGACGGACCGTAGAGGTTCCACAGCCGGCGCCCGCGCGCCGCCCAGCGGTTGACCAGTTCCGGATTGCAGGCCTCGCCGGCGGTCGCCAGGTTGCGCACGAATTCGGCCCGCTCCGGATCGAGCGTCGCGAGCACCGACGGGGTGATCACCAGGTCGGTCACCTCGTCGCGCTCCAGCACCAGATCGAGCGCCTCCCCGGCGTAATCCGCCTGCGGCGCGATCACCAGGGTGTGTCCGGCGGTGATCGCCCAGGCCATCTCGAAGAACGAGGCGTCGAAGCTCAGCGACGCGACGTGCAGGATCCGGGTGTCCGGATCGTCGATGCGCGCGCCGGTGACCTTCTGGTAGTTCGCCGTCAGATCCGCCATGCCCGCGTGCGAGACGGCGACCCCCTTCGGTCGTCCGGTGGACCCCGAGGTGTAGATGACGTAGGCGAGATTCGCCGACCGCACCGCGCCGCGGCGTTCGCCGTCGGCGATGTCCTCGTCCGACGCGGCGGCGGCCTCGAGATCGGCCAGAGACAGCCACTCCCGCTCGGTGCCGCCGGTCGCGTCGAAGGCATCCGGAAGGGCCGGATCGCCCGCGACGATGCCGGTGCGCACCGCCGAATCGGTGAGCATGTAGTCGATGCGGTCCGCCGGATAGGCCGGGTCGATGGCGAGGTAGGCCGCACCCGACTTGACGATGCCCCAAATGGCGACGACCGAGTCGATGGACCGCTCGATGCCGACCGCGATCACGTCGTCGGGCCGGACGCCGCGCTCCAGGAGCGCCCGCGCGACGCGGTTGGTCCGCGCCTCGAAGTCGGCGTACGAGAGCTCACTCCCGGCGCAGATCAGCGCCGGATGCTCGGGATCGAGGTCGCGATCACGCAGGATCGAGATCAGCGTGCCCGGTTCCACCGAACCGCCTTCGGCGGCCGCCGGCTCGCGGCGATCGGATCCGGCCTCCGGCGCCGCCGGTCGGGCGCCGGCGATCGCCAGGTCGCCGATCGCGGTGCGCTGATCGACGATCATCGCCTCGATCACCCGCCGATACACCTCGGCGAAACCGCGCACCGTCTGCTCATCGAACAGCGAGGTGGCGTACAGGAAGCCGACGTCGGTCGGTTGTGACGGCTGTCCGCCCCGGACGGTCACGGTCAGATCGAACTTGGCGAGGACGGCATCGTCGTGCAGCGGCTCGGCCGTGACCCCGGCGATCACCGCGGAACTCGCCACCGGCTGATCCTCCACATAGGTGAAGGCGATCTGCGCCAGCGGCGAATAGGCGGTGGAATGCGGCGGCGCCAGTGCCTCGACCAGGTCGTCGAACTGCACGTCGGCGTTGGCGAAGGCATCGAGCACCACCCCGCGGACATCGGTCAGGAGCTCGTCGACGGTTCGCGCGGGATCGGTGCCCACGCGCAGGATCAGCGTGTTCACGAACATGCCGACCAGATCGTCGATCTCCCGGCGGGTGCGGCCCGCGGTCGGTGCCGCCGTCACCGTGTCGGTGGCGGCGGTGAGCCGCGCGATCGTCACGGCCAGGGCCGCGTACAGCACCATGAACCGGGTGACCCCGTACCGTCGGCACAGCTCGTCGATGCCGTCGGTGATCTCGGCCGGCAGAGCGGTCTCCACCACGGCCCCGGCCGGGTCGAAGACGGCGGGGCGACGGCGATCGTGCGGCAGTTCGGTGACCACCGGCAGTCCCTGCAGGCGGTTGCGCCAGTAGTCGAGTTGGCGGCCGAGCACGCTCGCCGGATCGGACTTGTCGCCCAGAACCGCACGCTGCCAGAGCGCGTAATCGGCGTACTGCACGGCCAGCGGCGGCTGCGCGGGCACCGCGGCGTCGACCCGATGCGCGTAGGCGGCCAGCACATCGCGCAGCAGCACCGGCGTGGACTCGCCGTCGAAGGCGATGTGATGCATCACGAGCACCAGTTCGGCGGTGTCTGCGTCCCGGTGCACCAGCCCGCGGATCGGCAGCTCCCGCGTGACGTCGAAGCCGGTTCCGACGGCGGCGAGCAGTGCGTCGGTACTGCCGACCTCGCGCCAGTCGAACATCGCCAGCGCCTCGCTCGACGAGAGCACGCGCGCCACCGCCGAGTCCCCGGCGGCCGGGTAGACGGTGCGGAGCACCTCGTGCCGGGAGATGACATCGCCGATCGCGCCCACCAGGGCGTCGATGTCGAGGCCACCGGTGAGGCGGACACCGAGCGGGATGTTGTACGCGCTCGAGCCGGTGTCGATCCGGTTGAGGAACCACATGCGCTGCTGCGCGTACGAGAGCGGGAGCGCCGCCGGTCGCGGCGCCGCCGCGCTGATCGGCGGCAGGGCGGGAGCCCGGCCGACGGACAGGGCCACCAACTCGCGCACCGTCGGTGCGTCGAACAGGTCGCGGATCGTCAGGTCCACACCCAGTGCCCCGCCGGCGCGGGCCACGGCCCGCATCGCCGACAGCGAGTTGCCGCCCAGAGCGAAGAACGACTCGGTGACCCCGACCCGGTCCACGCCCAGAAGCTCGGCGAACGCCGCGGCGACGGCCTCTTCCGCGGCGCCCTCGGGGGCGACGTACTCGGTGGCCGCGGCCACCGACTCGGGCGCCGGCAGTGCCCGCCGATCGAGCTTTCCGGCACTGTTCAGCGGCACCTCGTCGAGCAGCGTCCACACGCTCGGCCGCATGTACTCGGGCAGGGCGGCCGCGACGTGCGCGTTCACCGCTGCCAGATCGACCGTGGCCGGAGCGACGTAGCCGGCAAGGAAGTCCCCACCGCCCGGCGCGACGACCACTGTCGCCGCCGCGTGCACCACGCCCGGTGCCCCGGCGATCACCGCCTCGATCTCGCCCAGTTCCACTCGCTGTCCGCGCAGTTTGACCTGGAAATCGGTGCGTCCGAGATAGTCGATCTCGCCACCGGCGTTCCGGCGCACCAGGTCGCCGGTCCGGTACAGCCGCGTCCCCGGACCGCCGAACGGATCGGCCACGAACCGATCCGCGGTCAGATCCGCGCGCCCGGCGTAGCCGCGCGCCAGCTGCACGCCGCCCAGGTACAGCTCGCCCGGTACCCCGACCGGGACCAGTTGCAAGCGATCGTCGAGGACCAGCGCATCGGTGTTGGCCACCGGCCGGCCGATCGTCACCGTCTGCGTCCCCGGCGCCACCGCCGCCGCGGTCACATCGACCGCAGCCTCGGTCGGCCCGTACAGGTTGTGCAGCGCCACCGACGGCAGCCGCTCGAGCACCGCACCCGCCACCGCCGGCGGCAGCGCCTCGCCGGAGGTGAACAGCAGTCGAAGCGAGGTCAGCGCCCGCACGCCCTCGCCGACGACATCGCCGAACACCGACAGCATCGACGGCACGAAGTGCACCACCGAGATCTGCCGCGCGGCGATCGTCTCGGCCAGGTACCCGGGCTCGCGGTGCCCGTCCGCGCGCGCGATCACCAGTGGCGCACCCACCAGCGACGGCAGGAACAGCTCCCACACCGAGACATCGAAGGTGTACGGAGTCTTCAGCAGGAAGCGGTCCCCCGCACCGATCTCGTAGTCGTCGCGCATCCACGCCAGGCGGTTCAGCACCGCCTCGTGCGACACGGTCACGCCCTTGGGCACACCCGTCGAACCCGAGGTGAACAGCGTGTATGCGGCGTGCTGACCGCGCAGCGGCGCCGGACGTTCGGCCTCGGCGACCGGCGGGGTCGCCGGATCCACCGCGGCGTCCGCATCCACCTCGAGCACCGCCACATCGCGCAGCTCCGGCACCGGCCCGATCGCCGCACCGGCGGCCACGAGCACCGTGCGCGCACCCGCGGTGTCGAGCATGTACTGCGCGCGATCGACCGGGGCCTCGGTGTCCACCGGCACATACTGGCCGCCCGCCGCGATCACGGCGTGCACCGCGACGAGCAGTTCCACCGACCGGTCGATGCACACGCCGACCGCGACATCCGGGCCCACGCCGACCGCGAGCAGCCGCCGCGCCAGCACCGCCACCCGGGCGCCGAACTCCGCGAACGACACACTCCGGTCCCCGAAGACGAGGGCCTGGGCATCGGCGTGCTCACGCACGGCCGCGGCCAGCGCATCGGCCAGCGTCCCCGCGGGCAACGGCACCGTCGCACCGCGCGACGCCGCCACGGCCGCGTCGCGCTGCCCCGCATCGAGCATCGGCACGTCGCCGACCAGTCCGTCGGGATCCGCCGACAGCGCGTCCAGAACGGTGACGAACCGCCCGGCCAGGGCCGCCATCGTGGCCTCGTCGAACAGATCCGTCGCATAGAGCAGCGAGGACCGCCACCCGCTCCCGGGTGTCGTCGTCACGTTCACCGACAGGTCGTACTGCGCCGGCACCTCGGGGGGCGCGATCGGCTCCACCCGAAGGTCTCCCACCTCGACGCCGGGCATCGCCACCGCGCCCTGGCCGACCACCAGCAGCACCTGCGCGAGCGGACCGAAGGCCTCGCTGCGCACCGGGTCGACGGCCTCGACGACCGTCTCGAACGGCGCATCCGCGTGGGCGAACGCTTCCAGATCCACCCGCTTCACCCGGTCCAGCAGTTCGGCGAAGGAGTCCGCCGAGGCGACCTCGGTGCGCAGTACCAACGTGTTGACGAACATGCCGACCAGGGGCTCGAGTACGGCCTGACCGCGACCGGCGATGGGCGTCGCGATGCTGACGTCCCGGGTGCCGGCGGCGCGGGACAGCAGCGCCGCGAGCGCGGCGTGGATCACCATGAACGCGGTGACGCCGGACCGGCGCGCGAGCGCCTCGAGCCGCGCGCCGACCGGCGCCGGGATCTCGAAATCGAACTGGGCGCCGCGGTGCGAGGCCCGCGCCGGTCGCGGCCGATCGGCCGGCAGGTCCAGGACCTCCGGCGCCCCCGCGAGCTGCCGCTTCCAGTAGGCGAGCTGCCGGCCCACCACGGACTCGGGCGCCGACGGCGAACCGAGCACCTCGTGCTGCCAGATCGCGAAGTCGGCGAACTGCACCTCGAGCGGAGCGAACGCGGGCGCCGCGCCGCGCACGCGGGCGGCATATGCGGTCACCAGATCGGTCACCAGCGGGCGCATCGACTCGCCGTCGGCGGCGATGTGATGGGCCACGACGGCCAGGACGTACTCGTCGCCACCGGCCGGCCACAGCCGGACCCGCAGCGGCCACTGCTCGGCCACGTCGAAGCCGGCCGACACGGCCGCCTCCAACGCCGCCTGCGTATCGACGACGGCCCAGTCCAGCCGGTCCGGCACCTGCTCGGCCGGCGCGATCAGCTCGTAGGGCACCCCGTCGATCGCCGGGAAGACAGTGCGCAGCACCTCGTGCCGCGTCACGACGTCGATCACCGCCGCGCGCAGCGCGGCCACGTCCAGGGCGCCGGTCAGCCGGAGCACGGCCGGGATGTTGTAGGTCGGCGCATCCGTCTCGAAGCGGTTCAGGAACCACATGCGCTGCTGCGCGAACGAGAGCGGGATCGAATCGGGGCGCGGGGACACCGCGGTGACGGGCGCCAGCGCCGGTGCGCGGCCGGCCGCCGCGGCGACCAGTTCGCGCACGGTCGGCGCCTCGAAGACGTCCCGGACCGTCAGTTCCACGTCCAGGACGTCGCCGACCCGGGAGGCCAGCCGCATGGCCGACAGCGAGTTTCCGCCGGCGTCGAAGAACGACTCGATCACCGACACCCGGTCCACCTCGAGAACCTCGGCGAAGGCGGCGGCGACGGCCGCCTCGGCATCCGATGCGGGCGCCAGGTATTCGGCCGCGACGACGACCGGTTCGGGCAGCGCGTTCTTGTCCAGCTTGCCCACCGGGGTCAGCGGCAGCGCGTCGAGCACGGTGATGCTCGACGGCGCCATGAACAGGGGCAGCCGGGTCCGGGCGAACTCGCGCAACGCGTCGACGTCCAGCTCCGGCGCGGCGACGACGTAGCCGGCGAGCGCGGAGGCGACCGAGCCGCCGACGCCGATCACGACAGCCGACTCCACGCCGGGGAAAGCCCCGAGGACGGCCTCGATCTCGCCCAGCTCGATGCGCAGTCCGCGCAGCTTCACCTGGTCGTCGCTACGCCCCGCGTACTCCAGCACCAGCCGGCCGGCGTCGTCACGGCGCCAACGCACCACGTCGCCGGTCCGGTACATCCGGGCGCCGGTACCGAAGGGATCGGCCACGAATCGTTCCGCGGTGAGGCCCGGACGATCCTGGTATCCGCGCGACAGGGCGCAGCCGGTCACATACAGCTCGCCGGTCACGCCGACGGGCACCGGGTGCAGCCGGGCATCGAGCACCTGCAAGCCCAGACCGCCGATGGGCGGGCCGAGCACCACCGGCGCGCCGGCCTCGAGCGGCGCGCTGATGGCGACGCCGATCGTGGTCTCCGTCGGTCCGTACAGGTTGTGCACCCGGGTGTGCAGCGACCACGAGTCGACGATCGCCTGCGGCACCGCTTCGCCGCCGGCGGCCACGTCGACCAGCGACGGCACGGCCGCCGGGTCCATGGTGGCCAGCACCGACGGCGTGAGGAAGGTGTGCGTCACGCCGGCGGCGCCGATGAACTCCTCCAGGGCCCGGCCGCCGACCGCGCCGGCCGGCCGGTAGGCGAGGGTGCCGCCGTTCACGGTGGCCAGCAGATACTCCAGCACCGAGGCGTCGAAGCTCGGCGAGGCGAAGCCCAGCACCACCGGCACCGCATCGACGGCGTTCAGCAGCAGCGACTCCTGCGCCGCCCAGTTCGCCAGGCCGGTGTGCGAGACCGAGACACCCTTCGGGCGCCCGGTGGAACCCGAGGTGTAGATGACGTAGGCGACGTTCTCCGCTCGGACCGCCGGGCGCTCACCCGCGGGGGCGGCATCGACGGCCGCGAGGGTCTCGGGCCTGTCGATCCGCACCCACTCGAAGCTCTCGCCCGGCAGTCCGTCGGCCACCGCGGCGACGGTGAGGCCGAGGACCGCGGCGGAGTCCTCCACCATGTTCGCAACGCGCTCGGCCGGATACTCCGGATCGATCGGCACATAGCCGGCGCCGGTCTTGGCGACCGCCCAGATGGCCGTGAGCAGTTCCACCGAACGCGGAATGGCCAGGGCCACCAGGGCTTCCACACCGATGCCGCGCGCCGACAGCCAGTCGGCGAGGCGCTCGGACCACTCGTCGAGCTCCCGGTAGGTCAGCGACCGCCCGGCGCCGTCGACCACGGCCGGGCGATCACCGAAGCTCTCCGCCGCCCGGGCGAACAGTTCCCGCAACACCACCGGTTCGGCCGCCGGACCCGCGGTCACCGGCAGCAGTGCCGCGGCGGCGGTCTCGCTCAGGAGGGGCAGGTCGCCCACCCGGACGGCCGGATCGGCCGTCACCGCGCGCAGCATCTGATCGAGCATCGCGGCGAAGACCTCGACGCGTTCGGCGTCGAAGACCCCCGGCGCGTACTTCAGGTGCAGCACGAGCCCGTCTTCGGTCTCATGGCTGACGACCGTCAGCGGATAGTGCGCCGCGTCAGTCATCTCCATGCCGCGCAGGTCCAGACCGTCGACGCCCAGCTGGGTCACCGACCCGGTGTCCACCGGATACGACTCGTGGACGGTCAGCGTGTCGAACTCGAGCGCCTGCGGCGCGATGGCACCGATCTGCGTCAGGCCGAGCGCCTGATGGTCCAGCAGCCGGATCTTCTCCGCCTGCATGGTCTTGGCCAGCTCGCCGAAGGCGGTGGACGGATCCACGTCGACCACCACCGGCAGCGTGTTGATGAACAGGCCGACCATGGATTCCACGCCGTCCAGGTCGGCGGGACGCCCGGCGACGGTCTCGCCGAAGGTCACGACCCGCTGCCCGAGGACCCGGGAGAGCAGAATCGCCCACGCGGACTGCAGCACCGTCGCGAGGGTGACGCCCTCGGCGCGGGCGAACGCCAGAATCCGGCCGGTGACCTCGGCACCGACCGCGAGCTCCACTTCCCGCGGAACCACATCGGCGCCGCGGCGGGCCTGACCACCGAGCAGCGTCGGGCCGTCGATCACGGCGACGACGTCCCGCCACACGGCGAGCGAGGCGGTGTGGTCGGCTGCGGCCAGCACCCGCGCATGGGCGCCGAAGTCGCTGTCACCGCGGGGGGTGAACGGCGAGCCGGAGAGGTAGAGCGAGAGCAGATCGATGAGCACGATCGGCGCCGACCAGCCGTCGAAGAGGATGTGGTGATTGGTCACGACCACGTCGGTGCCGGCGTCGTGCCGGACGAGCACCGCGCGCAGCAGCGGCGGCATCGCCAGGTCGAACGGCGCCAGCCGATCGGCCCTCGCCAACTCCGCGACCCGCGCGATCACCTCCGCGGCCGAGCCGCCGCGCAGATCTTCCACCCGGATCGGCACCGTGACGTCCGCGGGCACGACGGCCGCGATCGCACCGCTCTGGCCGCGCACGAATCCCGAGCGCAGCACGCCGTGATGGCGGAGCAATGCGGACATCGCCTCGCGCAAGCGCTGCTCGTCGAGCGCCTCGCCGAACCGCAAGGTCGCCTGCGCGACGTACAGGTCGATCTCCTCGCCGCTGACGATGTCGGCGTGGAAGTACATGCCCTGCTGGAGCGGCGTCAGCGGCCAGATGTCGGCGGCACCGAAGCGCTCGGCGAAGTCGTCGAGGTCGCGCTGGGTGAGCAGGGCACCGGGTACGTCGGACGGGGACAGTCCGACCGGCTGCTCCGCGGCCGCGACGATCTCGCAGAGTTCCGCACGCCACAGCTCGGCGATCTCGTTCGCTGCCGCCTCGTCCAGCACGGCGGCGGGGTAGCTCATCCGGGCCCGGATACGAGTGCCCGCATCGTCGGTCAGCGCCCACGCGTCGACGGTGAGCGAGGCCATCGCCACCATCTCGCCGGTGCTGCCGCCGGGCATCGCCGGGACGTCGGCGGCGACGGCGAAGGCCTCCGCAGACGCCGTACCCCCGGTCAGCGCGCCGAGGTAGTTGACGATGATCGACGGCAGCGGCCGCGCGGCGAGCGGCGAATTCGGGCGTGAACGCAGTTCACCGAATCCGGCGCCCTCCGTCGGGCGTCCGAGTCGTTCTTCCTTCACCGCCTTGACGGCGTGGACCACGCTGTCGGACGGATCCAGTCGCGCCGGAATGACACTGGTGAACCAGCCGACGGTGCGGGACAGGTCAGCGCGCCGCGGCTCGGCGCCGCCCTCCAGAACGTGTTCGTCACGTCCGTGGCCCTCGATCAGGACCGACACCGGTCCCGCGGCCGCGAGGTCTCGCGAGTGCTGCCAGCGGCGGACGGCCCGCGCGAACGTGGCGAGCAGCGCGTCATCGACGCGCGCACCGAAGGCCTCGGGAACGTGCGTCAGCAGGTGCGCACCCGTCTCACCCGCGGCGACGTCCACCGTCACCGATTGCACGGTTGCGACCAGATCGCGCATCCGGTCGAGCGGTGCGCCCAGCTCGGTCACCTGCTCCGGGACACGGTCGAGCCAGTAGTCGAGCTGATCGTCGAACAGCTCCGTGCGGGCCATCGCGTCGGCCCACGTCCGCTGCGAGGTGATCTCCGGCCGAAGAACGATCTCCGCGCCGGCGCGCAGCTGAGTCCAGGCGGTGATGAGGTCCTCGACCAGGATCGGCCAGGAGACGGCGTCCACACCGAGATGGTTCACGGCGATCGCGATGCGCCCGGCACCTGCCGGATCGGTGACCAGCACCGCCTGCACGGTGCGGCCCGTCGCGGGATCCAAGCGTCGCAGCGCGTCACTGAACGCGGCGATCAGGTCGGCGCCGAAGGCCTCGCTGCCCACCGAGTGCTCCGACGTGTGGACGCGAACCGCCTCGGCGGAATCGACGGCGACGCCGGCCTCCATCGACCAGTGCGTCGCGTCGCGCGTCACCCGCACCGCGAGCATCGGATGCGCCCGGATCACCGGGGCCAGCACGGCCGCGAGTTGCTCGCCGGTCAGGCCGTCCGGCGCCACCAGCGCGATGGACTGGATGAAGTCCGCGAAGTCACCCGGTGCCGCCGAATTATCCAGCACGATCCGCGTGATCGGGCGCAGGACGGACTCGCCCGCACCCCCGCCCGGCAGTTCCTCGAGCACCGGCACGGAGTCGCCGGCACCGACGGCGGTCGCCATCTTCCGGATGGTGCGGTGCTCGAAGATCTGCCGCGGGGACAGGGTCCAGCCGGCCGCCCGGGCCGCGGAGGCGAGCTGCATCGACATGATCGAGTCGCCGCCGAGGGCGAAGAACGACTCGGTGACCGACACTCGGTCCACACCCAGCAGACCGGCGACGATGAACGCCAGCTGTTCTTCCAGCGGGCCCACCGGCGCGACGTACTCGGCGTCGGCGGTACCGAACTCGGGTTCGGGAAGTGCCTGCCGGTCGATCTTGCCCGAGGCGTTGAGCCCGATCTCGTCGACGACCATCCAGATCGTCGGCACCATGTATTCGGGCAGCGCCGCCGCGGCGGTCTCCTGCACCGCGGCCAGCTCCAGCGAACGCCCCGCACCCGCGGAGACGTAGGCGACCAGGTGCTCGACTCCCGCGGGCCCGGTGGCGACGGTCGCCGCCGTGCGCGCCACGCCCGGTGCCGTCGCGAGAACGGTCTCGATCTCGCCGAGCTCGATCCGCAGGCCGCGCAGCTTGATCTGCAGATCGGTCCGGCCGAGATAGTCCAGCTCACCGTCGGCCGTCCACCGCACCAGATCGCCGGTGCGGTACATGCGCGAACCGTCTCCGCCGAACGGGTTCGCGACGAAGCGCGTCGCGGTGAGCCCATGCATCCCGCCGTAGCCGCGGCCCACCCCGATGCCGCCGACGTAGAGGTCGCCGGGCACCCCGACCGGCACCAGATCCAGGCGGTCGTCCAGGATGAGCAGGTCGATGCCGGGAATCGGCCGACCGACCGGAACCGCCGAATCGACGGCCTGCGAGATCTCGTGGAAGGACACGACGTCGGAGGCCTCGGTGGGTCCGTAGCTGTTGAACACCCGGAGGCCGCCGTCCAGCAGCCTGCGCAACGGCGCGATCTTCACCACTTCGCCACCCAGGAAGAGCACCTTCACCCGTGCCAGCGCATCCTCGCCGTCGGCCGACACCAGCGCCTCGAACGCCGACGGCGCCATGTTCATCACCGCGACGCCTTCGCCGGTGACGATGTCGAGGATGCGGTGCGGATCGAAGAACGCATCCGCCAGCCGCAGCGTCGCGCCGGCCGCGAGTGCGGCCCACACGTTCTTCTGGGTCAGATCGAAGGTCGGCGCCGAAGCGACGAGGACCCCGTCACCGGCAGTCAGCTGAAGTTCGTCGAGGTACCAGCGCACGGTGTTCTCGATGCCGGCCAGCGGCACCAGGGTCGGCTTCGGCCGGCCGGTGGACCCCGACGTGGAGATCACATAGCCCAGCCGCTGCCCACCTCCGGCCAACGGATCCACCGCGGCGAACGGCGGGCCCGGCTCGGTCGGCACCGCCACGGCGGCGACACCGTCGACGAGGACACCGGCACCGGCCCCGGACAGCCACTGCGCGGCCGCCACGACGGCGGCAGCACGGGTGTCGGCGATCAACGCCGCGAGCCGGTTGATCGGCCCGTCCGGATCGACCGGCGCGTAGGCGGCGCCGACCTTCCAGGTCGCCAGCATGCCGACGATCCAGTGCACCGACCGCTCGGTCGCCAGCACCACCACGTCGTCATAGCCCACGCCTGCCGCCGCGAGCGCGGCGGCCAGGGCATCGGCCCGGCCCATCACCTCGCCGTAGCTGTACTCCACGCCGCCGTCGGTCACCGCGATCGCCTCGGGCGTCGCCGCGGCGGTCTCGCACACCCGGGCCAGCACGGTCGTCGCCGCGGGCTCTTCGGGGATGCCGCGAGAGATCTCCAGGAGATCGCCGCGCTCGGCGGCGTCGAGGAGATCCGCGGCGCCGATCGCCGATTCCGGATCGTCGACCAGTGCCGTGAGAACCCGGAGGAGCCGGGCGCTGAGCCGGCGGATCGTGGCCGCCTCGAACAGATCCGTCGCGTAGACCACGGCCGAACGCCAGTCGGTCCCCGGCTCGATCGCCACGTTCACCGACAGGTCGTACTGCGCCGGCACCTCGGGCACCGGCAGTTCTTCGAAGCGAAGATCGCCCAGGTCCACGCCGGACTCGGCGGCGCTGCCCTGGCGGACGGACAGCATCACTTGCGCGAGTGGCCCGAAGGCCTCGGACCGGACCGGGTCGACGGCGTCGACCACCGTCTCGAACGGCGCATCGGCATGGGCGAAGGCCTCGAGGTCGACCGATCGAACCCGGTTCAGCACGTCGGCGAAGGAGTCGCCGGGCGACAGCCGGATCCGGAGGATCAGCGTATTCACGAACATGCCGACCAGCGGGTCGAGCACGCTCTGACCGCGGCCGGCGATCGGGGTCGCGACCGAGATGTCACCGGTCACGGCGAGCCGATCCAGGAGGACCGCCAGCGCGGTGTGCAGAACCATGAACGGCGTGACGCCGTGCTCCTGCGCCACCGCCAGCACGCGGTCGCCCAGGTCGGCGGGAACGGTGAAGGCTTCCTGCGCGCCTCGGTGCGAGGCCACCGCGGGACGCTGCCGGTCGGCGGGGAGATCGAGGACATCCGGGGCACCCGCGAGCTGTTGCGTCCAATAGGCCAGTTGCCGGCCCACGACCGAATCCGGATCGGTGGGAGCGCCGAGCACCTCGCGCTGCCAGAGCGCGAAGTCGGCGACCTGCACGGCCAGCGGGGCCTGTTCCGGCGCCGTGCCGGCGGACCGGGCGGCATAGGCGCTCACCAGATCGGTCACCAGGGGTCGCATCGACTCACCGTCGGCGGCGATGTGGTGGACCACCACGGCGAGGACGTGCTCGTCGGCGCCGGCGGACCACAGGCGAACCCGGATCGGCCACTGTCCACTGACGTCGAAACCGGCGCGTACGGCGGATTCGAGATCGGCCTGCGAGGCGGCCGGGGCCCAGTCCAGACCGCTGTCGATCTCGTCGACGGCGGCGATCTGCTGGTACGGCACACCGTCGTTCTCGGGGAAGGTGGTGCGCAGGATCTCGTGGCGCGCAACGACATCGGCGACGGCGGCATGCAACGACGGGACGTCCAGCGCGCCGGTCAGCCGGAGTACGACCGGAATGTTGTACGTCGCATCACCCGGGTCGAATTGGTTGAGGAACCACATCCGCTGCTGCGCAAACGACAACGGCACCC
>CAZEOP010000078.1:0-14010 GCA_964513715.1 uncultured Gordonia sp.
CGACGTCAAGCCGGACAACATCATGATCACCAGCGACGAGGTGAAGCTGATCGACCTCGGCGCGGTCTCGGCGATCAACGGCTACGGGCACTTGTACGGCACACCCGGCTTTCAGGCGCCGGAAATCGTCGAGACGGGCCCGCAGGTGGTGTCCGACATCTACAGCATCGGGCGCACACTGGCGGCGCTGACGCTGGATCTGCCGATGACCAAGGGCCGGTACGACGACGGTCTGCCCGACCCGGAGACCACCGAGCTGTTCGTGGCGAATCCGTCGTACTACTACCTGCTGCAGCGGGCCACGGCGCCCGATCCGGATGAGCGCTTCGCCTCCACCGAGGAGATGATGACGCAGGTCATGGCGGTGCTGCGGGAGACCGTCGCACTGCACACGGGCGTGCCGCGGCCGGCACTGTCGAAGGTCTTCACCCCGCAGCGGTCCACCTTCGGCACCAATCTGATGCTGGCGCCGATCGACGGCTTCTTCGATCCCTCGCAGGCGGCGGTCCCCGATCCCGCCGACATCGCGCGCGCCCTGCCGGTACCGCTGGTGGACCCGGAGGATCCGGCGGCCGGGCTGCTCAGTTCGGCGGCCCTGAGCTATCCGCGGCAGGTGCTCGACAGCATCTCGGCGGCCCGCGCGGAGGGCTTCGCCGGACTGGCGGCGGCGTCCGACGAGAGCGACGACGAGCCCCGCGACCCCCGGCATCCGTCGCTCGAAGTGGATCTGGCCGAGGCGCGGGCGCATCTGGAGCTGGGCGATCTGCCCGAGGCCCGTCGTCTGCTACACGAGATCGCCGACCGCTTCGGCGATTCCTGGCGCGTGCACTGGTATCTGGGCATCTGCGCGCTGCGCAATGCCGAGGCCGAGCAGGCCTATGCCCGGTTCCACAGCGTGCTCGAGGCCATGCCGGGCGAGGTGGCGCCCAAGCTGGCGGTGGCCGGAACCGCCGAACTGATCGGCTACTGGCTCACCGCCGGCGATGCCGCCGAGGAGGTCACCAACGAGCAGGTGGCGCAGATCGAGCGCTGGTACGACATCGCCCGCCAGCACTACCACGACCTGTGGCTGACCGACCACGCCATCGTCACCGCGGCGTTCGGACTGGCCCGGATGCTGATCGCCGACGGCCGGTATCTGGACGCCATCGAGCCGCTCGACGAGGTGCCCACCACCAGCCGGCACTACGGCGTGGCGCAGGAGAGCGCGATCCTCGCCCTGGTGCACGGGCGCGAGCCGGCGCAGGTGCAGCGGGACGAACTGTTCGAGGCCGCGGAGCGCCTGGAACGTCTCGGTGACGAGGACGGCCGGCTGGGCCGGCTGCAGCTGGTGGTGCTGGGCACCGCGCTCGGC
Source organism: uncultured Gordonia sp. (assembly GCA_964513715.1). Classification (GTDB taxonomy): domain Bacteria; phylum Actinomycetota; class Actinomycetes; order Mycobacteriales; family Mycobacteriaceae; genus Gordonia. The sequence goes on from CAZEOP010000078.1 coordinate 1,355, forward strand.
TGGATCGAGGCGCACAGCGGCGAGTTGGAGGCCGAGTACGCGGCGCAGCCGGACACCGCGCCGCCGGACTTCCTGGGTTTCCCGTTCACCGAGCCGGGCCTGCGGGCCGGGACCGAACGGTCCCTGCGCGAACTGGCCCGCCGCACCCGGGACAACCGCGCGCATCGCTTCCTGCTGGTGGACCTGGCGAATCTGGTGCGGCCCGCGACGCTGTTCTAAGACGCTGTTCTCAGCGGCGCTCTGCCGCGATGAAAAGTACCGTTCTGTTCGGCGCGGTACCATTCTGAGCGTTTCGCGCATTTTGCCTGCTGGGAATATTTAGGTTTGCCTAAGCAAACATCTCGGTTACTCTGTGCCCGTGCAGCACTCGCAGATTTCCCGCCGGACATTCCTCCGCGGCGCCCTCGGCGCGTCCGCCATCGCCGCGGGTGCGGCCGCAGCCGGATCGCTCGGCAGCTCGCCCGCCGCGGCCACGCCCGGCGCCACCGCGATCGTCATCGGCAGCGGCTTCGGCGGTGCGGTCGCCGCACTGCGCCTCGGCCAGGCCGGCATCTCGACCACCGTCTTCGAGCGCGGCCGGCGCTGGCCGATCCGCAAGGACCAGAACACCTTCGCCACCTTCGACAATCCGGACAAGCGGGCCGCCTGGTTCTCGGACACGGCCGGCATCTCCAGCACCATGCAGACGCCCGTCGAGCGCTACCCCGGAGTCCTGGAAACCATCAAGGGCAACGGCATCGAGTCGGTGCACGGCGCCGGCGTGGGCGGCGGTTCGCTCGTCTTCGGCGCCTTCTCGGTCCAGCCGGACAAGCCGGACTTCGAGGAGGTCTTCCCGGGCGGCACCGACTACGACGAGCTGGCTCGCGTCTACTTCCCGCGCGCCCGCACCATGCTCGGCGCGTCGCACCTGCCCGACGACATCCTGGCGACCCCGAACTACACCGGCGCCCGCACCTGGCTGAACACCATCGCCCGCTACGGCGCCGAACCCAAGTTCGTCGACTACGCCGTCGACTGGGACATCGTCCGGCGCGAGCTGGCCGGAAAGGCGCGGCCGGGCGTCAGTGTCGGCGACCTCTCGTACGGCGTGAACAGCGGCGCCAAGAACTCCGTCGATCACAACTACCTGCCCGCGGCCGAGGCCACCGGGAACGTCGTCGTCAAACCGATGCACGAGGTCTTCGACATCCGCCCGCGCGCCCGCACCAAGGGATTCGTGGTCCGCGCCCGCGTCATCGACGACAAGCGCCGCACGCTGCGCACCGTGACCGCCGAGGCCGACTACCTCTTCCTGGCGGCCGGCTCGTACCACACCACCTCGCTGCTGGTCCGGGCTCGCGCACAGGGTGCGCTGCCCGCGCTGTCGGGCCGGATCGGCGACGGCTTCGGCGGCAACGGCGACTTCCTCGTCGTGCGCACCAATCTGCGCGACGCGCAGGGCCCGCGCCAGGGCGGCCCCGGCTTCGCCCGCATCCGCGACGACAAACTGCCCGGCGGGCCGGCCGCGATGATCTATCAGGCCGCACCCCTCCCGGCACCGGTCGGCGGCGCGGCGCTCACGCACCTCATCCAGGTGCACACCGACGAGCGCGGCTCCATCGACTACAACCACGCCACCCGCGGCACGCAGTTGAACTACCCGTTCCGCGAGGGGACCAGCGTGCTGGATCGTCGTGCCAACGCCTTCGCCAAGCGCTTCCACGAGCGCACCGAGACCCGGCACGGGACACCGAACAACGGCCTGATGATCTCCTCGCGCGCCGCCGGCTTCGGCTCCGGCGCCACCTTCCACGGCCTCGGCGGCGTGGTGATCGGTCAGGCCGCGAACGCCGACGGCGCGGTGCACGGCTACGACAACCTGTTCGTGGTGGACGGCTCGTTCTGTCCGGGTGCGGTCGGTCTGGTCAATCCGTCGCTCACCATCACCGCGCTGGCGGAGCGGACGATGGACCGCTTCCTGGCCTCCCGCTCGCAGTGACCCCGGCGGCCTCGACTGTCGCCGAACGGGTCATCGAGCGCCTGCACCAGCTCGGCGTACGCACGCTGTTCGGCGTGCACGGCGCCAATGCCGAGGACGTCTTCGACGCCGCCGTGCGGCATTCCGGGCTGACCCCGGTGATCGCCAAGCACGAGTTCGGTGCGGGCGCGATGGCCGACGGCCTGGCCCGGATCGCCGCGGTCCCGGGGGCGGTGCTGACCACCTCGGGCGGCGGCGCGCTGAACGTGGTGCCCGCGCTGGGCGAGTCGTACGACGCCCGGGTGCCGGTCCTCGCGATCATCGGCACGCCACCGCGGCCGACGGTGGGGCGCGGTGGCTTTCAGGACATGCTCGATCCCCCGGACACCATCGACCTGCCCGCGATCCTCTCGGGCGTCACCGGCTGCTGCCGGGTGGTCGACGATCCCGCCGCCCTCGAGGCCGCGTTCGACGATGCCGAAGCCGCCCTGCGCCGGGGCCTGCCCGCCGCCCTGCTGATCCCCAAGGACGTCCAGGCCTCCCCCGCCTCCGCTCCTGCCGGCCGAGTCGCCCCTCCTGCCGGCCGAGTCGCCCCTCTCGATGGTCGCCCTTCGACAGGCTCAGGACCCGCGCAGTCGAGACCCCCGAGCCCGCCGGCGGGCACCGACCTCGCCGACCGCCTGCGCGCCGCCGCCCGCGGCGGCGGCCGCATCTGCCTCTGGGCCGGTGAGGAGGCCTCCCGCGCCCGGATCGGCGATGCCCTGCACACCCTCGCCGAGCGACTCGGCGCCGAGCTGGTGGTCTCCCCCGGCGGCCGGGACCTCGGACGGCCCGACTGCCCCGGCGTCACCGGGGTGATGGGCCATCCGTCGGCGCACGCCGCGATCGGCGAGGCCGATCTGGTGCTGGCCGTCGGGTGCCGGCTGACCCTCACCGATCGCGCCGGGCTCGACGAGGCACTCACCGCCGCCGAGACGATCCATCTGGGCACGCAGCCGCCGCGGCTGCCCGGCGTCGAGCACGTCGCCGTCGACGATCTGCCGGGGGCGATCGACGCCCTGCTCGCCGCACTCGGCGAGCAGTCGGCGGGGACCGCGCACCGCCCGCGCATCCGCGAATACCTGGCCCCACCCGAATCCGCCGCTCAGTCCGGGCCGCCGCCGATGCGCGAGGTGATCGAGACGATCGGCGCCGCGCTGCCACCCGGCTGCAGCGTCTTCGCCGACGCCGGCAACACCGGTGCCGCCGCGATCCACCACCTGCCATTCCACGACGGCCGGTTCGTCGTCGCCCTCGGCATGGGCGGGATGGGCTACGCGATCGCGGCCGGTATCGGCACGGCGATCGGCACCGGAGAGCGGACCGCGGTGATCGCCGGCGACGGCTCGTTCCTGATGCACGGCATGGAGCTGCACACCGCCGTCGAACAGCACGCGCCGGTGACGCTGATCGTGCTCAACAACAACGCGCACGGCATGTGCGTCACCCGCGAGAACCTGTATTTCCCCAGCACCGCCGAACTGAACAGGTTCGGCGAGACCGACATCGCCGCCGGCCTGGCGGCGATGTTCCCCGGGCTCGACGTCCGGCGCGCGACCGACGCGTCGAGCCTGATCACCGCCTGCGCCGAACTGCTGGCGCGGCCGGGCCCCCACTGCCTGGTGGTGGACGTCGACCCCGACGAGGTCCCACCATTCGGCCCGTTTCTGAAGGGAACGCCATGACCCCCTCCACCGCCGGCCCCGTTGCCGGGAGCCGCACCGATCTGGACGCCGGCCCACCGCTGGACGGCGTGATCCGCATCGAGACCCACGGCCGGACCGAGAACACCTTCCGGGTGGTCGACATGATCCGCTCGGTGTATCCGCACAACCAGATCTACGGCGACTTCTGCACCGTGAACGGCTACGTCGACGCACCGCCGCGCGAACTCTACGAGTGGCTCTCGCACACCCGGTCGCTGGAGGAGTGGACCTACAGTTCCCGCGGCCTGGAGCCGTCGCCGGACGATCCCGACCTGTACATCGGCTACGACAAGCTGAACCCGCAGACCGAGTTCTTTGTCCGCACCGTCGCCAACCCGGAGGCCATGACCGTCGACTACCACTGCGCGTGGGATCAGGGCGGCGACCTCTGGATGATCTACCTGATGCGGGTGGTCGACGCGCAGACGGTGCTGGGCAAGCCCGGCTCGGTGGTGCTGTGGACCAACTGCCACCACCCGTACTACGACAGCAATCCGTACCCGGAGACCGCGCCGGCCGACCGCGAGGAGTGGGTCGGCGATCTGTGGGACATGTTCTGGGCCGGCCATCAGATCGAGCTGGACAATCTGACTCGGATCGCCGAGCACCGCCACCGCACCGGAGCACCGCTGACCCCCGAATGGATGCGCTCATGACCGCCGCCGCACCGCAGACCACCGCACCGCAGACCGTCTCCCTCGCCGATCTGGCCACCTACCGGCCCGCCGCCCGGGTTCCGGCCTCGTACTTCGCCGATTTCGCCGGCGACGACGAGCTCGCCGGCAATGTGATGTTCCGGGCGCCCGCGTTCCGCCACCACGCCGCCGACGGCGAGACCTCGGCCGACATGATCGTCGCGGCCGCGGCCGTGCTGACCGAGCGGCACGGCGCGGACTACCTGGACGACGTCGACGTCCTGCTGACGCACAGCCAGCTGCCGGAGGTTCCGGTGCGCGGCTGCGGCGGCGAGGTGGCGCATCGGCTGGGCCTGGCGCCGGGCACCGTGCTGGACGTGCACAACGGCGGCTGCGCCGCGTTCGCCCATCTGATCCAGGTCGGTGGCGCCCTGCTCTCCGCAACCGGCGGACGCAAGGCGTTGATCGCCCTCGCGCAGAACAGCGCCGGGCAGATCTTCGTGCAGGACCAGGTGCGCAGCAAGGCGCAGGCCGCGATCCCGGGCGACGGGGCCGCGGTGGCGACGCTGACCCTGGGCGAGGGCGGCAATCCGGTGCTGACCACGGTCAGCCGCTCGTACGGCGAGTACGCCCCGGACATGACCGCGGTGGCCGATCCGCCGCGCAAGTATTGGGAGGCCGGGCCGGGCCAGATCCACGTCGGCTTCACCGATGCCAAGATCGCGAAGGTGCTGGCCCGCGGAAACCGGCAGGTCCCCGAGGTGGCCGTCGAGGCGGCGGAGTCGATCGGGCTGCGCCCGAGCGAGCTGGACTGGTTCATCACCAATCAGCCGAACCGGGTGTTCCTGCGCAACTGGCGCGAGGCGATGGAGATCCCCGAGGAGCGCCATCCGGACACCTTCGACGAGTGCGGCAACCTGTTCGCCGTCGGGGTGCCGATGACACTGGACGCGCTGATCGAATCGGGCCGGCTGCAGCCGGGGCAGATCGTGATGACGTCGGCGTTCGCCCACGCGGGCGACTTCGCGGCCGCGACGGCCGTGCGGTGGAACGGGCGCTCGTGACCGGGCGGCGGACTCCGGTGCGGTGCGACCTGAACGAGTCGGCGTATCCGCCGCTGCCCGAGGTCGCCGCCGCGCTGCATTCCGCCACCGCCTGCGCGCACCGCTACCCGGACTTCCGGCCGGACGGCGCCCGCGCCGCGATCGCCGCGCACCTCGGGGTGACCCCCGAGGCCGTGGTGGTGGGCGCGGGCGGCACCGCCGTGGTGCAGGCACTGCTGGGCGACGCCGCCGAGCGCCGGACGTCCACCGGACTCGCGGCACCGCGACTGAGCACACCGACGCCGACGTTCGACGGCTTCGCCATCCTGGCAGCAATGCTCGGCTACGAGTACGACGGGACGCCGCTGCACGACGACGGCGCACCGGATCTGACGGCGCTGGCGGCATCGGTGTCGGCGGCGACGGCCGCGATCATCGTGTGTTCGCCGCACAATCCGACCGGTGCCGTGCTGACCGAGGAGCAACTCCGCGGCCTGTTGCGGTCGGTGCCGGCCGAGCTGCCGGTGATCCTCGACGAGGCCTACGTCGAGTACTGCCGGGAGCCGGTGGACAGCGTGGCTCTGGTGAACGAGTTCTCGAATCTCGTGGTGCTGCGGACGTTCTCGAAGGCCTACGGTTTGGCCGGGGTGCGGATCGGCTATGCCTTCGCCGCGCCGGCCGCGGTGGCGGGTGCCCGGCGGCGCGAGGTGCCCTTCGCGGTCTCCACCGCCGCCCAGCAGGTGGTTCCCGTCGCGCTGGCCGAGCAATCGGCGCTGGCGCAGCGGGTGTCGGCGATGCGTGTCGAGCGGGAACGGCTGGTGTCCCTGCTCCGCGAGATCGGCTGTCCGGTGCTGGGCAGCGAAGCCAACTTCGTCTACCTGCCCGGGCCGGTCGGCATCGAGGTGGGCCGGGTGCTGCGCAGCGCCGGTGTGCTCGGCCGGGAGTACGCCGGCCACGGCTTCCGCCTCACCGTCGCCGACACCGCGGTCACCGACTATCTGGTCGACGTACTACGCAAGACCGCCGCCGCCTGCGCCTGACCGACGCTCCGATCAGGCTGCGGTCTGATGCCGCGCGAGGACGACGTTGTCGTCTTCGTCGAGCAGCTCCACATCACCCGCAACCGCCGCGCAGACGGCGGCGAAGACCCGCTCTGTCCAGGCGTTGTGCTCGTCGTCCGCCAGGTCTGACGCGAGGCTCGCCCCGGAACCGACGAAGAAGTCCTGCGGGTGCACCCGGGTGGTCGGAGTGCGCAGATCGTCGAGCACTGCGAGCCATTCCGAAGACGGGGCGTCCACGGTGATCACATCGTTTCTCACGACTGCTCACCACCTTCCGAATTCGGTGTCGTAGTCGGCGCCGATTACTCGAATATACGCTGCGTATCCGCCGTCGACGATCTCCCGAAGAGTCGTTTCCAGGTCTACTCGGCGGATCCTCGACCCCACGGCGTTCACGAAGATGCGCGAGGCATGCTGCTCGAGCGGCACCGCGGCGACCCGCAATCCGAACGCACGCGCATTGCCCTTGGTCGAGGTCTTGATCTCAGCCAATTCACCATCGACGAAGACGTCGGGGAGCGCGCGTCCTTGGACCTTCGTCGCTGCCGCAATCGACGAGACGTTCCGTCCCTCCGACAGGAGGCGTTCAACCACCAAGCGCTCGGCAGCGTCGAGGGCTCGGCCGACTCGTTCATCGAGTCGTCCGCTGATTCCGTCTCGCGCACGGAACCCCTGAAGCGCCCGCGCAGCCGCCCGCAACTCATCGAGAGTCGTCCCCGAATCGACAGTTAGCTTCTGGGCGACGACGTCGTACCACCATTCCAGACGGCGCTCATCGCCGTCATCGGAGTAGCCCCTCCCGCCGCGGGCCGGTGGACGCGCGGGAATCGATCCGCTCGGCCCGCCGGAGAATCCGCGGCGGCGTTCACCCGCAGGCACCGCGGTCGCCTATTCGACGGAACCGGCACGGGCGCGGGCCGTTGCCTGCTGGATGCCCCAGCGGCCGAGGCGGGCGGTGACCGCGGTGTCGACCAGCACCTGGTCGCCGTCGAGGACGCAAGCGGTCAGCCGGGCCGGGCCCTCCTGCCGGGCGACGAGGTCGCGCACCCGGTCGCACGGCTCGCCCTCCCCGTAGGCGACGGCCACTGCCCCCGCGAGCGCGCCGAGGTCGGCGGCGTTCTGCGCCCGATGCCGCGCGAGGACGGCCGAGCCGAGGCAGCTCATCGCCAGCAGCAGGGCCGCCAATCCGGCGATCGCCAGGGCCGCGGCGACCGTCGCGAAGCCGGTCTCATCGCGCCACAGACCGCTGAACCGCAGACTGCTGAGCCGCAGACCACGCCGCCGTAGGCCACCGAGCCGTAGGCTGCCGAAGCGCTGACCTGCCGGCAGTAGACCGCCCCCTCGCAGACCTCCGCGCCGTCGACCTGCGCGCCGCAAACCTCCACGCCAGCCGGACTGTCGGACTCGTCTCACGGGTCCGCGGCTGGATCGTCGTCGCCGGCCTGCGGCTCGAGGGCCGCGACGCTGCGGGCCGACACGGTCAGCATCCGCAGCAGCGGCAGCCGAGCGGCCACCACGGCCACCACCTGCTCGCCCTCCACCCGGACATCGATCCGCGCACCGCCGGGCGCCACCTGTGCGCCGACGGCCCTGGCCCGCGGGTCGCCGGCGGCGGCCAGCCGGGCGACCTCACGCGCCGCGTCGGTGCAGCGCAGCTGCGCCGCGAAGCCGCCGACGGCGGTCACCCCCAGGACGATGAACGCCGCGAGGGCCGCGAGTGCATAGGCCGCCTCGACCGTCACCATTCCGGTCTCCTCGCAGGCCAGTCGCCGCCACCACGACCGTCTCACCGCACCTGGGTCGACAGCGCCCGGGTGATGATCCCGGTCAGCGCGGTCACCACGTTGTCGCCGCTGACCACCGTGTACAGGACCGCGCCGAACGCGGCCGCGGCGATCGTCCCGATCGCGTACTCGGCGGTCGACATCCCCTCCTCATCGTGCGCGAGCCGCAGCAGTTCCGCGCCCGCACGGTCGAGCAGTCGCGTCCCGAAACCCTTGTCCCCCATGACATCTCCCCAGTTCAGCGGCTCCTCGTCGGAGAGCAGCCGTCTGATGGTTAGACGCCTCGAACCGCGATCCGGTTCCGCGACACGCCGGTCACAGCTGCGGGAACATTCCGGCGGCCAGCCCGACGACCACCGGCACGATGCCCAGGCAGACGAATGCCGGCAGAAAGCACAGCCCGAGCGGCCCGCTGATGGTGACCCCGGCACGTTCCGCGCGCGCGAGTGCCGCGGTGGCGGCGTTCTCCCGCGTCGCCTCGGCCAGCGCGGCCACGCCGTCGGCCAGCGACGCACCCGCGCGCGAGGCCCGTTTGGCGAGCGTCGCCAGTTCCCGCAGGTGCTGGTCGGCGTCGTCGCCGAGCGCCCAGGCCACCTCCGGCGTGGCGCCGAGGCTGAGCAACTCGGCGGTGCGCGCCAGACCGCTCGCCATCGGCTCCGGACACTGCCCGGCGGCCACCGCGGTGGCCGTCGCCACCGGCAGTCCCGCGCGCAGGCACACCGCCAGCAGGTCGTACCCGGCCGCGACGGCGAACGGGTCGGTCTCGGTGCGCTGGCCCAGCCAGCGCGGCTCCCCGGACGGCAGCCACCGCCGATGCTCGACGCCACCGACGACACGGACCAGGGCCAGCTCCGGCCCGGGCCACAGCAGCGCCGCGACGGCCACGAGAACCAGCTCAGCTATCACCGCAGCCCCCTCATCGCGACCCGCTCATCGCAGCACCCCTCATCGCAACACCTTCGCCACGATCGCATCGGCCCAGAGCACCCCGGCCGCCGCCAGCGAGACCCCCACGATCAGCAGGACGCCGCCCGGCGACGAGGTCAGCAGGACGCCGACCGGATGCGCGCCCATCAGTTGTCCCAGCCCCAGGCCCAGCAGCGGCAGCCCGGCCAGCACCATCGCGGTGGACCGCGGTCCGGCCAGCGATGCCTGCGTCCGCGCGGTGAAGTCGCGGCGCTGCACCAGATCCCGCCGGACCGCCTCCAGCAGGGCCGCCATCGGCAGACCGTGGCGCACCGACGTCGACCACGCCTGGAAGATCCGCGCGATCCCCGGAACCCCCGGCACCAGTCCGTCGAGCTCGCCGCCCAGCTCCACATGCGCAGCGATCCGCGCCAGCTCCCCGGCTATGCGACTGGCCCCGGCACCGCCGATTTCGTCGGCGGCCGCGCGGCAGGCTCCCACCATCGGCGTCCCCACCGACATCTCGGCCACCATCACCGCCAGCGCGCGGTGCAGCTCCTCCTGATCGGCCCGGCCGGCGCGTTCCGCCGAACTCGCCCGCGCGCGACGCAGCCACACGACCGCGACGATCCCCGCCGCGACACCCGGCGCCGGGCCGAGCAGCATCGCGATCAGCGGTACCCCGGCGACGGCCAGCCAGCCCGGCGGGCGCCACCGCGCCGCCGGCAGCCCGATCTCTACCGTGCGACGCAGTCGCCGGGCGGCCTCGGCCGACGGCCACACCGCCAGCGCGAGCGCCCCGAGCACCAGCGCCGCGACACCCGGACTCATCGGACCGCACCGATCGTCGCCGGATCGCGGCGCCACAGCGAACGGATGGTCACCTCACCGCCGGCCCCGCGCTCCACCGCGCCGACCTCCACCAACCCGCGCCGGCCGTCGGGCGTCCGCGCCACCGCGAAGACCACGTCGAGCGCGGCGGCCAGCTGACTGTGCAGCGCCGCCCGGTCCATGCCGCCGAGTGCGGCCAGCGCCTCCATCCGGGCCGGTACCTCGGCCGCCGAGTTGGCGTGCAGGGTGCCCGCGCAGCCCTCGTGACCGGTGTTGAGCGCGGTCAGCAGGTCGATCACCTCGGCGCCGCGCACCTCGCCCACGACGATGCGATCGGGCCGCATCCGCAGCGCCTGGCGCACCAGCGAGCGCACCGTGACCTCCCCTATGCCCTCCACGTTGGGCGCCCGCGCCACCATCCGCACCACATGCGGGTGCTGCGGATCCAATTCCGGCGCGTCCTCCACCAGGATCAGCCGCTCCCCCGGAGCCACCCGGCCCAGCAGCGCGTTGAGCAGCGTGGTCTTCCCGGCCCCGGTGCCGCCGACCACCAGGAACGCGCGGCGCCGAGCCACCACGTCGAGCACCAGCTCCCGCACCTCGCCGGGCACGCCGCCGCCCGCGGCGAGGGCCTCGAAATCCTTGGCGGCGCTGCGCAGCACGCGCAGCGAGATGCAGGTGCCGTCGAGGGCGAGCGGCGGGATCACGGCGTGCAGCCGGACGCCGTAGCCGTGCCGCCCCACCCCGGACAGCCGGCCGTCCACCCACGGTTGCGCATCGTCGAGGCGCCGTCCGGCACCGAGCGCCAGTCGCACGGCCAGCCGGCGCACGGCCGCCTCGTCGTCGAAGGTCACGTCGGCCGGCTCCAGCCCGGCGCCGCGTTCCACCCACACCCGGTCCGGGCCGACCACCAGGATGTCGGTGACCGCCGGGTCGGCCAGCAGCCGCTCCAGTGGTCCGGCGCCGACGAGCTCGGTCTGCAGATAGCGCAGCGCCGACAGCAGGTCGGTGTCCGAGAGCAAGCCGCCCGATTCGCTGCGCACCGCCTCGGCGATCGCCTGCGCATCCGGTTCGGCCGCATGCCCGGCCAGCCGGGCCCGCACCCGGCTCAACAACTCGGCGTGCCGATCACCGGGACCGCCCACGGGGCGCACCCCGCTCATCGTCGCGGCCGGCTCATCGTCGCACCCCGCGCACCTCGGCCAAGGCCTCGAGCACCACGCGCGCCGCGCGCACCTCGGGGGTCCGCGGACCCGGCCGCAGCCCCGACGATTCACATGTCCGGGCCAGTCCGGCCCGCGACCGCAGCCCGGTCAGCAGCCGCACCCCCACCGCATCCGCGACCTGCCGTTCACTCAACCCGCCGGGCGACGGCGAGCGCACCACCAACCCGGCCCGGCCCGGATCCTCCAGTCGCGCAAGGAGTTTGCGGGTCGCGGCCACCGCCGACACCGAGGCCCGGGTCAATACGACGATCAGATCCGCCGACTCCAGCAGCCCGTCGGCGGCCGGGTCGACGGCGCGTCCCACGTCTGCGATCACCGTGGCGCCCTCGCCGCGCGCCGCGTCGAGCACCGCGAGTACCGTCTCGGCCGGCAGCGGCGTGCCGTCGTCGCGCGCCCGAGTCAGGAAGCTCAATCGCTCCGAGGCCCGCGGCAGGGCCGCCGACAGCGCGGCGCCGGCGATACTGCCGGTCTCACCGGTGATGTCGTGCCAGCGCAGCCCGTCGGCGCCCTCGGCACCCAGCAGCAGATCGACGCCGGAGCCGCCGGGATCGGCGTCGAGCAGCACCGTCGGCGCGCCCGCACGGCTCGCCGTCAACGCCAGCACCCCCGCGAAGGTGCTGGTGCCGGCGCCGCCGTGCCCACCGGCCACCGCCAGCACGGGTGCGGCCGCGCGCCGCGGGCGACGCAGTGCCGACAGCGCCGAGACCAGCGCGGCCTCCTCGTCGGGCAGCACGAAGCCGCCCTGGGCGCCCGCCCCGAGACCGCGCCGCCAGGTATCCGGATCGGCATCTCGACCGGCCACCACCAGCACCCCGTCGCGCGCGGGCAGACCGCGAGCGGCCAGGTCCCGCAGCGCCGGACCGTCGGCGGCCACCGCCGTCGCCCGCAGCCAGCCCGGCCGGCAACGTGCCGGATCCCCGCGCACCACGTCGTACCCGGCGGCCGCGCCGCAGCGCGCCACGTCGTCGAAGACGACGGCATCGGCCAGCACCAGCAGGGTCTCGGTCACCCGCCCAGCATGTGCCCGCCGGCCGCACCCCGCGAACGGTTGTCCACAGGCCGGCCCGCCGGCATCGACTCATCCACAGCGCCGCGAATGTCCGCTTGTGCGGCGTCCGGCAGCCGGGTTACCGCCTGCCCTCCGCACCCACTCGCACGGCTCCGGGCACGAACACCGCGGCACGGTCTGGCCGGACCTGGCGCGCGAACTTACCGGCATATATCGAGGGTCCGTGGACATAGTGACCACGGACCCTCGATATATGCCGACAACTCGGCCGGGGAGACGCCGGCCCGGGTTCGGGCGGCGCCGTGACCGGTCAGCCGGTGAACGGCGGGACGAACTCGCAGGGCACCTTCACCGGATGCTCCGGGTCCAGCGCGTTGAGCACCATGTAGGCCGCGCGGCGCGAGCCGGCGATCGCCATGTGATCGCTGTAGTCCTGCGCGCAGGTGTCCTGCACGACGA
>CAZEOP010000079.1:0-13912 GCA_964513715.1 uncultured Gordonia sp.
TAGTAGACCTTGTCCTCCGGGCTGATCAGCTTCAGGATCAGCATGTGCTCGGCCAGCCAGCCCTCGTCGTGGGCCATCGCCGAGGCGATGCGCAGGGCGTAGCACTTCTTACCCAGCAGGGCGTTGCCGCCGTAGCCCGAGCCGTACGACCAGATGACCCGGTCCTCGGGGAACTGGACGATGTACTTGTCCGGGTTGCACGGCCACGCGACATCGGCCTGGCCCGGCTCCAGGGGTGCGCCGACCGAGTGCAGCGCCTGCACGAAGAAGCCGTCGTCGCCCAGCAGGTCGAGCACCGGGGTGCCGACGCGGGTCATGATCATCATCGACAGCACGACGTAGGCGGAGTCGGTGACCTCCACGCCCAGCTTCGGGTCGTCGGCGCCGAGCGGGCCCATGCAGAACGGGATGACGTACATGGTGCGCCCGCGCATGGAGCCGCGGTACAGCTCGGTCATGGTGCCGCGCATCTCGTCCGGATCCATCCAGTTGTTGGTTGGACCGGCGGCCTCTTCGGTCTTGCTGCAGATGAAGGTGCGCGACTCCACGCGCGCCACATCGGCGGGATCGGAGAGCGCGAGGAACGAGTTCGGCTTGCGCTCCTCGTTCAGCTTGACGATGGTGCCCGCCTCGACCAGCTCGGTGGTCAGCGTGTTCCATTCCTCATCGGTGCCGGCGACCCAGACGACCCGATCGGGCTGGGTCAGCTCGGCGACTTCCGCGACCCAGGCCAGCAGGCCCTTGTGATCGGTGGGCGCACTTCCGGCTTCCAGGCCGGGGATGGTCGCAGCGGTCATTGAGTTGCTCTCCTCGCAATGGCTGACTCTGCGCAGTTCACCACGCCTGCGCAGTCGAGGGTCATGATACCGCCGGTCCGGCGAACCGGGCACACCCCCGCCCCTCTCCGGGCACTTCGACCCGGTGCCGGGGTCACTCCAACCGGCCCAGACGTGTCGGCCGCCACACTCCGGTGTCGGGGTCCAGATCGCTCACCGCGCAGCTGCCCGACGGGTCCAATTCGGTGATGCGATCGACCCGGCCGTCCGCATCGGTGTCGGTGTAGACGGTCAGTTGTCCGGCGGCCCCCCTGGTCAGCGAATCGTTCAGGCCGTCGGCGTCGGCGTCCAGTTGCGCCGGCCCCAGATCCCAGGCGGTGTCACCGTCGAACACCCAGAGGTGATCGTGCAGCGGCGGCCCCGCTCCGCCGGCATCGACGGCCTCCACCACCCCGCTGAGAGATTCCTCACCGACGCCCGGACCGTCCGCCTCCACCGAATCCGACCAGTCGTCCATCGCGCACCTCTACTTCTTCAGTCTCCGCCGTCCGGGCGCCGTCGGTCCGGGCCTATACAAGGTTGGACGCTCACGAGGCGAGTTCGGTTCCATAACTCGCGGGACAGGCGCGCCTCCGCGGCACCGATACGAGCGGCGGCGGCGTTCTCCAGCACACCGCGGGTGCCGGCGACGGCCTCGGCGGCACCGCGGCGCAGGGCGGCGACCTCGGCCGCGGATCGGCGGACCGCAACCACACCGGCGGCGACGGCCAGGCCGGCGAGCACCGTCAGCACGGTGCCCGCGGCGCCCAGTCCGGCCCAGGCGATCAGCGGGGCGACGAGCATCCGGCCCAGCCCCAAACCGGCCGAGGCCCCGAGCGCCAGCAGCACCCCGTCCTCGGCCACCGGGCGCCGCGGGCCCGGCCGCAGCGGCACCGGTTCCGCGGATACTCCGTCTTCGGCCCACGCCCCGCCCGATCCCCCTCCCGGTCCGGCGACGGCACCGTCCGGGTCCGCACCGTCGGGCGGCAGACCGAGCAGCGCGGCACCGCGCACCCGGTCCAGTCCGGTGGACAGCCGCCGCTCGGCCTGCTCGACGTAGCCGGTCAGCGCCGTAGCCAGCCAGTCCGCGAAGTCCGCCCGCCCGGGACCACCCAGCCGCACGACGGCCTCGTCGGCCGCCCGGGCGAGCTCCGCGGCACCGGCGCGCAGGTCGGCGGCGGTCGCCGCCCGCACCTGCGCGAGACCCGCGCGGGCTCCGGCGATTCGCTCGGCCCGGCCGTGCGCGGGATCGAGCGGCGGATTGGCGGAAGCGGCGGCAGCAGCGACCGCCCGGCCCGCGGGGACGACCACCGGACGGGTGCCGGGCTCCGGGGTTCCCGGATCGGCGCACCACTGCGCGAGCGCGGCCACCCCGCCGTCTCCGGTACCGCCGGCGCGCGCGGCCTCCAGGCAGATCGCGAAGACCGGCAGCCGCGCGTGCGGGTCGAGCACGGCGCGGGCCGCGGCCAGCCGGACCGGCCAGTCCGGGTCGAGGCCCGCGCCGACGCCGGCCAGCGCGAGCGGCCCGCCGCGCCCGGCCAATCCGGCCAGCAGCAACCGCTCCTCCTCCCCCACCGAGGTCGACAGGTCCAGCGCCAGCACGCCGGCACCCCCGGCCAGCTCGGCCCGTTCCAGGGCCACGCCGGACACCCCGGCCGCACCCAGCAGACGGGCCAGTTCGTCGGGTTCGGCCCCCGCAGTGCCCACCACCCGTGTCTCGCGCCCCGAGGACCCGACCACCGCGGGCCCGCTCACCGGCGCACTCACCGGCCTACTTCCGCGGCGACCCACATCGGGTCCGGCCGCCGCGCCGCCCGGACGGCCGCCTCCCGGCGGTGCCGGTGCTCGCGCGCCGCCGCCACCGCGGACGCCTGCGCCCGGATCGGTTCGATCAGGCCGCCGATACCGCTGGCCGCCCGCAGCGTCGCGGTGAGCCGGACCCCGCTGTCCCCGGCCCCGCACACCTGGACCCCGCACTCCTGAGCCTCGGCCTCCGCGAGGTCCGCGGTCGATGCGAGCCGCAACCCGCGGGCACCGAGCCGGGCCAGCACCGCGGTCCGCAGCCGCCGCTCGGCGGGATCGTCGACCTCGGTGAAGGCCACCGCCTGCGGTCCGACCACGACGCCCAGCTCTCGCCAGCGGCGCAGCACCCGCAGCAGTTCGTCGTCGACGACGGCGGCCGCCAGCAGTCCGGACACCGGATACACCGGTCTACCCAGTTCGGCGGCGGCGATCGCGGCCAGCTCGGCCGCGCGGGCGGCATCGCGGCGCAGATCCGCCTTCCCGGCCACCGCGATCACCGGGCGACGCTGCGCCGCCGCACATTCACGATCGCCGCGCCGGACGGCCGCGCCGAGCACCTGCACCGTCAGGTCGGCGCGCGCTCGCTCGGCCGGGTCGTCGTGCGGGCCCAGCGCGCGCACCCCGAAACAGCGGCGCAGCGCGTGGCCCAGCACGGTCAGGCCGTCGCCCGGCCGGCCGATCACCTCGACCGTCAGCGGCGTGCCCCGGCGCCGCGCAACACCCGGGCTGCGCCCCGCGGCGTACACCTCGTTCGATCCCCCCACGTCAAACCTCCCCCAAGGCCGATCTGCCGACGGTACCCGCCGCGCCATCGCCGAGGGGCCCGATTCGGACGGGCCGTCGGGGGCCGGATTCCGGAGTCGGATCGCGGGAAGTGCCCCGGATGCGCCACCATGGTGGGCGTGAACACCGACGCTCCCGCCGGAACCGCGGGCGACACCGATCGCTCGCGCCTGTATCCGCGGGTCACCAGTTTCCGATTCCGCCGCGGCACCCTGACCTCGGGGCAGCAGCGCAACTGGGAGCAGCTCTGGCCCACGCTGGGCCGCGATCTGCGCACCGGTCCCGACCGCGCCGACGAGCCGCCGCTGGCCGCCGACGAGTGGTTCGGTCGTCGGGCGCCGTTGATCGTCGAGGTCGGCAGCGGCACCGGTATCTCCACCGCGGCCATGGCGGCGGAGGAGCCGGACACCAACGTAGTGGCCGTGGAGGTCTATCAGCCGGGGCTCGCGCAGCTGCTCGGCCTGATCGATCGGGGCGGCCTGAGCAACGTCCGGATGATCCGCGGCGACGCGACCGTGGTGCTGACCGAACTCGTCGGACCCGAGTCGCTGGACGGGGTGCGCGTCTTCTTCCCGGATCCGTGGCCCAAGTCGCGCCATCACAAGCGCCGTTTCCTGCAGTCCGGAACCATCGCGCTGATCGCCGACCGGCTCAAGCCAGGCGGCATCCTGCACATCGCCACCGATCACGCCGACTACGCCGAATGGATCGCCGAGCTGCTGGCCACCCAGGATCCCGCCGGCCCCCACGTCGTCCCGCTGACCTACGAGAGCCCCATCCTGCTGGACCGGCCCACCACCAAGTTCGAGGGCCGCGCCGAGCGCGAGGGCCGCGATGTGAACGAGTTCGTCTATGTGAAGCCGCGACCGAAGGCGCCACGCGGCGAGCACGGCGAACTCCTCGAGACCGGCGAACAGGAGCGCGGATGACCCCGCCCAGCGAATTCGTCGGCACGCCCGCTCAGGCCGAACCGGCCCGCCGCGTCCTGCTGGTCTGGGACGCCCCCAACATGGACATGGGCCTGGGCGGCATCCTCGGCGGTCGGCCCACCGCCGCGCATCGCCCCCGGTTCGACGCCCTCGGTCGCTGGCTGCTGAGCCGGACCGCGGATGTGGCCGAGCACTCCGAGGATCCGGTGGAGCCCGAGGCCACGGTCTTCACCAACATCGTGCCCGGCAGCGCCGAGGTGGTCCGGCCGTGGGTCGACGCGCTGCGCAACGTCGGTTACGCGGTCTTCGCCAAGCCGAAGCTGACCGACGACAGCGATGTCGACCAGGACATGCTCGATCACATCGAGCTGCGCCGGCACACGACCGGGCTGGCCGGGGTGATCGTGGCCTCCGCCGACGGCCAGGCCTTCCGCGAGCCGCTGCTCGAACTGGCCCGCGAGGGCGTGCCGGTCACCGTCATCGGCTTCCGCGAGCACGCGGCGTGGGCGACGACGGCCACCGAGATCGAGTTCATCGATCTCGAGGACATCCCGGCCGTCTTCCGCGAGCCGCTGCCGCGGATCAGTCTGGATGCGCTGCCGGACGACGGCGCCTGGCTCATTCCGTTCCGCCCGCTGTCGATGTTGCTCAAGTAACCGCGCCCGGGGTGCGGTGTCGCGTTCTCTCAGGCTGACCTGAGAGAATGCCCCACGGGATTTTGTCCGCGAGCGCTCGGGCGCCCGGGAACTCCGGGACCGGGGCACTCTAGGAAGGAAGGAACCGACGTGTTCGGATCCATCGGCACATTCGTCTACCGGATGCGCTACACCGTCATCGCCGTGCTCATCGCGCTCATGGGCGGCCTCGGCCTCTACGGCATGGACCTGCCCAAATACCTCTCGCAGAGCGGCTGGTTCGATCCCACGTCGGAGTCGGTCACCGGCTCGATCATCGCCGACACGGCACTCGGCCGCGACCACAAGTCCGATGCCCTGCTGCTGATCACGCCGCCCGAGGGCACCTCCGTGTCCGATCCCGCATTCGGCGCCAAGATCGAGAAGATCGTCGACGACCTCGTCGAACAGCATCCGGGCATCATCAGCCGGCAGAGCCCGTCCGACCCGCAGGACCTGGAGCACGCCGGCCTGATCGATCCGTTCCCGGCTGGTCAGGGCGGCGCGGATCAGACCGCGCAGCAGATGAAGCGCGACCGGATGTGGAATATCGACGCCAACAAGGGCTTCATCTCCATCGGCATCGTCGGCAACGACGACACCACCATCCTGAACAACTACAAGACCGTCGAACCCTTCTTCGACGACCTCGCGCAGCGCTACGACATGCCGGGCACCACCTTCCAGCTGGCCGGTCTGCAGCCGATCGCCGGCGCGATGAGTCACGGCATGGAGCAGGACATCCACCGCGCCGAGGTGATCGCGCTGCCGGTGGTGGCGCTGATGCTGCTGTTCGTCTTCGGCGGCGTGGTGGCCGCGGTGCTGCCGGTGTTGATCGGCGGTCTGACCATCGCCGGTTCGCTGGGCATCATGAAGATCCTGGCGCAGGTGACCGAGCTCAACGTCTTCGCCCAGTCGGTGGTGACACTCATCGGTCTGGGCATCGCGATCGACTACGGCCTGTTCATGGTGAGCCGCTATCGCGAGGAGCTGGCGGCCGGCTATCGGGTGGACGCCGCGGTCCGCCGCGCGGTGATGACCTCGGGCCAGACCATCGTCTTCTCGGCGACGATCATCGTGGCCGCGCTGGCCTGTCTGTTGATGTTCCCGCAACCCTTCCTCAAGTCGGTGGCCTACGGCGCGATCGCCTCGGTGGCGCTGGCCGCGATCCTGTCGATCACCGTGCTGCCGGCCATCCTGGCGATTCTGGGCCGCCGCGTCGACGCCCTGAGCGTCCCCTTCCTCAACCGCACCAAGACCCGCGAGGAGATCGAGAACGGTTTCTGGGGCAAGCTCTCGGGCTGGGTGATGCGCCATCCGGTGCAGACCGCGCTGCCCACGGTGCTGCTGCTGCTGGCCCTGATCATCCCGTTCGGCAACATCGCCTTCGGCGGCATGAGTGAGGCCTACCTGCCGCCGAACGATCCACACCGGGTGGCCCAGGAGGACTTCGACAGGTACTTCCCCGCCGAGCGCACCGAGGAGCTGAAACTGGTCGTCGTCTACGACCAGAACGACGACGAGGCCGGCACCAAGATCGAGGCGATCGCCGCCGAGGCCAACCAGATCCCCGGCTTCACCAAGAAGTTCTCCACCAGCGCCGACGACGGCGCGCTGGACGGCATCTACGGCGACGAGGACACCGGCCTGGGCGTGACCCAGATGTCGGCCGGCCTGGTGGATCGGACCACCGCGCCGGAGGCGATCCGCGAGCTGCGCGCCATCGACACCCAGGGACTGCGCGTCTATGTGGCAGGTATGCCGGCGCTGACCCAGGATTCGATCGACTCCCTGATGTCCCGGCTGCCGCTGATGGCGGTGCTGCTGGTGCTGGTGACCAGCCTGCTGATGTTCCTGGCCTTCGGCTCGGTGATCCTGCCGATCAAGGCCGCCCTGATGTCGGCCCTGGGCCTGGGTTCCACGCTGGGCATCCTGACCTGGATGTTCGTCGACGGCCACGGCGCCTCGATGCTGAACTACACCGCGGGCCCGCTGTTCGCGGCGGTCCTGGTGCTGATCATCGCGATCGTCTACGGCCTGTCCACCGACTACGAGATATTCCTGCTCTCCCGAATGGTCGAAGCCCGGCAGCAGGGGGCGTCGACCACCGAGGCGATCCGGGTGGGCACCGCGCTCACCGGCCGCATCATCACCGCGGCGGCCGCGATCCTGGTGGTGGTCACCGGCGCCTTCGGCCTGTCGAACATCGTGATGATGAAGTACATCGCCTTCGGCATGATCGCCGCCCTGATCCTCGATGCCACGGTCATCCGCATGCTGCTGGTGCCGTCGGTGATGAAGCTGCTGGGCGACGACTGCTGGTGGGCACCGCGCTGGGCGCTGGCGATCCAGCGCAAGATCGGCCTGGGCGAGACCATTCTGGAAGATGAGCCCGAGCTCAAGGAGACGCCCACCCTGGTCGCGGCCGGCACCACCAGTGCCGGCGGCGTGGTGGCGGTGGCGCAGGCCGAGACCACCGCGATCAAGGCGCAGCCGCAGCCCGGCGACCGGCTGCCGGCCGGTCAGGCCGAGCCGCGCCGCCGCGGCCTGATCCGCGGGTGGCGCTCCGAGGATGAGGAGGCCGCCGAGAACGTCGCCGAGACCGAGGCCGCACAGCAGGCCGCCGCGCAGTCGAGCGTCGCTCCGGGCACGGCCGAGCAGCCGCTGGCGCAGGCGCACCTGGACGACCTGATCGGCGGCCCCGCTCCCGCGGCCGAGCCCACGCCGCCGCGCGCCGCGGCGGGTCCGGACACTGGCTCGTGGAAGCTCGGCGCCGGCGGCGTCCGGCTGGGCAACCGCGATCTGCGCCCGCGGCCGCAGCCGCTGGCCCCGTCGCTGGAGCCGCTGGAGACCGGGCCGCGACCGGCGCCGGCCGCCGCGCCCGTTTCGGCACCGCAGCCCCAGGTGGTCCGACCGCCGGTTCCCCAGCCGCGGGCACCCCAGCCGCCGATGCCGACCCGGCCCCAGCCGCCGCAGGCAACCACGCAGCCGCCGCAGGCAACAGCACAGTCGCCGCAGGCAACCACGCAGCCACCGCAGGCCACGACACAGCCGCCGCAGTCGGGTGCGTCGTCGCCGGGCCGGCCGCAGCCCCGGCGCGCGCAGCAGCCCCCGGCACCGGCACCGTCGTCACCCCCGTCGGGGTTCCGCGCGCAAACGAGCCCCTATCCGGGGACCCCGGCCGCCATGACGCCGGCGATTCCGCCGCAGTACGGTCGGCCGGCCGATCCGCTGGATCCGAACGTCGACGTCAACAGCCTGAACCCGTCCGCGGACGCCCCCGCATCCCGCGAACTGCGCGCCGATCGCAGCGAGCAGATCAGCGTCCACGATCTGCTGCGCCGCAGTCGCGGCGAGGACTGAGCCGGCACCGGTCATGGCCGACGACATCACCGGTCCCGACGCCGCTTCGGTGGCTGGCGACCGTCCGCGTCGGAACTGGCAGCGCTGGGTCCGGATCGGCGTGCTCGTCCTGGTGGTGGTGATCCTGACCGTCGAGGCGGTCCTGATGTGGCCGCACCTGGCTCGGGCCTGGGATCGCGTCGGCGACATCCGCTGGGGCTGGGTGGTCGCCGCGATCATCGCCGCAATGGCGTCGATGGACAGCTACGCGCAGGTGCAGCGCGTGCTGTTCCGCTCGGCGGACGTTCGGGTCCGCCAGCGCGAATCGCTCGCGGTGATCCTGGCGTCGAACTCGATCTCGCAGACGATGCCCGGCGGACAGGTGCTGGCTCCGGCGTTCATCTACCGGGAGAGCCGCAAGTGGGGCGCCAGCCCGGTGGTGTCTTCGTGGCAGCTGGTGATGTCCGGACTGCTGGCCGGCGTCGGTCTGGCCGTGCTCGGCCTGGGCGGCGCGCTGTTGGCGGGCGCCAAGACGAGCCCGTTCTCGGTGGTCTTCAGCGTGATCGGCTTCGTCGCCTTCGTGGTGGTGATGCAGTACTTCGCCTCGCACCCGGAGATCCTGGAGGGTCTGGGGCGGCGGGTCCTCGGTTGGATCAACAACGTCCGCGACAAGCCGGCCGAACACGGCGTGGCCCGGCTGCAGCGCATTCTGACGCAGTTGCAGGCGGTGAAGCTGCGCCGCCGCGACGGCGCCGCGGCCTTCGGCTGGAGCTTCTTCAACTGGGTCGCCGACGTCGCCTGCCTGGCCTTCGCGTGCTACGCGATCGGCGCGCACCCGGGTTTCGCCGGCCTGATGGTGGCCTACGCGGCCGGCAAGGCGGTCGGCAGCGCCATTCCGCTGCTGCCCGGCGGCATCGGCGTGGTCGACGCGGTGCTGGTTCCGGCGCTGACCTCGGCCGGTATGCCGCTGGCCGATGCGATCACCGCGGTGGTGATCTACCGCGTGATCAGCTACGTTCTGGTGGCCGTCGTCGGCTGGGTGGTGATCGCCTTCCGCTACCGCTCGGCGATCCGTTCGCGCGACGATCTGCGGGTCCAGATGGAGCGCGAAGAGGACCAGGAGGGTCCACTGGCGCCCGGCGCCCCCGCCTGAGCCCGGCCCCACCGCGCACACCGGCGGCCGGCCGCTCCCTCGCGCTGCTAGTACCGTGACGAGCGTGACCGCACCTGCTTCCGCACCCGCCCCGGCGGGCCGGCTGATTCTGCCCGCCATCGTCCTGGACCTCGTGGCGATCGTCGTCTTCGTGGCGATCGGCCGCAACAACCACGACGAGGCCTTCTCGCCCACCGGTTTCGCCACCACGCTGTGGCCGTTCGCCGCCGGCGCCGCAGTCGGCTGGGGGCTGACGCTGCTGGCCGACCGGGGCGCACAGCAGCCGTGGTCGCCGGCCCGCGTGCTGCCGCAGGGTGTGGTGATCTGGGTCTGCACGATCGCCGTCGGCATGCTGCTGCGCTGGCTGTCCGGTCAGGGGGTCGCGGGCAGCTTCATCGTCGTCGCCTCGCTCGCGACCGCGGTGCTGCTGCTCGGCTGGCGCCTCGTCGCCCTGGTGGTCGGCCGCCTGCGCCGACGCTGACCGCGGCGTATCGGCAGACCTCGGTGTATCGGCGGGCCTCGGTATATCGGCGAAACTCGGTGTATCGGCGGAACTCGGCGTATCAGGTGAGCCGGTAGTACTTCTGCGCCACCTGCAGCGCCGCGGTACCGGACCTCTCGCCCTCGCAGTAGACCACGATCACGGTCCGGCCGGAGACGCCGACGAACCAGCCGGGGCCCTGCGGGCCGTTGGTGCCCACCAGCGCGCGCAGGCCGGGGGCGCCGGTGAGGTCGCTGGCGTCGCCGGATTTGGCGATCTTCGCCATCGCGTCGGTGATGCGGTGCACCGCGTCGGTGTTCATCTTCCCGAAGGCGCCGCCGGTCACCTTGGTCTTGGCCTCGCCCTTGATCAGGTACGGCGCCACCGAATCGGCCTCGCCGGAGATCGATCGCGCCACTGAGACGCCCAGCGCACCCATGTTGAGCATGGTCGCGGTGAAGTCCTGCGGCGCGAAGGCGGCGGCCCGGATCACCGGGCCCGCCGGGCTGCGCGGGGCCGCCACCCCCGGCACGGTGATGCTGGTGCCCAGGCCGAGCGTGTGCATCGCGTCGGTGGCCGCCTGGTCGTTCGGCGTGGCCGCGTCGAGCGCGGCGAACACCGGATCCAGGGTGCTGCCGGTCGGGTAGGCCACATCGGCCAGCACCCGTTTGTCGGTGGCCGCGGCGTTCTGGGCCATCGCCCGGATGCCGCCGGTCTTGGCGTCGAAGCTCATGATGGTGGCCGGCTGCGACACCTCGACGGCCGCGTCGCCCAGGGTGAGCTGCTCGTTCGGGCTGAGGGTGGTGAGGATGTCGGGTGCGGCCTTGCCCTGCTCCCCGGCCAGATTCTTCGGCTTGGTGCCCGGCACGGCCTGCTGCACCTGCCAGCCCGAGGTCGCATCCCGGATGGCCTGCCAGTAGTTGGTGAGCCCGGTCGACAGCGGCGTCGAGAGTCGGCGGTCGGACATGACGAGCATGCCGGATTTGCGCACGGTGACCCCGGCGATGCGCTCGGGATCGGTGGGCAGCACCTCCATGTCCGGATCGCGCAGCGTCACCGCCACCGTCTCCCCGCCCTGGGAGGCGGCGATCTTGTCGTTGATCACCGGCGCGGTGATCAACGGTGCGATCGGCTTCAGCACGTCGGCCAGGCTGTCGACCGAGCGCTGCAGGTTTCTGGTCCCGGCCGGGTTGATGATGATCTCGTTCACCGGCTGCATCTGCATGAAGGCCTTGCCGTCGGCGCCGCGCACGGTGGGCGCGGGAGTCGCATCGGTGCGGATCATCTGCAGACGGCCGCCGACCGGCATGCCCGTGTGCAGCAGGCCCGGCTCCCACTGCACCTTCCATCCCGATGAGAGCCGGCGCAGGTTGCCGGTGGTCTTGGTGGAGAACTCCCGATCGTCGGACCAGTGCCAGGTGGTGCGCAGGCTGAACGACGCGGTGCCGTCGCTGTATTCGGCGCTGTCGAGGACGGTCGCGTCCACGGTGCGGGCGTGCATGCCGGCGAAGGTGGCGCCCAGCGACTCGGCGGCCTGCGACGGCGAGCTGGTCAGGTCGGCGGCGGCCTGCACCTCCTGCTTGGACATCGCGGCGGCGAAGGCCCGCGCGGCGCGCGACACGTCGGTGTCGCCGGCCCCGCACGCGGCGAGCACGAGGACGCACGACACGCTGACGCACAGCGCCGTCGCCGAACGCCACGACCGCAGACTCATAATCTCAATAATCACTTCTGTACCATCCCAGTGCCAGCCGGACCGTTCACGGGTCAGCGTCGTTGTGGTCACGAAACTGCATCCGCGGATAATGGCGGCATGCCCCTGCACGTCGTCCGGGCCGCCGACCGCGCGGTGACCACCACCGATTGGCTGACCTCCCGCCACGGCTTCTCCTTCGGCGACCACTACGACCCGTCCGACACCCATCACGGCGTGCTGCTGGTGCAGAACGACGAGATCGTCGCCCCCGGACGGGGCTTCGACACCCATCCGCACGCGGAGACCGAGATCGTCACCTGGGTGCTGTCCGGATCGCTGGTGCACCAGGATTCGCGCGGACACTCCGGGGTGATCCATCCGGGCCTGGCGCAGCGGATGACCGCGGGCACCGGGATCCTGCACTCCGAACGCAACGACGACGCCGAGAGTCCCGACGAGCCGGTGCACTACATCCAGATGTGGCTGGCCCCCGATCAGCACGGCGTCGAGCCGAGCTACGAGCAGTGCGACGTCTCGAGCGAGTTGGCCGCGGGCGGCCTTGTGGCGCTGGCCTCGGGCGATCGGCGGATCGATTCGGCGGTGCGGCTGGGAAGCTCGGCGGCCACCCTCTGGGTGGCCCGGCTGCGCCCGGGCCAGTGCGTCGCGGTGCCGTCGTCGCGCTTCACCCACCTGTTCGTCACCGCCGGCTCGGTGTCCGCCGGCGACGTGGACCTCGGCCCCGCCGACACGCTGCGGGCCGACGGCTTCGGCGGCAGCCCCCTCGTCGCCCGCACCGACGCCGAGGTGCTGATCTGGGCCATGGACCGCACGCTCGGCGAATAGTCCCGATCCAGGGCAGTATGGAGATCGTGACCATCGACGCCACCCCGAACACCGACGCTTCCCCCAAACCCTCCGGCCTCGACCTGCAGTGGGTCGACGAGTCCGTCGCCGTCGGCGACGATCTGTTCACCCATGTGAACGGCCGCTGGCTGGCCGAGCATCAGATCCCCGCCGACCGCAGTATCGACGGCGCCTTCCACGTCCTGCGCGACAACGCCGAGGCGCACGTCCGGGAGATCGTGGAGACGGCGGCCACCTCGCCCGCCGAGCCGGGCTCGGACGCCGCCAAGATCGGCGATCTGTACGCGTCGTTCATGGACGTCGACCGGATCGAGGAACTCGGGCTCTCGCCGATCGCCGGCGGCCTGGCCGCGATCGACGCCGTCGCCTCCGCGGCCGAGTTGGCCACCGTGGCCGGCGAGCTGGCCCGCGGCGGCGTCAGCGCGCTGTTCGGCTTCTACGTCGACACCGACTCGAAGAACTCCGAGCGCTACCTGGTGCACATCGTGCAGTCCGGCCTGGGCCTGCCCGACGAGTCGTACTACCGCGAGGACAAGCACGCGGCCACCCGCGAGGCCTACCTGGCGCACGTCGAGAAGATGTTCGCGCTCACCGGGAATCCCGACCCCGCCGCGGCGGCCGCCACTGTGCTCGCAGTGGAGACCGCGCTGGCCGCACATCACTGGGACGTGGTCCGCCGCCGCGACGCGGAGGCCTCGTACAACCTGCACACCCGCGATGAATTCTTCGCTGCCGCAACGGGATTCGAGCTGGACTCGTGGATCGCCGCGGTCACCGACGGCCGCCCGACGCGGGCCTTCGACGAGGTGGTGGTCGCGCAGCCGTCGTATCTCACCGGTGGCGCGCAGGTGCTGGCCGAGCTGCCGCTGGCGCAGGTGAAGACCTGGCTGTCCTGGCGGCTGCTGCGCAGCGCCGCGCCGTACCTGTCGGCGGCCTTCGTCGACGAGAACTTCGCCTTCTACGGCACCGTCCTGTCCGGGGCGCCGGAGAACCGGGACCGCTGGAAGCGCGGCGTCGGCTTCGTCGAGGACGCGATGGGCTTCGCGGTCGGCGAGCTGTACGTCGAAAAGCACTTCCCGCCCGCCGCGAAGGCGCGGATGGACCGGTTGATCGCCAACCTGATCGAGGCCTACCGGCGCAACATCACCGACCTGGAGTGGATGACGCCGGCCACCCGCGACCGCGCCCTGGCCAAGCTCGAGAAGTTCACGCCCAAGATCGGCTACCCGGCCGCGTCCCGCGACTACTCGACGCTGACCGTGGACCGCGGCGATCTGATCGGCAACTACGCGCGGGCCGCGGCCTTCGAGACCGATCGCGAGCTGGCGAAGATCGGGCAGCCGGTGGACCGCGACGAGTGGTTCATGACCCC
>CAZEOP010000080.1:0-13865 GCA_964513715.1 uncultured Gordonia sp.
TCGACCGTGGATCGAGCGCAGTCGACCGTGGATCGAGCGCAGTCGAGATCACGCCCGGCTCCGCTCGCACCCCGAATTCGCAGTTCCGGCGAGAGCTGGAATCGCCGGGGCCACCGCTGCTCGACGATCGAATGATGCAGCGGCGCCCCTGCGGTCAGCGACCGAACCAGCGCCGCCACCACGGGCGCGGATCCCGCTGCGGCGCAACCTCTTCATCGGCCGGAGCCGCAGGAGATCGCCCGCCCGCCGGGCTTGCACCGGTGACGGTGCCCAGTCCGGTGGTCGTCACCTCGACGGCTCGCGCTCGCAGGCCCAGGACGTCCAGCACCTCCGCCGAGGTCTGTGCCGACGCGAGCGCGGCCCGGCGGGCGGGATCGGCGACGGCCGCGGCGAGTTCCCCGGCAACGGTGTCCGCCAGATCGAGCCGGGTCGCAGCCAGCGCCACCACGGTCTGCGCCGGACCGTCGGCGAAGTGCACCGGCGCGCTCAATGCCACCCAGGCGAGGCCGTCGTGCCGCACTTCCGGCGACACCGACGACACCAGCGCGACACCCGGGGCCACCACCACCGAGCCGTCGGCCGCGGCAAGCAATTCGGTCGCATACTCGGTGGTGGCCGCCCCGGTCTCGGCCAGCAGCACCCCGGCGGCGACGACGGCCTCCCCTGCGTCGGCGGCCGCCACCCCCAGCGCGATCGCCTCCGGACTCAGCAGTTGCGTCAGCGTGCTCACCCCGCCGAGGCTAGTGCGACACCGCTCCCCGCAGGTGCCGATCGCACCGCGTATCGTCGGCCACCATGTCGACGAATTCGCTGACCGACGTCCATGTGCTGGGCGCCAATCGCATCCCGTTCGCCCGCTCGAACGGCGCCTACCTGGACCAGACCAACCAGAGCATGCTGACCGCCGTCCTGGACGGCCTGGTGGAACGCTGCGGTCTGGCCGGTGAACATCTCGGGGAGGTAGCGGGCGGTGCCGTGGTGAAACTGGCCCGCGACCACAGTCTCACCCGGGAGGCCCTGCTGGACACCGCGATCGCGCGCAGCACCCCGACGGTCGACCTGCAGCAGCAGTGCGCCACCGGCGGTCAGACCGTGGTGCACATCGCCAACAAGATCGCCGTCGGCCAGATCGAGTCCGGGGTGGCCTGCGGCGCGGACACCACCTCCGATCCGCCCATCGGCTTCGGCCCGCGCCTGCGCGGACAACTGGTCCGGATCAACGCCGCCAAATCCGTTGCGGATCGGCTGAAGCTGGCTGCCCGCCTGCCGCTGTCCCTCGACTTCGACCTGCCCAGCCCGACCGAACGCCGCACCGACCTGGTGCCCGGCGCGGCGCAGGCCATCACCGGCGAGAAGTGGGGCGTGCGTCGCGCGGACCAAGACGCGATCGCCCTGACCTCGCACGCCAACCTCGCCGCCGCCTACGACAACGGTTTCTTCGACGACCTGGTGACCCCGTTCGCCGGGCTGAGCGAGGACGACAACCTGCGCCGCGGGCTGACTGCCGAGCGCCTGGCCGCCCTGAAACCCTGCTTCGGCGGGGCGGACGGGACCATGACGGCCGCGAATTCGACGACCCTGACCGACGGCGCTTCAGCGGTCCTGCTGGGCACCGTCGACTGGGCGGCCGCGCATGGTCTGGAGTCGATCGCACGCATCGTCGACGCGCAGAGTTGGGCCGTGGACTACGTCGACGGCGACCCGAAGACCCAGGGCGTGCTGATGGCACCCGTGTACGCGGTCAGCGAGTTGCTCCGGCGCAACGATCTGTCCCTCGGCGACTTCGACTTCTACGAGATCCACGAGGCCTTCGCCTCCCAGGTGCTCTCCACCCTGGCCGCCTGGGAGGACGCCGACTTCTGCCGCCGGCACCTGGATCGCGACGAGCCGCTGGGCAGCATCGACCGGAGCAGGCTCAACGTGGCCGGCGGCTCGCTGGCGACCGGGCATCCGTTCGGTGCCACCGGCGGCCGGATCGTCGGCACGCTGGCCAAACTGCTGGCCGAGAAGGGCTCGGGCCGCGGCCTGATCTCCATCTGCGCCGGCAGCGGCATGGCCGTGACGATGATCCTGGAGCGCTGAACCGGCTAATCCACTCGGGCCGGGCCCGGCAACGGACCTACTTCACATCCGAGCGCATCACCCGATAGATGCCGATCATCGCGGGGATCCCGATCCACAGCACCGCGCACACCAGCAGTTGCGCCCAGGCCGTGGCGCCGGGTGAGGTCACGTCCAGTGCGGCGAGCACTCGCCGCGGGTACACCCAGCTCAGCAATTGCCCCTGCAACCCGGACTCGTCGCCGAAGTGATCGCCGTCGACGGCCAGCGCGATCACGCTCAGCAGCAGCGGAACCACGATGTCCGGCAGCACCAGGTAGGCAACGATCGCGCCCGCGGTGTTGAGGACGGCCAGCGCCATCGCGAAGGCCATCAGGACGTCGAACAGGGTCCCGATCGCCGACGACCGCAGGGCCGCACCCGCACCGCCGAACGAGTCGCCGCGCGCCGCCGTCACCAGCGCCGCGAGCACCAGATATGCGAGGTAGACAGCCAACGCGGTGAGCACCGCGGCGCACGCCTTCGCCGCGATCACCCGCTCGCGGCGCGGCTGGAGGGTGAACGTCGACAGCAGCGTCCGCTGCCCCCACTCGCCGGTCACCAAGATGATCGTCAGCACCCCGACGAAGACCCGGCTCACCATGCCGAAGGGGCCGAGGATCTCGTCGAAGGTCATTGAGTTCCGCACCGAGGCCCCGATCAGCGCAACGAAGCCGAGCAGTACCGCGATGATCCCGACCAGTGTCCAGGTGGCGCGCGTCCCGACCAGCTTGCGGAGTTCGACGCCGATCTCCCGCCCGAACGGAATCGGCGCGAGGGCCGGATCGATGCCCCTGCCCGGCGCGTTCATCGCAGGCCTCCCGGGTAGTACGGACCCGGCGGCGGCGAATCCCCCGGAGCCGCTGGATAGCCCGGTGCTGGCGGATAACCCGGAGCCGCTGGATATCCCGGTGGCGGATAGCCGGCCGCCCCCGGGTACGGCGGCTGCCCCGGATACTGGCCGGGTGCGACGGTGACTCCCGGCGTCGGCTCACCGCGCTGCGCGCTCGCGGTCAACTGCAGGTAGATCTGTTCCAGTCGGCCGGCCCCCGCCCGCCCCAACTGAGTGAGGGCGATCTGCGCGTTCGCCGCCACCGCCCCGACCTCGGCGGGCTCGGCCGCCACGGACAGCCCGCCGCCCGGCTCTGCGTGCACCGGCATTCCTGCGGCGGTGAGGGCCGCGGCCAGCGCGGCGTCATCGGCCGAGGCCACCAGGGTGCCCGCCGGCCCGGTCAGCGACTCCGTCGGACCCTGGGCCATCACCCGCCCCTGCCCGATCACCACGATGTGGTCGGCGATCAGCTCGATCTCGTGCAGCAGATGCGAGCTCAGCAGCACGGTGCCGCCGGCGTCGGCGAAACCGCGCAGTACGCCGCGCATCCAGTGGATACCGGCCGGATCCAGGCCGTTGACCGGCTCGTCCAGGATCAGCACGCTCGGCTCGCCGAGCAGTGCGGAGGCCACTCCGAGTCGCTGGCGCATGCCGAGCGAATACGTCCCGATCCGCTGGTGCGCCTCCGCGATCGTCAGACCCACCAGTTCCAGCATCTCGTCGACGCGCCGATCGGGCAGTCCCATCGCCGAGGCGCGCAGCTGCAGCGTGGCGCGGCCGGCACGCCCGTTGTGGAAGCCCGCCGCATCGAGCAGCGTGCCGACCTGTCGCGCCGGATTGGGGATGTCGCGGTACTGATAGCCGTCGATCCTCGCCACGCCGGAATCGGCCGCGGTGAGCCCGGTCAACACCCGCAGCGTGGTCGACTTGCCCGCCCCGTTCGGGCCGAGGAAGCCCACTACTTGCCCTGGCAGGCAGATGAACGACGCATCGTCGACCACGGCCCGCCCGCCATACCGCTTGGTGAGGTGCTCCACAACGATCACCCCGCCATCATGCCCGCTCGGGCGCGGCTCGGCAGGTCAGATCTGGTGTCCGTCCCACTCGTGGTCGTGCATGAAGCCGCCGGCCAGACCCACCCGGTATCGCAGGCTGTGCCGCAGGATGTTCGCGTACGCGGGGACCAGCATCCAGGCCGGGCCCATGTCTCCCTTCTCGGCGATCACGTCCGAGGCCGACCGGAACTCGCGGACGAACCCTGCGAAGGTGTTGTCCGGCAGGGCGTTCTTGCGCCAGCCGTAGAGCGCCATGCCGACGCCGATCATCCGGGTCCGGCCCACCGGCGGGGTGATCAGCTCGGTGTTCTCGCCGAAGAAGGCGCGGTCGACCCGATCCTCCGGGGTGAACATCATGATCCCGCTGGTCGCCCGGGGGTTGGCCTCGATGGTGTAGAGCCCGCGCTCGGGATGGTCGATGAAGTCGAAGCCGATGTGCCCGGTGAATCCGGTCTGCCGCACCACGTTCCGCACCCAGTCGACGATGGCCGGGTGGTCCACCTGCTCGAAGGTGAGGCACGACTTCCCGTCGATCGCGAAGCGGACAGGGTAGGTGGCGTGGGCGTACACCTCGCCGTCCCGGCAGATCGAGTAGGTGCAGTAGCGGTCGCCGTCGAGCCATTCCTGGGCGATCCACGGATTGGTCGGGTCGAAGGTGAGCTGAGTCAGCGGATCACCCGGGTAGGCCTTGTAGATCTGCTGCGAACCACGCGAATAGGCCTGCTTCACCGCGAAAGGCGTGTCGAAATCGAGCTTCGCGATGTCCTCGGGGCCGGCGATCTCGGCGAACTTGAGGGTGTCGATCCCCATGTCGACCAGTGCCTGCTGAAACTTCAGCTTGTTGTGCAGCATGTCCTCGATCTCGAACGCGGAGAGGAACAGGTCGCACGACGGCGGGAACAGCCCGGCCATCATCGCCAGGATGTCGGTCTCCTCGTGGATCGGGATCACCATGTCGATGCCCTCGGCCTCGACGATCGCCGCGATCTCCCGGCAGTACTTCTGCGGCTCGTACTTGGGCGGGCTGACCCGGTGGAAACCGGAGACCGCCTTGGAGTAGCGGCTGACCGGGATCCGCACGGTGTCGGCGATGCTGACGCGGTGCCCGGCCGCGGCCAGCAGCCGGGCCAGATTCAGCGTCAGGAACGATCGGCCGAAGGTGATGAGGATGTGCTTGCTGTTACCGTCGTCCACTCCCCCAGCGTAGTCGGCGCCCGCAACCGGCCCTGATAGCGTTCTCGTGGTGTACGCACTGGGAATCGTCGCCGCGATGATGGCCGCCGTCGCGTACGGCATGTCCACGGTGCTGCGCGCGCTCGGGGCGCGCCGCGTCGCCGTCGCCGAACGCCGGAACGACGAGGGCGAGCAGCTGCCGCCCGTCGAGGCCGGCACACCGCCGTCCATGTCGTCGACGGTGGCCACGCTCGGCGACCCCGCCTTCATCCTCGGCACGGTGATGGTGGTGATCGGCTTCGCCGGCGGCGCCGTCGCCGCGCGTTTCCTGCCGCTGTTCCTGGCGCAGTCGATCGTCTCGGCCAACCTGGTGGTGACGGCACTGGTCGGCACGTTCATGCTGAACATCCGGCTGCACACCCGCGACTGGGTCGCCATCTGGATGGTGGTGCTGTCGCTCTTCATGCTCGGCGTCTCGTCGTCGCCGCACACCGACGACCACGCTTCGATGCGCTTCCACTGGCAACTGCTGATCGCGGCCTTCCTGGTCGGCGGGATCGGCCTGTGGGGTGTCTACCGTTTCGGCAAGGCCGCGGCCATCGTCGGCGGCTTCACCGGCGGCCTGCAGTTCGGCGTCATCGCGATCGCGGTGCGGGTGCTGGAGGGCGTGGCACCGTTCGACGCTCAGCGCCTGCTGACCGATCCGGCGGCATGGGCCATCGCGGTGGCCGGAGCGAGCGGCTTCTACATTCAGACCGTCGCCCTGCAGGTGGGCGCGGTCAACGGCGTCACAGCCGTGCTGGTGGTCGGCGAGACCGCCGGTCCGAGCATCATCGGTGTGCTGTGGCTGGGCGATCACGCGCAGCCCGGTCTGGGCTGGCTCGCCGTCGCCGGCTTCGTCGGCGCGGTGATCGGCGCGATCCTGGTGGCCTGGTACGGCAGCGGCGATCCCGACCACTTCGGCGAGGCGCCCGAAGAACTCGGCGGTTGGCGCCGCGGCCGAGCCGACACCGGTTCCTAACGTCCGATCGCAGCCGGACCCCGGTTCGTCAGATCCCGGTTCGTCAGATTCCGGCCCCGGGCGACGACGTCTGCGCCCAGAAGCGCCGCGGAATCCGGCCGGCTCCGGCGGCCAGCCGACCCGCGATCACCGCGTGCCGCATCGCGGCGGCCATCGCTACCGGATCGGCCGCACGGGTCACCGCGGAGGCCAGCAGCACCGCATCGCAGCCCAGTTCCATGGCCAGCGCCGCATCGCTGGCGGTGCCGATCCCGGCGTCGAGCACCACCGGCACCCCGGCGCGGGCGACGATCATCTCGATGTTGTGCGGGTTCGCGATGCCCAATCCGGTACCGATCGGCGAGCCGAGCGGCATCACCGCCGCCACCCCGAGGTCCTCGAGGCGGCGGGCCAGCACCGGATCGTCGTTGGTGTAGGCCAGCACCGAGAAGCCGTCGGCCACCAGCGCCGCCGCCGCGTCGACCAGTTCCAGCGGATCGGGCAGCAGCGTCCGCTCATCGGCCACCACTTCGAGTTTCACCAGGTCGGTACCGGTGGCCTCGCGGGCGAGTTGCGCCACCAGCACCGCCTCGGCGGCGGTGTGGCAGCCGGCGGTGTTGGGCAGCACCGCGATACCGAGGCGGCGCAGCAGATCCAGCAGTCCGCCGCCGGACCGCGGACTCACCCGCGCCATCGCTACCGTCGTCAGCTCGGTGCCCGAGGCCGCCAGCGCCTCTCCCAGCGACGCCAGGTTCGGTGCGCCGCCGGTGCCCATGATCAGCCGGGAAGCGAAGGTGCGTCCGGCGATCTGCAGGTCGTCAGCCACCCTGCACCGCCGTGACGACGTCCACCACGGCGCGGTCGGGAATTGTCTCGCCCCACCGCGAACGCGGTCGCACCGCGCCGTCGACGGCAACTGCGACCCCGCTCTCCGGCACGCTCAGATGCGCCAACAGCGCGCGCACATCGGGCGCCCGCGTCAGCGTCACCGCTTCGCCGTTGACGGTCAGTTCCACCATGATTCGCTCTCCTCCTCCGAGTCCGCGGGTCCGCCGAGAAGTCGTACGACCTCCGCGGCCGTACCCGGTGCCAGCGCGATGCCATTGCGGCCGTGCCCG
Organism: uncultured Gordonia sp.; assembly: GCA_964513715.1. Lineage (GTDB taxonomy): Bacteria > Actinomycetota > Actinomycetes > Mycobacteriales > Mycobacteriaceae > Gordonia. The sequence continues at coordinate 7,279 of CAZEOP010000080.1, forward strand.
GCGGCCAGCACCGTGCGCTCATCCAGGCGCCGCACCACCGGGAGTCCGTCCGGCGACATCGGCCGGATACCGGCCGCCGCCTCGACCAGCCGATAGGTGCGCACCCCCGGGAACAGTTCGCCCGCGTCGGCCAGCAGATCCGCAACGCCGCCCGCCAGCGGCTGCCGGTCGTCGAAGTCCATCGCCTCGTACTGGGTCGCGCCGATCACCAGCCCGTCACGGCGCGGCACCAGATATACGACGCGACCGTGCCAGCGCGCCCGGATCACCCGGCTCGGCGGCGACACCGACCACGGTCCGCGAGCCAGCCGCAGGATCTCCCCCTTCTCGCCGCGCAGTCCGGCCAGCTCGCTCCCGGCCAGCGCCGCCGAGTCGAGGCCGGCCGCGATCAGCACTTGATCCCCGGGCACCCGACCCGGATCGGCGACGGCTCCCGGCACGAACTCGGCACCGGCCGCGGCCAGCGCCGCCTCGAGCGCGGCGAGCAGTCGGCGGTTGTCGACGGCGCCCTCACCGCGCACCAGGTGGCCGCCGGCCGGCAGCCGCACCAGCCCGGGTTCGGCGGCGCGGAGTGCGGCCCCGTCGCAGTCGGTGACCGGCAGTTCGCCGAGCACCGCGCCGGCGAAGCCGACGGCCTCGTCGAGCAGTTCGCGGTCGGCCGCCGAACCGGCCACCAGCAGGGTGTCCTGGGCGGTGGTCACCGCCGGGTCACCCAGCCGCCGCAGCAGCGCCGGCCAGCGGGCCACCGATTCGGCGGACGCCGCCAGCAATGCCTCCTCACCGGGGCGGGCCTCGCCGACGCAGGCGAGCATGCCGCCGGCGACATGCGCCGCGCGCCGCTGCGGACCGGCGTCATGGATACGCACGCGCCAGCCGGCGTCGACGGCGGCGAGTGCGCAGCTCAGCCCGACGGCACCGCCGCCGATCACCGCCACCGAACGCGTCACGTCTACGACCTTCCTTCGCCGGCATTACCCGGATCAGGTACGACGGTCCGCGCCGGCGATGTGCGCGATCTCAGCCCGGCGATCCTCCGGGCACCCGTGTCTGCATGTGTGGCCCTAGCCTACCGTCGAGCCCATGGATGCCCGCGACCGCTTGGCCGACGCCCGCCTCTACCTGTGCACCGATGCCCGGCGCGAGCGCGGCGATCTGCTCGAGTTCGTCGCGGCCGCACTGGACGGCGGCGTCGACCTGATCCAGCTGCGCGACAAGGGATCCCCCGGCGCCCAGCGCTTCGGCGCGCTGGAGGCGGCCGAGGAGCTGGAGCTCCTGGGCCGACTGCGCGCGCTGACCCGGCGGGCGGGCGCCCTGCTGGCCGTGAACGACCGGGCCGACATCGCCGCACTGGCCGGCGCCGATGTGCTGCACCTGGGCCAGGGCGATCTGACGCCGGCCCAGGCCCGCCGGCTGGTGGGTGCCGAGATGGTGATCGGCCGCTCCACGCACGACGACGATCAGCGCACCGCGGCGATCGCCGACGCCGACGTCGACTACTTCGCCGTCGGTCCGTGCTGGGCCACGCCCACCAAGCCCGGGCGCACGGCGACCGGACTGGACCTGGTGCGCGCGGCCGCGGCCACCGGCACTGCCAAGCCGTGGTTCGCGATCGGCGGGATCGACACGCAGCGCGCACCCGAGGCCGTCGCCGCGGGGGCGCGGCGGATCGTCGTCGTGCGCGCCCTGACCGGGTCCGCCGACCCCGCGCACGCCGCCCGGGAACTGCGCGCGGCCCTCGACCCACGCTGATCCTCCGCGTCGCCGAGTTACCGGCACAGGAGAGGACTCCGTGGACGTGTAGACCACGGACCCCTCCCCTGTGCCGGTAACCGCTCGGCGCCCACGATCAATTCGGTATCCGCCCCCACCCTCCAGCGGGTAAGCTGGCGCCATCATGAAGTGGCAGCTGCTCCTCGTAACTCGCCGCAGCGGGGTCTGAACGGACCGACCCCCCGCTGCGGGTTCGTCGGCATCGCCCCATTCTCGTCGGTCATCAGATCTTCGACCAGAGAGAACCCTTCCGATGCTCGGCGTTACGACCCACCCGCGATCCTGCAAGCGTGACCACGCAGACTCCGACCGCGAACGCCCCACTCCCACTCCCACTTCCACCTCGGCACCGCAACCGCCGCACTGGTTTCCCGCCGGGGCGGCCGGCATGACCGCCGAGACCTTCCGCCGCGCTTTCGCACCGCAGGGCGCCATCGCCCTGCACGAGCTCCAGGTGGCACCGGCCGACGCCGACACCGTCGTCTGCCGGGCCCGGCTGACCGTCGGCCGCCGCGCCCTCGATCTGGAGACCCGCGCACCGGGCACCATCGGCGCGATGAGCGAGATCCTGTACGGCCTCGGCGCCGGCGTGGAGATCGTCTCGCTGTACCAGCAGCCCGACGGCGCGCACGTCGCCGCCTATCTGCTGTGCGAACGCGACGGTCGGCGCTGCTGGTCGTACGGGCGGGCCGCCACCGGCGACGAGGCCACCGTCCGCGCCCTGATCTCGGCGGCCAATCAGCTCGACTGCTGATCGCGCATCGGCCGGCCGGGGCGGGCGGCAGCGGTCAAGGCGGCCGGCCAGCGGTCAGGACAGACGACGACCGGTCAGGGCAGGCGGCCGCGCAGTTCCGGCCAGGCGCTGCCGAAACCCGGGTGCAGCGGCAGTTCGTCGACGTGTGCGGCCGGCACCCAGCGCAGCTCGGCCGACTCGCCGTTGGCGACGGTGGTGATCGGCTCGGGGACCCGGGCGATGACGGTCGTATACGTCCAGCCGCTGACCGCCTCGTGGGTCACCTCGGTGTCGATCACCTCGATCAGGGTGTGATCGATCCCGGCCTCCTCCTCGGCCTCGCGCACCGCGGCGTCAACCGCGCTCTCGTGCGAATCACGGGCGCCACCGGGCAGACCCCAGGTCCCACCCTGATGCGACCAGACCGCCCGATGCTGCAGCAGGACCCCGGTGCCGCCGTCGTCCAGCCGCGCGCACAGCAGCAGACCGGCCGCGCCGTGCCGGCCCCAGTAGCGGGCGCCGTCCGGGTCGAAGACCCAGCCGTCTCCGTCTCCGCGCACGGTCACCTCCTCACGTCAGCGCCCGCATCCGCGCCGACCACGCACCGTGCCGCGGCGGTGATCGCGACACTCCTGCGACCACCGTACCCGGTGCGACCGCTGCGACGGTCCCAGCAGACTAGGGTTGAGACGGTCACAGAAGGGCGCGGTCGTGAGTGGGCAGCAGACGTCGGTACGGACGGCGTTGACCCATGCCGGTCGCAGCGTTCTCCCCGAGTCCACCCAGGCCAATCCGCGGCTGCGGCAGGTGATCGCCGACCGCCGCGAGATCGCGGCGATGACCCGCGACCGCGTCAGTTCGCCGTTCACCGCCATCAAGTTCTACGCGCTCACCACCCCCGGCAAACTCGCCGTCCTGCTGTTCGCCATGGTCGCGGCGTGCCTGCTCACCGGGTGGTATTCGTCGTCCACCCTGAACGACCGCAGCCAGACCCTCGAATCGCTGATCGACCGCAGTGAGCCGCTGGCCGAATCGGCGGAGGTGCTCTACAGCTCGCTGTCGGTGGCCGACGCCGCCGCCAACTCGGCGTTCATCTCCGGCGGCCGGGAATCCCCCGAGCTGCGGACCCAGTACGCGGACGCGGTGGCCAGCTCCGGCACCGCGCTGGTGGCCTCGGCCGACGGCGGCAGCCAGTCCTATCAGACCGGGCCGGCGGCCGGGATCGCCGTACGGACCGACCTCGACACGGTGGCCGTGCAGCTGCCCACCTACACCGGCGTCATCGAGACCGCGCGCACCAACAACCGACTGGGCAATCCGGTCGGCTCGGCATACCTGGTGCAGGCCTCGAGCCTGATGCAGGGCAACATCCTGCCCGCCGCCAAACGCGTCTACGACCAGCGTTCGGCGGCGCTCTCCGAGCCGCAGCGCACGCTCACCGTCCCGCCGTGGGGCGTCTACGTCGCACTGTTCGGGGTGATCGGGATGCTGATCGCCTGCGGCCGCTATCTGGCGCGCCGGACCCGCCGGCACTTCAACATCGGCCTGATCGCCGCGCTCACCGCGCTCGGCGTCGGCACGCTGTGGCTGCTGATCACCGGTCTCACCTCGGTCGCGGCCGCCAACACCGCCAAGAACGCGGGCGCCGAGCCGCTGCACGAGCTCACCACCATGCGCATCCTCACCCAGCAGGCGCGCTCCTCCGAGACGCTCAACCTGGTGCGCCGCAGCGACCCCGGCCAGCTCGACCGGGACTTCACCTCCGCGGTCGCCGCCATCGGCAGCAAGACCAACCAGTTGCTGGCCGCGGACGCCGACCCGGGGGTCACCGAGCCGCTGCACCGCGTGCAGGAGTCGCTCGGCCGCTGGCAACGCGCCCACGACGAGGTGAATCAGCGTCTGGCCTCGGGCGATTTCGTCGCGGCCCGCGCGCTGACCATCGGGGCCGGCGACATCAGCACCGCGACCGGCTATCAGGAGGTGAACGACGCACTGCTGGAAGCCATCGACCAGACGCGCGGCACCTTCCGCAGCAACATCACCGCGGCGCAGCAGTTGCTCGGCTACACCGGAACCGGGATCGGCTGGCTGTGCGTGGTCGCGGCCGTCGCGGTGGCAGCCGGCCTGTTCCCGCGGATCCGGGAGTATCGATGAGGCCCCGCCCGAGGTTCGCCGGAACCGCCGGCGCCGCGCTGGCCGCGCTGGGGCTGCTGATCACCGGCTGCGCCACCGCACCACCGCCGCACAACGAGCCGCCGACCACCACCGCGGTGGTCCCGACCCCGCCGGGGGCCTCGTTCGGCGCGCAGCCCACCGAGGACATCGACGCGAGCGCCTGCGATGCGGCGAGCAGTCTGCGACCGCTCGCGCCGATGCCGGCACCGGGCCGGATGCCCGTCGGATCGACGATGGAGCGCATCGCGGCACGCGGGCGACTGATCGTCGGCACCGACATCGGCAGCAATCCGATGAGCTTCCGCGACCCCATCTCCGGCGACGTCGAGGGCTTCGATGTTGATGTGGCGCACTGGATCTCCGAGGCCATCTTCGGGGACGTGCGGATCGAGTACCGGATCCTCTCGACCGGCGAACGCGTGCAGGCGCTGGAGGACGGCGATGTGGACGTGGTGGTCAAGTCGATGAGCATCACCTGCGAGCGACGCCGCCTCGTCGACTTCTCGTCGCCGTATTACCTTGCCGCACAACGGATCCTGGTCTACCGGAACTCGGGCATCGACAACGTCTCCGGGCTGGCCGGCAAGTCGGTGTGCGCCACCCAGAAGGCCACCTCCATCACTCGCGTGGAACGGCGGGAACCGACCGCCAAGGTGGTGACCACCAGCAACTGGGCCGACTGCCTGGTGCTGATGCAGCAGGGCCAGGTGGATGCGATCGCCGGCGACGCGCCGCTGCTGTCGGGGATCGCCGAACAGGATCCGTGGGTGCAGATCGTCGGCGATCCGATCGGCGCCGAGTACTACGGCGTCGGCATCCCGCAGGGCCAGAGCGACATGGTCCGCTTCGTCAACGGGGTGTTGGAGCAGCGCCGCGCGGACGGCAGCTGGCAGCGCGCCTACGACACCTGGCTGGCCGATCTGGGACCGGCGGCCCCGCCCCCGACCTTCTACCGGGACTGAGAACGACGATGACCACGCCCGCTTCCCCGCCGTCGCCCGACGAGGCCGACCAGATCGATGAGATCGATCAGACCGTCGGCACCGTGCGCACCCAGGCCGCCGCACCCGCCTTCGACGACGAGCCGGTCACCCAGGCCACCCAGGCCGTGCCGGTCGCCGTCGACGAGGCACAGGGCACGGTCGCCTCACCGGCCGGGCGGTTCTTCGAAGACACCGGCACCACCCGCCGCCGGCCGCGCCGGGGCCAGGCCGGCCTGCACGACCGCCGGCTCGGCAGCGACCTGGTGCAGCTGCCTCCGATGCGCGACATCGATCCGGCCGACGCGGTGCTGGCCAACCCGATCATCGTCGAGAACAAACGCTTCTGCTGGAACTGCGGCAAACCGGTGGGGCGCAGCAGCGGCGAGGGCGAAGGCCCGCTGACCGGCCCCTGCTGGAACTGCGGTGCGCGCAACTCGTTCGTGCCCGGGCTGACGCGCGGCACCATCGTCGCCGATCAGTACGAGATCGCCGGAGCCATCGCGCACGGCGGCATCGGGTGGATCTACCTGGCCGTCGACCACAACGTGTCCGACCGCCCGGTGGTGCTCAAGGGCCTGCTGAACTCGTCGGACTCGGCCGCGCGCGCGGTGGCGATCGCCGAGCGGCAGTTCCTGGCCTCGGTGAACGATCCGGGCATCGTCAAGATCTACAACTTCGTCGAGTACACCGACGACGAGGACCGCCAGCTCGGCTACATCGTGATGGAGTACGTCGGCGGTCACACGCTCAAGCAGCTGACCACCGGACCCGACGGCGAGAAGCTCAACCTGCCGATCGAGCAGGCGATGGCCTACATCCTCGAGGTGCTCTCGGCCGTCGGGCATCTGCATTCACTCGGCCTGGTCTACAACGACGTCAAGCCGGACAACATCATGATCACCAGCGACGAGGTGAAGCTGATCGAC
>CAZEOP010000081.1:0-13673 GCA_964513715.1 uncultured Gordonia sp.
CGGTCGGTGGCGCAGATCGTGTTGCTGGACAACAAGTTCGCCACCCTCCCGTATGTGGTCGGCGAGGGGCGACGCGTCATCGGCAACATCGAGCGCGTCTCCAACCTGTTCCTCACCAAGACGGTGTACGCGGTGCTGCTGGCGCTGGCCGTCGGCATCGCCGGCCTGATCGCGCACTTCGCCGGGTACACGCCGATCAACTACCCGTTCCAGCCGATCCACGTCACCATCTCGGCGTGGTTCACCATCGGCGTGCCGGCCTTCATCCTGTCGCTGGCGCCGAACAACGAGCGCGCCAAGACCGGCTTCGTGCGCCGGGTGCTGACCCAGGCGGTGCCCAACGGCCTGATCGTCGGCACGATGACCTTCCTGTGCTTCCTCTGGGTCAATCCGGGCACCGGGGAGAAGGCCTCGGTGATCGGCGCCGAGCAGGACTTCTCCGGTCCGCAGCTGCAGGCGGCCACCGCGACGCTGGTGGCCATGATCGCGATGGCCTGGTGGGTGCTGGTGGTGGTGGCCCGCCCGATGAACTGGTGGAAGGTGCTGCTGGTGAGCGTCTCGGTGATCGCCTACGCGATCATCTTCACCTGGTCGTGGACGCAGGATCTGTTCAAACTCGACTCGTCGAACGGTTCGATGATGTTCAAGGCGCTGATCTGCGCGCTGATCGGCATGGCCGCGATCGAGGTGTCCTCGCGGATCCTCCGGGCGCGCCTGGAGCGGCGGGCCGCGGCCGAGGCGGCCGCGCTGCACGCGCCTCACTGAGGGCGGGGGAGCCCTTCGCCGGCTGCGGGGAGTCCGGCCGCCCGGTGCCTGCGGTAGGCCGACACCGTCGGGTCGCCGCTGATCCAGTAGCGCCAGGGGCGGTCGGCGGCCAGCCGCACTCCCACCCGCGGTCCGGCCGCGATGGCGGCCGGCGGCAGCGGCCGCAGGTTGCGGCGCAGCACGATGCCCGGCGGCAGCAGCAGTGCGGTGCCCAGATCGGCCATCGTGATGCCCAGTGCCTTGGCGAGGTTTCCGGGCCCCCGGGCCAACAGTCGGTCGTCGACGCCGCCGCGCCGGGCCCGCGCCGCCGCCAGCCCGTCGACGATCTCGCCGGCCCGCAGCAGAACCGCCGAACCCTGCCCCTCCGGGCTCGTCACGATGTTGGCGCAGTGGTGGCCGTGGATGCGGTAGACGTACAGCCGGTCGGCGGGGCCGTACATGGTCTCCGAGCGCGGGGTGCGGGTGAAGGCGTGCGACGCCGGATCGTCGGGACCGTTGTACGCCTCCACCTCGGTGATGCGGGCGACCACGCCGTCGTGTCCGACGACGTGCGCGGACAGCAGTGCGCGCGCCGCGGCGCAGACGCTAGGCTCATCAACCATGGCCAAGACCAGCGACTCCCTGTACGTCGACCTCACGCCCGAGGAGGCCTTCGCGGCGGCCTCGGACCTGTCCCGCTTCGACGACTGGCTGGTGCTGCACGACGGCTGGCGCCACGATGTGCCCGCGCCCGACGATCTGGCGGTCGGCACCAAGGCTACGTCCGTGGTGAAGGTCAAGGGCACCCGCGTGCGCTTCGACTGGAAGATCGACACCTACGATCCGCCCAAGCGGGTGCGCTTCTCGGGCAGCGGCAAGGGCGGGGTCAAGGCCAAGATCGATCTCACCGTGAAGCCGAAGGACAGCGGCTCGGAGGTCACCTTCCTGATCGACCTCGGCGGCCTCCCGCTGATGGGCCCGGTCGGCAAGGCGGCGGCGAAGGCCGTCCAGGGCGACGTCCACCGCTCCCTCGCCAACTTCCGCCGCACCTTCGTCGCGAAGTAGTCCTCCCGTAGACTCTGCTGACGCGGGCAGTCGACCTACCCGCTCCCGCTCTCGTGGGACTGCGAGAAGTTCCCGTCACCGCAGATAGAGGAATCGGCTGGTCAGGCTGAGAAGTGCGATTGGGCATGATTTGTAACGGGCCAATCGGCGATCACAGAGATCGAGGCTGCTGAAGTAGAGGGACATCGAAAGCTGCTCAGCGTAAGCGTGGTGGTCGGCGTAGTTGCGCTAGCCGTGGCTGGCTGCTCGCCAGCTGTCGACAACACTGAGCGTTCGTCCGAGCGCGCGTCGAGCACCGTGCAGTCGACGCAGTCGGGGGCAGTTGAGACTCAGTCGATGCCGCTCATGGCGACTTCCACCCAAGCGACGGCAGCGTCGGGTTCGCCGTCAATGAGGCTGACGCCGGCCGGTGTCGTTTGCGATTTGGTCGCGGATCCGAGCACTGGTCGTAGCCAGCCAGTGGCTGTTCTTGAAGGCGAAGTCGATTGCGACGGGGCTTTGGCGGTCGCCCGTGCGTATCCGGCGGGAATCAAGTCCGGCAAAGCGGAGGGTTAGATTTTTCACATGACCGTGCACCGCTAGAGTTGCACATTGCCGTACGTTGATGGTCGTGGTCATGCTGACTCGTATCGGAAAAGCGTCGATCCGTTAGGAGCCGACGCGATCCGCATCGGCCACTGACCGAGTGCCAGTTCATCGACGTGCGTGTCACAGCGAAGCAAGGCAGTGTCCGGCGAGTGGGGGATCGTGAGAACGATAGCGGGAAGCGTCGTTTCAGCCGGGCTGGTCGCGCTGATGCTCAAGTGGTCCGAATCTGGCGCACTCGGTCGCGCTTGGCAACGAGCTACTGAAACGGTGGGAAGTGCAGCGGACGTTTCCTTCCTTACGGCACTGTTCGGGCTTCTGACAGTCGGCGGTGTCTACGTTCTTGTCCGCGCAACGCGGGGCCTGTGGGCTGCGTGGGGAATGGAGCGCCGTGACTGGGACTTCACCCGCAACGAATGGGTAGGACTCGCGGGAGCGTCCTCTGTCATGCTGATCGTGGTTGGCTGCATGTTCTGGCTGTACGCGTAGCGAACCTGCTGTAGCGAGTGGCATCTGTAGTCGTGCGATAATCTGCCCATGACGAACCGACTTACTGCGCCGCATGCGGCAACCCGAGAGAAGATTGAAGAGCATATTGCCAAGGCGGGCTCGGTGCGGTCGGCTGCCACTGTTGAGATAGCCGCTCCTGCGTACCGATCTTGGGACAAGCGGGTGTTGATCTTCCTGGACAAGGCGTTCCGGAAGGACGGTAGCTGGCTAGATTTGACGCCGAAGGATGAGTTCAAATCGGCTGTAGGGCTAACGTATCCGCTTGGCCTTGAGATGGCCGATGATGTGTCACTCGAAGGAATCCGAAGGGATGTCGACACAAAGGTGGAACGCCTGGAGCATCTGCTGAGCGTGGTTGATGAGTATGAACTCATCGATGGAGTCTCTGACGCTGAGCGCGACGGCGGATTGGCCGCAGATGGGGAGATCTTCATTATTCATGGCCGTGATGACAAGACTCGTATGCAACTTGAACTACTCATCTTGAAGCGAACTGGGAAATCTGCCATTGTCCTTTCCGATCAACCAAATCGCGGTGCAACGGTGATTGAGAAGTTCGAGTCAGCGTTCAACCCCGCGTCGTTCGCAATCGCGATTATGTCCGCCGACGATCGTGGAGGTCTTGCCTCGACGGACGAAACGCAGCTCCGAGCGCGTCAGAATGTCCTTCTGGAGCTTGGCTACGCAATGGGGAAACTGGGGCGTAGCAGAACGGCAGTTTTATACGACCCCGTAGTTGAACTACCTAGTGACCTCGGAGGTATCGCGTACTACGAGATTGACGGGTCTGGGAAGTGGGAGTCGAGCTTACTCGGTGAGCTTCAAGGCGCTGGGTTCGAGGTCAAGCCCGAGTAGGGGCGCGCCTGGTCGGCTCTAGTGGACCTACGAGCCTGTCTGGATAGTAGTTTCGAGAAGTCGCCGTCGTTCGGGTGGCACAGGCTCATCGAGGGGACTGCTGCACGATCAGGTGACATCTGTTCTGTGGTGCTGTGAGGCGCCGCTGGAAGGATGCGCACCATGCCCAAGCTGTACCCCCCAGAGAGTTCCGTGATGATGTTGTGCGCGTGGCCCGTAACCGCGAGCCGGGCCGGCAGCTCAAGCAGATCGCCGCTGGCTTCGGTATCAACGAATCGTGCCTGGCGAACTGGCTCAGAACACGCCGACGTCGAAGACGGCGTGAAGCCGGGCATCACCGCGGCCGAGCACGCCGAACTGCGTGGGGCGCGCAAGCGGAGCGGCCTGCTCGGGCAGGAGAACGAGGTGCATGCCATCTAGCTGCCCGGCGGCAACGTGCACCGGGTGAAGGCCAACGCCGAAGAACCCTCCGGGCAGTACCGGATCGAGCGCCTGCGGCAAGCCGCCAAGGACGAGAGCGACGAGTCGGCGCTGTACAACCGCATCTACGGACGTCGCGAAGATGCCGAATCCGCGAACAACAGCATTGAGCGCGCCTTGCGCGGCGGCAGTGCGATCTCCCACACCGCCGCAGGTCGGTTCCTCGTCATGCTTGGCCATGCCCTAGGCCGCAACGCCTACACTGACCTCCTCTGGCGGCGCCACCACAGACCGTCACCGGGCCGCCGGTAGCGGCCTGAACCGGCGCCAAAGCACGGAAGGAACCAACAGACAAATCGTCTGGCGCTGACACACGCCCTCGCGGCCACGGGACGCGAGTCGCGCACGCGTGCCCTCCGAACGCTGCCGTAGACTCTCCTCACGCGGGTAGCCGCCCCTCACCGGGCTGCCCACCACCGACTGGCCACGATTCCGGCGCGAAGACTCGAACTTCCGCCACGTCTTCCGCCAGTCCCCGCTCTCGTAGCTCAGGGGATAGAGCACCGCTCTCCTAAAGCGGGTGTCGCAGGTTCGAATCCTGCCGGGAGCACAGTGGCACCCTGCCGGCCTCCGGCCGGGGGGTCGCCTACAGTGCTTGAAAGCGATTCATACAGGCGCACACAACCCTGTGCGGACACTGGTGTCGCCCCGATGATCGGGCGCGGCACCAGTAACAGTTGTGTCGCGATAGCGCGGATTTGCGACGTGTGTTTCCCGCGAAATAGTACGTTGGCTGGTGCACCGAAACCGGTGCAGCAACACGACGTGCGGAGAAACATGAAGATTTCAGGATCGTTCCGGTCCGGAATGGTGGCAGTGGGCATCGCGTCCCTGCTCGGCGTGGGTGCGCTTGTTGCCCCGGCCGCCCATGCGGACACCAAGGACGACGCGCAGAAGGCGATCAGCGAGCTCGCTGGAAAGATCAACTCCGGCGACGCTGAGCGTGGTTTCAACAACACCGGACTGGGTGCCAAGGCCGGCGACGTCCAGGCCGTGGGCGACGGCTTCTCCCAGAGTTTCGACGGCGGAACCATCTACTGGTCCGAGAAGACCGGTGCCGAGGTTCTCTACGGTGCGATCGACGCCAAGTACAGCGAGCTGGGGGGTCCCGCGGGTGCCAGCGCGATCGGTTTCCCGACCGATTCGGAAGAGGACGCCGACGACTTCACTCCGGGCCGTGAGGCCTCGTTCGCCGGTGAGGGCGATCCGACCATCTACTGGACGCCGGCCGACGGCGCCTGGCTGGTGCGCGGCCCGTTCTCGCTGGCTGCCGACAAGATCGGTGCGGAGCTGGGCGCGCCGACCGGCGAGATGACCGTCAACGGCGACGAGCTGTCGCAGACCTTCGCCAACGGCAGCCTGACCTACAACGTCAAGGACCAGAAGTGGACCTCGGCGCCGACGTCGCTGAGCGCCGGCCTGGCCGGTCTGGCGATTCCGGCCGCGTGGAAGAACCTGGGTCTGCCGGGGGTCAACCTGCCGAACCTGAGCATGCCGAACATGACCGCTCCGGATATGAGCATGCCGAACGCCACCGCGCCGAGCGTCGACACCAAGGGCATCTCGCCGTGGTGGTGGCTGTTGCTGCTGATCCCGCTGCTGGCGCTGCTCTGGTGGCTGCTGACGCGCAACCGCAAGACGACCGAGACCGTGGTGCACGCACCGCGCCCGGCCGTCGGCGCTGATCTGCCCAAGGTCAATCTGAAGGGCGCCGCCGCCGGTGCCGCCGCGGGCGCTGCCGCGACGGCCGCTGCCGTCAAGGCCAAGGGCGCCGCAGCCGCTCACAAGGTCGAGGACACCGCCACCACCACTGTGCGCAAGGTCGGCGACACCGCCGGCGACACCGCCGCGGTCATCACCAACCCGGAGAAGGCCGGCACCGTGACCCACGGTTCCACCGTCGTCGCCGGTGCTGCCGCGGCTGCGGCGGCGGGTGCGGCTGCCGTGAAGGGCGTCGGCGACGGTGTGGGCACCTACATCCGGGCCGGCAAGACCGTTCCGGTGCCGGTGGGTGCGCACCTGCCGCTGTCGGATCCGCAGAAGGCTCCCGAGGGCTACCCGATCAAGGGCAACGCGGACTCCGGTCTGTACCACGTCCCGTCGTCGCCGGGGTACGCGCAGACGATCGCCGAGATCTGGTTCGCCACCGAGGCCGCGGCCAAGGCGGCCGGTTTCGAGCCGCCGAAGGACGCCTGACGCTCGACGTCTCAGCGTCGCCGGGGCCCGGGTGCACAGCGCACCCGGGCCCCGGTGCATCTGTCGGGCATTAGGCTGACAGCATGACCGCATCGTCGCCCGTTCGCCGCGTCCTGATCACCGGTGCCACCAGTGGCATCGGTGCCGAGGTGGCCCGCCAGTTCGCGGCCGCCGGGCACCTGGTTTACGGCACCAGTCGTCGCCCCGAATCGGTGGCCGACCCCATCCCCGGCGTCACCTACGTCCGGCTCGACAACGCCGACCTGGAGACCGCACGGAGCTGCGCCCGCGAGGTCGGTCCGATCGACATCCTGATCAACAACGCCGGCGAGAGTCATGCCGGCGCCCTGGAGGACACGCCGATCGAGGAGATCGAGCGGATGTTCGCGGTGAACGTCCTCGGTCCGATCGCCCTGACCAAGGCGGTGCTGCCCGGGATGCGGGAACGGCGCACCGGCACCGTGATGATGGTCGGCTCCATGCTCGCCAGTTTCCCCATCGCCTTCCGCTCCACCTACGCGGCCACCAAAGCCGCCCTCAAGGCCTACGCCTTCGCCCTGCGGCGCGAGGTGGCCCCGTACGGCATCCGGGTGATCTCGGTGGAGCCGGGCACCATCGCCACCGGTATCGGCGATCGGCGCACGGTGAACATCGGCGACGATTCCCCCTACGCGGACGAGTTTGCGACGGTCGCCGCCGCCACCGCGGCCAACGAGGCCAAGGGGATCAGTGCGCGCGACATGGCCGCACAGATCGTCGCCGCCGCACTGGCGGAGAATCCGAAGCCCTTCTACGCGCGCGGAAATCGTGCCGGCGTGGTCTTCCTGCTGCGGCGGCTGGCCCCGCGCCAGCTGGTGCTCGACTTGAGTTCGAAGGTGCACGGCCTGGCGAAGGTGCACGCCAAATGAGCAGCGGCGCAACGGATCTCGCGATCACGTTGCGCGTCATCGGCATCGGCCCGGGTGGACCCCGGCAGCTCACTCTCGAAGCGGTGGACGCGATCGCCGCGACCGACGTCTTCTTCCTGCTGGACAAGGGATCGGGTACCGCGGAGCTCGCCGCGCTGCGGCAGGACCTGATCGATCGCTATGCGCGCGCCGGGCACCGGGTGGTCGTGGTCGACGATCCGCCGCGCGACCGGGATCCCGCCGACTACCGCGCCGAGGTGGCCCGCTGGCACACCGCCCGCGTCGACGCGCTCGATGCGGCGATCCGCGCGGCGCTGGCGCCGGGCCAGTCGGGGGCCTTCCTGGTCTGGGGCGATCCGGCGCTCTACGACTCCACGCTGCGGCTCACCGATCAACTGGCGCGGCGCCCCGGGCTGGACCTGACGGTCTCGGTGATCCCCGGCGTCACCAGTGCCTCCGCGCTCACCGCGGCGCACGGGATCGTCGCCCACGGCATCGGGGAGCCGGTGCTGCTGACCACCGGACGGCGATTGACCGAACCCTCGGATCGGTCTGCCGCGCCGGACGGCGGGGAGCCGGTGCCCAACCGGATCGTGATGCTCGACTCGCACCTGGCGTTCACCGAGGCGGCCGAGCCGGACGACGAGGTCTTCTGGGGCGCGAATCTCGGTACCCCGCACCAGCTTCTGGTCAGCGGCCGGGTCGGCGAGGTCGCCGCGCAGATCGCCGCCGCGCGTGCCGAATTGCGGGAGCGCACCGGCTGGGTGATGGACGTGTACCTGTTGCGCCGCTCACCACGGTGAGGCCAGGGCCGCCAGCAGTTCCTCGGCGATCTCGGTGCGGCAGATGACGAAGTCGGGCATGTACGGCTGCGGATTGTTGTAGACGATTTCGGCGCCGCTGAGCCGCGAGCAGTGCAGGCCGGCGGCCTGGGCGACGCCGACCGGCGCACAGTTGTCCCACTCGTACTGGCCGCCGGAGTGGACGTAGGCGTCGACGTCACCGCGCACCACCGCCATCGCCTTGGCGCCGGCCGAGCCGATGTGCACGGCCGACAGGCCCAGCCGGTCGGCCACCGCGGCGCTCGGATACGAGTGCCCGTACCGGGAGACGGCGATCCGCCCGGTCAGCGGCCCGTCGGTCACCGGTACCCGGTCGGACCGGAACAGCTGTCCCTGCGCCGGCAGCGAGACCGCCGACGCGGTGGGGAGGCCGTCGACGGTCAGGGCGACGTGCACCGCCCAGTGCGTGGTGCCCCGGGAGAACTCGGCCGTCCCGTCGAGCGGATCGATGATCCACACCCGCTCGGCGTCCAGCCGGGCCAGATCGTCGTCGGCCTCCTCCGACAGCACCGCGTCGAGCGGACGGTGGCTCGTCAGGATCCGGGAGATCCACGCCTGCGCCATCGCATCGCCGAGGTCACCGAGCTGGCGCCCGCCGAGCAGGTCGCCGTAGCCGACGCCGAGGAGCACCTGGCCGGCGCCGGCGGCGATCAGCGCGGCCAGTTCGGCGTCGGTGTGGCGGAAGGAGCCGGGGGCGGTCATTCCTCTAGCCAAGCACATCCCGGCGGGCCGGCGCGCACACTGGAGGCATGCCCGAACTCCCCGAAGTGGCGGCGCTCGCCGAGTTTCTCGACGGCCGGATCGCGGCCTGGCCGATCCGGCGGATCGACATCGCCTCGCTGTCGGTCCTCAAGACAGCCGAGCCGCCGTACACGGCGCTGACCGGCCGGGTGGTCTCGACCGTCGGCCGGATCGGCAAGTACCTGGTGATCGGTACCGTTCCCGGCGACGCGGACGATCACGAGCCCGCGGTGCACCTGGTGATCCACCTGTCCCGGGCGGGCTGGATCCGTTGGAGCGAGTCGCTGAGTGCCACCCCGCCGCGGCCCGGGGGCAAGGGGCCGATCGCGCTGCGCGTGCACTGCGGCCTGCCCGGCGAGGGCTTCGACGTGACGGAGGCCGGCACCCAGAAGCGGGTGTCGGCCTGGGTGGTGCGCGATCCCACCGACGTCGAACGCCTCGCTGCCCTGGGGCCGGACGCGCTCGCGGTGTCCCGGGAGGAGTTCGGTGCGCTGCTGGCCGGCAGCCGCGGTCGGCTCAAGACCGTCCTGACCGATCAGCGGTCGATCGCCGGCATCGGCAACGCCTACTCCGATGAGATCCTGCACGCGGCCCGGCTCTCACCGTTCGCCGCAGCCGCGTCGCTGGACGCGGCCGCGGTCGACGATCTTCACGCGGCGATGCGCGCGGTGCTACTGGATGCGACGGACCGGCTGTCCGGGCTCGGTGTCGGCGCCCTCAAGTCCGAGAAACGCACCGGACTGAAAGTCCATGCGCGCCAAGGTCTCCCGTGCCCGGACTGCGGGGACACCGTGCGCGAGGTCTCGTACACCGACCGGTCCTTCCAGTACTGCCCGGGCTGTCAGACCGGGGGCCGGGTGCTGGCCGATCGCCGGATGTCCCGGCTGCTCAAGTAGCCGGGCCGGCACTCGGCACTCGGCATTCGGCACCCGGCGGCGGACTCAGTCGATCTTCGATTCGATCAGCATCACGTTGTAGTCGCTCCACCGGGAGGCGTTGAAGTACAGCTTGTCGCCGGTGCCGGTCAGCGCGGGGGAACCGGGCAGCATCATCGGGCCGTAGACGACGAGCGAGCCGGCCGGGATCAGGGTCTTGCCGACGGTCCACGGACCCTGCGGGCGATCGGCGACGAGCATCGTGATGCCGTTGTCGCCGTTGAGCATGACGTACTTGTTCAGCCGCGGACTGAAGGCCACCGAGATCTCGCTCACCGGGGCCTTGACCACGGCGGAGGCCGGGTAGTCGGGCATGTCGTCGATGCTGTGCGTCCAGCCGGTGCCGGTCCAGTACTCGTACTTGTCCAGATCCAGGATGTCGCCCGGCGCGAAGCGGGCCAGGAAGCAGCCGCCGAAACGTCCGTTGGGGGTGCCGAACTGGTAGATCCAGTCCGCGTCGTCGCCGTGGCCGGCCACATAGGCCGACTGCTGAAACTTGCCGTCGTTCGGGCGCAGGTCGGGCAGCGGGTCGGGGGTGCGCAGGGTGGCGCCGGTGAAGCCGGTGTTCAGCCGCAGCGTCGACAGCTGGGACTGCCAGGTCTGGCCGTTGTCGGACGATTCGGCGATGCCCGAGAAGTTCGTGTCCCAGTTGCCCGCACTGCCCCACTGGCGCACCGACATGTAGTTGACGTACTGCTTGCCGCCGATGCTGATGCCCGCGGTGGGAATGGTGGTGACCTCCACGCCGGCCACCCCGAACGAGCCGATCATGTCGCGGGCGAAGGTCGGGCTCGCAGCCTCCACCACGGCACCGGAGTGTTGATCGCCGGGCACGGCGGCGGGCACCGTGATGCCGTCGGCCAGGTTCGCATCGTCGGTGCGCAGCAGCACGTTGTGCCGCCACTGCTGGCCCTGCACATTGCACCAGCCGAAGGTGTCGCCGAAGGCCATCAGCGTCTGGCCCTGGCCGTTGTCCCAGGCGATCCCCAGGTCGGTGCCGGAGATGGTGAAGCGGTTGAGGGTGTCGTTGGGGCTCTTCGGGCCGGTGACCCAGGAGACCACCTTCGACGTGGCGTTGCTCCAGGTCGGGAGTCCGCCCTGCGGGCCCGCGCCCGGCTGGTTCGGGGCGCCCCCGCTTCCGTCTGCCGAGCCTGTGCCCAGCGAGCTGTTGCCGCTGGATCCCGACCCGGACCCGGCGTTGCCGCACGGCGCGGCCTGGGCCGGTGGCGGGAGGGCGATCCCCACCGCGCAGGTGGCGGCCACCGCCACGGCGGACGAGACGGCCAGGCGGGTTCCGCGGCGGGCATGGACTCTCATGCGTACTCCCAGGTGGCGTGAGACTGTTGTGACGCAAGTTACAATAGGGGCGACTCCGGGGCTGCGCCGCGGTGCGACACGGACCCGAGCCGTCACGATCGGATCTCGATCGGGCGACGGCGGCGGGCCGGGCCGAGCCGGGGCGGCGGGTAGATTCGTCGCCGTGACCCGCGAGAAGATCATCATCACCGGCGCCAGCTCCGGCCTGGGCGAGGGCATGGCGCGCGAATTCGCCCGGCGCGGCCGCGCACTGGGCCTGGCGGCGCGCCGCCTCGACCGGCTGCAGGCGCTGGCCGCCGAGCTCGAGCCGGACGCCCGCCGGGTGGCCGTGCGCGCGCTGGACGTGACCGATGTCGAGTCCGTGCCGGTGGTCTTCGGTGAACTGGCCGACGAGCTCGGCGGTGTGGACCGGGTGATCGTCAACGCCGGGCTGGGCAAGGGCGCGCCGATCGGCACCGGCAAGGCGGCCGCCAACCTCGAAACCGTGCAGACCAATCTGGTCGGCGCGCTGGCGCAGGCCGAGGCGGCGATGGAACTCTTCCGCGCCCAGAACCACGGTCACCTGGTGCTGATCAGCTCCATCTCCGCGGTGCGCGGCCTGCCCCGGGCGCAGGCCGCATACGCCGCGTCGAAGGCCGGCGTCTCCGCGCTCGGGCAGGGACTGCAGGCCGAACTGGCCGGCAGTCCGATCGTCGTCAGCGTGATCCTGCCCGGCTACATCGAGACCGACATCAACCGCGGCGTCAACACCCGGATGATGACCGACACCGAGTCCGGGGTGCGCGCCATGGTCGCCGCGATCGAGGCGGAACCGCGCCGCGCCGAGGTGCCGTCCTGGCCGTGGAAGCCGGTGGCCGCGGCCCTGCGCTACCTCCCGGACCGGCTGTCGGCGAAGCTTGTCTAGACGGACTGCTTTCTCCGGGTGCGCACACTAGGGTTGACGGCATGACCGGGCAGCGCGCGCAGGACGAGGACGTCGACATCACGACCACCCCGGCCTGGCAGGCGCTGACCGTCCATCGCGCCGAGTGCGACGGCCTGACGCTGTCTCAGCTGTTCGACGACGACCCCGACCGCGGTCGCACCCTCGTGGTCGACGCGGCCGATCTGCACATCGACTACGCCAAGAACCTGGTCACCGACCGGACCCTGGAACTGCTGATCGAACTGGCCCGGACGGCCGGAGTCCAGACGCTGCGCGATGCGATGTTCGCCGGCGCGCACCTGAACACCTCGGAAGACCGCGCCGTGCTGCACACCGCGCTCCGGCTGCCCGCCGATGCGGAGCTGGTGGTCGACGGCCAGGATGTGGTGGCCGACGTGCACGCGGTGCTGGCCGCGATGGGCGGGTTCGCCGATCGGGTGCGCGACGGGGAGTGGACCGGCTACACCGGGGCGCCGATCACCGACGTGGTCAACATCGGCATCGGCGGCTCCGACCTCGGTCCGGCGATGGGCTATCAGGCGCTGCGGCACTACCGGCATCCGCGCCTGCGTTGCCACTACGTCTCCAACATCGATCCCGCCGACCTCATCGGAACCCTGGCCGGACTGAATCCGGCGACCACGCTGTTCATCGTCGCCTCCAAGACCTTCACCACCCTGGAGACGCTGACCAACGCCCGCGCCGCGCGCGACTGGCTGCTGGCGTCCTGCGACGGCGACCAGGCAGCGGTGGCCAAGCACTTCGTGGCCGTCAGCACCAACCACGACGAGGTGGCGGCCTTCGGTATCGACGTGGCCAACATGTTCGGCTTCTGGAACTGGGTGGGCGGCCGCTACTCCGTCGACTCGGCCATCGGCCTGTCGCTGATGATCGCCGTCGGCCGGGAGAACTTCGCCGACTTCCTGGACGGCTTCCACCGGATGGACGAGCACTTCCGCACCCGGCCGCCCGAGCGCAATGCGCCGATACTGCTCGCCCTGATCGGCCTCTGGTATTCCAACTTCTGGGACGCGCAGAGTCAGGCCGTGCTGCCGTATGCGAACGATCTGGCGCGCTTCCCGGCCTATCTGCAGCAGTTGGTGATGGAGTCGAACGGCAAGTCCGTCACCCGGGACGGCCGCCACGTCGGTGCGCCCACCGCGACGGTGGTCTGGGGCGAGCCCGGCACCAACGGGCAGCACGCCTTCTATCAGCTGCTGCACCAGGGCACCTGGCTGATCCCGGCCGACTTCATCGGCTTCGCCCGGCCGCTCGACGATCTCCCCGCACCCGGCGGCGGGATGCACGATCTGCTGATGAGCAACTTCTTCGCCCAGACCCAGGTGCTGGCCTTCGGCAAAGACGCCGCCGCGCTGGCCGCCGAGGGCGTCGACCCGGCGCTCGTCCCGCACAAGGTGATGCCGGGCAACCGGCCGTCGACCAGCATTCTGGCGCCGTCGCTCACCCCCTCGGTCCTCGGTCAGCTGATCGCGCTGTACGAGCACCAGGTGGTCGTCAAGGCGATGGTGTGGGGTATCAACGCCTTCGATCAGTGGGGCGTGGAGCTGGG